>DHWG01000144.1:0-8628 GCA_002413075.1 Desulfosporosinus sp. UBA5188 | reverse complement strand
AATTCAGACTTATCTATTTTTATGGACAAATATTTTCCGTTTTTGGTATTGATTTTGCATATATCCATTATCATAGCTGATTTATGAAGCCAATAACAAGGAGGGAGTGGTATTTAAGCGATAGAAATCAATGCTGTTTTGAGATTAGTGGGACTGTTTACTTATTAACAAGGAGGAAACAAAAATGGAAACTGAAATTACGGGTACATTAGTCGACGAACTAGAACTAGAACTAGAACCGTAGCCGTGAATACAGGGGAGGCGGCGAAGAATGCATAAAGCTTCAATTTCTTCGGTTATTGATACATTGGGCGTCACGAAATATACTTTTACAGTTTATTTCCTAGTGGGTTTTACCCTTCTGTTTGATGGCTTTGATTATTTAATAGTTGCTTATACTATGCCGCAACTGGCTCGGGAATGGGGACTAACTAAGATTCAAACGGGAAGTCTTGCATCATGGAGCCTAATTGGATTAATGATTGGGGGTCTTATTGCAGGAGTTATTTCAGATCGTATCGGGAGAAAAAAGACGCTTGCTTTGTTTGTTGCGGTGTATTCCTTGCTAACTTTGCCAATTTATTTTGTGCATAGTTTTGAAGTCTTTGCATTTCTCAGGATTTTAAGTGGGATTGGTTTGGGTGCTTGTATACCTATTGCTGTGACCATGATGGCCGAGAGTGCACCAACCAATAATAGAGGCTTTTTCACCTCCTCTATAATGGCTTTTTATCTTATAGGTTGGGTGATTGCAGGTCTTGTGGCCATATACGTGGTTCCCATATACGGCTGGAGAGTTTGCTATCTGGTTGGAGGTATACCCGCTCTTTACGTCTTAGTGTTATTGGCTAAACTGAATGAATCTCCCTACTGGCTTTTAGGGAAAGGGCGAGAAGACGAGGCAATAAAGATCATTAAAAAAATGGAGATCATTGCTACCGGTGAAGCTGGTGAATGGAGTCCTGGTAGTTTAATTGCCCCGTCTCCCGCAAAGAAAAGAGGAATAAGTGCAATATTTTCCCTTGAGTATCGTAAATCGACGGTGGCTCTTTGGATGATGTATTTCATGGGATCAGTGGTGATTTATGGAATATCTAGCTGGCTCCCTACCCTTCTGGTCGAACAGGGATATGGTTTAGTTAAAGGTTATTCTTTCGCGGTTTTACAAAACATTTTTGGGATTGTAGGCTCTCTGTCTACTGGATATGTAGCAGATATCATTGGGCGCAGAAAGAACGTTATTTTCGGTTGGTTGTTTACCACGGTCGCTATTCTCTTACTTGGCTATGCTTCAAACCAATGGCAGGTAGTATTTTGTGGTGTGTTAGTTGGTACTGCCATGAATTGGGGGTTGAGTGGGGTACAGCCACTCATTGCAGAAGCGTACCGTACCGAATTTAGAAATACTGGTGTTTCTTGGACGCAGGCATTTGGTCGCATAGGAGGATTTCTAGGCCCAATCTTCGCTGGTTATCTTCAACAGGTGGGTGTTGGTTTTACAGGTTTGTTTGTATTCTTCGCGATTCCGGCTGTAGGAGCTGCTTTCATTGCCCTTTTCTTTATTACTGAAACGAAAGGAAAAAGTATTGAAAGCCTCGAAAGCCTCGCTAGTTCTAGGATACTAAATTCAGAAGGGTAACTTAATAGCTTGTATGCTTCTTGAAGATTTATTGCTCTTATTCATAGTATAGGAGCTAGTTGAAAGTATTTATATGAAAAAACATAGGAGGTATAGATGATGACGATTAAGAAAATTGGGGTTTTAGGTGCAGGTGCAATGGGTGGCGGAATTGCACACTTAGCAGCAGCGAAGGGTTTTGAGGTAGTACTCTGTGATGTGGAGCAGCGGTTTGTTGAAGGTGCAATTAAGCGCATTGCCGCTTTCATGGATAAGAGTATTGAAAAGCAGAAAATGACGGTTGATGAAAAAGAAGTCGCTTTAAAACGGATCACCATAACCACCCAAATGGAGGATTTTGCGTCTGTGGATATGGTAATAGAGGCAATCTTCGAAGATATTGACGTTAAAAAGAGTGCTTTCGAAAAATTGGATAAGATTTGCAGTCCGGACACAATTTTTGGCTCTAATACTTCGTCTATGTCAATTACCGCGTTAGCAGCAGCCACCTCCCGTCCAGATAAGGTTGTTGGGTTACACTTCTTTAATCCTCCTCTAATCATGAGGCTGGTTGAAGTCATCCGTGGTTATTACACGAGTGATGAGACGCTAAAGTTGGCATCTGAGGCCGCTCAGATGATGGGCAAAACCCCTGTGGTAGTTAAGAAGGACACTCCTGGTTTCATCGTAAATCGTGTCATGATGCCACAGTTCTTGGAGGCAATTCGCATTGTGGAAGAAGGAATAGCGACTCCAGAGGATGTTGATACAGCTGTAAAACTGGGTTTAAACTATCCCATGGGCCCCTTCGAACTCATGGATTATACAGGCGTAGATATTGCGGTGCATGTCGCAGATTATTTCTTCAGTGAATCTAAAGATATGAAATGGAATGCGCCTCAGACGGTGAAAGCCCTCATACGGGCTGGACGACTGGGTAAAAAGACTGGTGCTGGGTGGTATGACCATAAAAAGAAAGGAGAATGAACACAGGGATAAACTTGGATATTTCTTCTGCCCATTCTTTGGAGGTCCAGTGTTTCGTCACTGCCGTTGCTAGCGATGACCGCAAAGAAGGCATAGGAGCATTTATGGAAAAACGAAGACCTAGTTTCACGGGTCAGTAAGATAAAGAACGAAGGGGGTTTTAGAAAATGGAGAGATGGAAAGAAATTGTGCGCATTCCTGCCCCGGCTTTAGTGCCAACGTATGGGCCACTGACAGGCATGAGAGTGTTGATGACGGGGAGTATCGTCGCGGCACCATTTGCCGCATCCATGCTTGCAGAATATGGTGCCGAGGTCATTCATGTTGAACGGCCAAACGTTGGGGACCCGTATCGAGAACAGGCTCCAGTGATCAAACGCGGTGACAGAAGGGTCAGTGCCGGTTGGGTTCAGGAAGCTAGAAATAAGCTAAGTTTAACACTGGAAATTAATCTCAGAATCCCGGAGTGCAAAGAGATCTTTCTCTCTCTTATTAAAAACTGTGATGTTTGGGTGGAGAATATGGTTTGGACGGAGAAGTTGGGTATAACAGAAGAGCTGCTGTTGGAAGTGAACCCGAAGCTGGTCATTGCTCACATAAGCGGCTTTGGGAGGCCCCAGTTCGGAGGTGTTCCCGATGAGTGCAACCGGCCTTCGTACGATCCAATAGGCCAGGCCGAGGGTGGCTATATGCATCTCAATGGTTTCCCCGAACCATCGCCTCCATCGCACGCCGCGACCTTTATTAACGATTACTTGACAGCTATGTTTGCAACGAATGGAATATTGATGGCCTACATTCACGCTCAAAAGACAGGTCAGGGTCAGGCTATTGACATCGCTCAGATAGAGGCGATGAGTAAGTGCCTTAATGACACCTTCGTACAGTATTTTGTTCTAGACAAGGTCAGAGAACGCAAAGGTAATAAGGTAGCCATCTTTCAGCCTGGTAACCTGTTCAAGACAAAGGACGATAAGTATTTATACATTGGCGCATATGGTCCCGCAGTTTACGGGCGTTTTATCAAAGCGATTGGTCTCGATGTGAATAAGTACACTCATCAAGCGGCAGGTGGTTCGGTAGAAGCGATCAACTCTGAACTTGGCCTTGAGCTTAATAGTATTGCGACGGAATGGGTAGCAGCACGCGAAGCAGAGGAAGGCAAGCAGTACTTGCTGAATTTAAAGGTGCCATGTGGAATCGTGAGAACCTCTGCTGATTTAGCAGAAAACGAACACTACCAGAAGAGGGGGAATTTTATTGAGTATGAGGATGAGACTTTAGGGGAAACCGTGAAAGCTTTTGGATTCTGCCCGAAAATGAGTGAGACCCCTGCACAGGTATGGCGTGGAGCTCCAACTATTGGGCAGGATACCGAAGCTATTCTTAATACCCTCCTCGGTTACAGTGATAGTGAAATAGCTACTTTTAGGGAAAAAGGCATTATATAGAGGGTATTACTTCAATAGTGATGCGGAAAAACCGATGGATTTAGGGCAAAGACTAATTCCCGAGACGGAATCAGGAAGAGCGTAAATGGAGGAGGCGACAAACGAATGAATAAGGTATCAATTTCTGAGGTTGTTGATCGATTAGGAATTTCAAAATATACCTTTAAAATCTATGTTTTAATTGGCCTTGCCTTACTTTTTGCCGGGTACAACTATATGGTTGTTGCCTATACAATGCCTCAATTGGCGAAGGAATGGGCGCTAACGAAGATTCAAACTGGAAGTCTAGCTTCGTGGAGTATTTTGGGTTTATTTATTGGCGGACTAAGCGCAGGGCTTATTTCGGATAAACTCGGAAGAAAGAAGGCGTTTGCTTTCTTTGTGCTCGTATTTTCCTTGTTAACATTCCCTGTTTATTATGTGCATAGTTTCGAGGCCTTTGCCATTCTTAGGATTTTAGGTGGTATTGGTTTTGGCGGTTGCATACCCATTGCTGTAACTATGATGTCAGAGAGTTCGCCAACCAAAAATAGGGGATTTTTCACAGCCTCTATCATGGCATTTTATGTCTTAGGTTGGGTAGTGGCTGGAATCGTGGCCATTTATGTGGTTCCCATATACGGATGGAGAGTCTGCTATCTTGTCGGCGGAATTCCTGCTTTATACGCGTTTATATTGATGGCCGTACTCCCTGAATCAACACATTGGCTTTTAGGAAAAGGGAGAGTACAAGAAGCGATTGAATTAATTAAACGAATGGAGATATCAGTTAAGGGCCAAGCGGGTGACTGGGCTACTAATACTCTAATTGCGCCGTCTCCTCCTAAAAAAATTGGAGTAAGGGCCCTCTTTTCTCCAGAATTTCGCAAGGCAACGATGGCACTATGGATAATTTATTTCATGGGCTCGGTGGTTATTTATGGTATCAATGGCTGGTTGCCAACCCTACTTGTTGGAAAAGGGTATGGCTTGGTAAAGGGTTATTCCTTCGCCGTACTACAAAATGTTTTCGGAATGATTGGAAGCCTGGTCACGGGTTATGTAGCTGATATGATTGGGCGCAGAACAAACGTAATTTTTGGTTGGATATTTACGGCTGTAGCTATTCTCGCCCTAGGATTTGCTACAAACCAATGGCAAGTGGTTATATGCGGCATGTTAGTGGGCATGGCAATGAATTGGGGGCTAAGTGGTACCCAGCCGCTCCTTGCTGAAGGGTATCCGACTGAATTTAGAAATACCGGTGTCTCTTCAGCGCAGGCATTTGGGCGCGTAGGAGGATTTATCGGTCCCATCGCTGCTGGCTATGTACAAATGATGGGTGTTGGTTTTACCGGCCTTTTCGTATTCTTTGCGATACCAGCGGTCATTGCTTCGTTAGTAGCATTTTTCTTCATCGATGAAACGAGAGGCAAAAGTATTGAAAGTATTGGCAGAGTTAATGCATAGAGGAACAGGGCATAGGTGCATTTCTAGTAAAACGAAAACCGTGCTTACGTGCCAGTAGACATTAAAGATCCATGAAGAAAGTGAGAGTGAATCATATGAGTAATTTACCTAAAGGGGGAGGCTTCCTCTTCGGTCAGACCAATCCCCAAGATATCTTTAGCCCTGAGGATTTCACTGATGAGCATCAAATGATTTACACGATGACTATGGGTTTTGTAACTGATAATGTTTTGTCAAAAATGGATGAGCTAGAAGCGAAGAAAGAAGGCTTGAACAGGGAGCTATTGCAGGCAGCGGGAGAGCTAGGTCTTAACGGTGCCGATATTCCGGAAGAATACGGTGGCATGGAGCTCGATAAAATCAGCATCGCGATTATAGCCGAGTGTATGGGCCGGTCCGGTTCCTTTGCCATGACTCACGGAGGTCAGACTGGCATTGGTAGTATGCCTATTGTCATGTTCGGAACCCATGAACAAAAGAAAAAGTATCTGCCTGGAATCGTCACTGCCGAAAAAATTGGGGCCTATGCACTGACGGAACCAGGAGCAGGAACGGATGCTTTGTCTATTAAGACCAAGGCAGTGTTAAGTCGCGATGGTAAGCATTACATCCTAAATGGCACAAAACAATTCATTACCAATTCAGCCATGGCCGATATATTCATAGTTTACGCAAAAATAGACGGAGATAAGTTTACCGCCTTTATCGTCGACGGAGATTCAGAGGGCCTTTCTACCGGGGCGGAAGAACACAAAATGGGCATTAAAGGCTCGTCCACCCAATCAGTCATTTTTGACGATGTAAAAGTGCCAGTGGAAAACTTGTTATTTGAAATTGGCCGAGGGCATGTGGTGGCCTTTAATATTCTGAACTTGGGCCGCTATAAGCTTGCTGCAAATGCATTAGGTAATGCCAAGTTTGCCCTGGAACTGTCGGCAACTTATGCCAATGAGCGGAAGCAGTTTGGTACCTCCATTGCGAATTTCGGTCTAATTAAGGAGAAACTAGCCGAAATGGCGATTAAAACTTATGTCGTGGAGAGCATGGTCTACCGCACAGGAGGGTTGTTGGAAGACATAATGCATAGCCTCGATACCTCGGGAGATGATGGGGGGCAGGTCGCGGCCAAGGGTATTGAGGAATATGCACTGGAATGCTCAATAAACAAGGTGTTTGCCACGGAAGTACTGGGATATGTAGTGGATGAAGGCGTACAAATCCATGGCGGTTACGGGTTCAGTTCCGAATATACTATTGAAAGACTGTATCGGGATGCAAGGATTTACCGCATATTTGAAGGGACGAATGAAATAAACCGTGTTTTGGTTCCCACGACGCTACTGCGCCGGGCAGCCAAAGGGGATTTGCCACTTGAAGAAGCCATCGAAAAGCTCAAGGGAGAAATCGCAGGCGGGATTCTAGTCCGAGAAGGAGAAGATGGGTTAGTTCAGGCAGCAAAGGATGTCTTCCTGCTGACCATGGGTGCTGGGCTTGCTAAGTATGGAAAAGAGTTAGTGAAACAGCAAGAAATATTAGGAAGATTAGCGGATCTAGCCATACGGGCCTTTGCCATAGAAAGCGCCTGGCTCAGGGCCCAAAAAGCAGTAGCCAATGAGGGTGGGGCCAAGGCAAAGCTTAAGCAAAGTATGGCTATGGCCTACATTAATTCTACTATTGGACTTTTGGAATATTCCGCGAAAGAAACAATGACAGCCCTTGCTGAGGGAGAAGAATTAGCAAACCATTTAGAAAATTTGCAGAAGCTGACTCAGTATACAATCCGGGACACGGTAGCATTGAGACAGAAGATTGCTGCAGCTATTTCGGAAACCGGCAAGTATGAGGTTTAACTAGAGAAGCTTTAAAGGTGTAGGGGTATTGCTTTATTGGAACAGTAGCCTTCTCGGGGTGCCAGAGATAAGTATTGCCCCGAGAAGGCAAAGTTTATGAAAGTCGTTGTCTTCGCCAAAGCGACCTGGGAGCTTGAATTTATTAAAGCAAAGAGGGTAGGAGAGGCGTTTGATTATTATGGACCGAATTGAAATTTTACGGCTGCAACGTAAAAAAACATTTACTAATTTATCTGAGTGCAAGGATAACCGTGCGAAATGGTTAACTGAACTCATGGACATTGATGATGAAATGGATGAACTAAAAGAGATTAAGCACAAAGCTAAATTAGTTGTATGTCAGAATGAAAATGGTTTTTAAACCAAAAACAAATTGTTATTTGGAAGTTTATAACAAAAGGAGGATGTATTGAATGGAATTTAAGAAAGTAGCTGTTATTGGTGGGGCTGGCACTATGGGATCCGGTATTGTACAAACGATCGCTCAAGCTGGCATCGAAGTCTTACTATTTGAGACTAATCTGGAAGTGGCACAAAAAGGAAAGACAAAACTGGACAAAGTCGTCCAAAAACTCGTGGATAAAGGTAAAGTATCCGCTCAAGATAAGCTGAATATGTTTGATAGGATTGTTTTATGTGACAACTATCAGGCAATGGCTGATGTCGATTTGGTCATTGAAGCGGTCTTTGAGAACATCCAGTTGAAAAGAGATATCTTCAAACAACTGGACGAGATTGTTAAACCTGAGGCGCTACTGGCCAGTAATACGTCGGCTCTGTCGCTGACAGAAATAGCGAGTGCCACCAAAAGGCCCGACAAAATAATTGGGATGCATTTTTTTAACCCTGTGCCGGTGATGAAACTGGTCGAGTTGGTCATGGGCTTGGAAACCAGTGAGCAAACCTATCAAGCTTCAACTGCCTTTTGTGAACAGATTGGCAAAAAGGTAATTAAGGCGAAAGACACTCCAGGTTTTTTAGTGAATTATCTTCAAATTCCGTTGCTTAACGGGGCAGTAGCAGCGTATGAGGCGGGATTATCTTCAGCTGAGGATATCGATAAGGCATGCGTGTTAGGGATGAATCACCCTATTGGCCCGTTGGCTTTGTTAGATCTTATAGGGCTCGATACTGCGCTAGACGTCTTTAACGTTATGTATGAGGGTACAGGAGATATTAAGTTCTGGCCACGTACTATTCACCGGCGCATGGTGCAAGCAGGACACCTTGGCCGCAAAACAGGAAAAGGTTTTTACACCTACAAATAAATAGT
>DHWG01000121.1 GCA_002413075.1 Desulfosporosinus sp. UBA5188 | reverse complement strand
AGTTCCGCCACGACCGCGTAACAAAGGTTATTATATGAGGAAATTGAGAGTTTGTCAATCACAAAATTAGTCCATTGAAAGAATAAGGTCACAATGATACAATTGTAGCATTATAGAAATAAATCAAAGACTCCTGCATTATCTGATGCTAGGGGTCTTTTGTATGGTCAAAAGAGAAAGAGGCAGACTAATGATGAGTAAAAAAGATTTTCCTCAGTGGTTACTTTGGGGAGTTGTCCTAGTATGGGGAGCGAATTACACGGTAGGAAAGTGGGGAATGGTTGGGTTTGATCCCCTGACATTTAACGTTGTTCGCTTTGTAGGAGCAACGCCTCTAATGTTTCTTTTGCTATATACTTTGGAGAAAAACCTCCGTATCCAGTTAAAGGATTGCTGGGAAATGGCGATGCTTGGACTCATAGGAATTACCATTTACCAGACATTGTTCATGGCGTCCGTTAAGTACGCCACGGCTACCAATGCCTCATTAATGCTCGCAATCTCACCGGTGTTTGCGGCTATTTTTGCCTGGCTAGCGGGACAAGAACGATTAGGACCCAAAGGGAGATTGGGAAGCGCTTTATCTCTATTAGGTGTTATCTTTGTCTTAGCCTTTGGGACGAACAAATTGGCCTTAGGCTGGGAAGTAATTCGTGGAGATCTTATTGCTATTTTGGCCTCAAGTGTCTGGGGATTATATCCAGTGCTTGCTAAACGCATGTTGCGCAAATATTCAGCGCTTAAAACGATGACGTATGCTTCATTATTTGGAACGATATTTTTTCTGGCCATTGGATTAAACAAGGTGTTAGCGATCACTTGGTCAGAGGTAACGTTTGCTGCGTGGGGCTCGATGCTTTATTCCATTGCCTTAGTAACGGTCTTCGGGCTCGTTGTTTGGTATCACGCCATAAGCCGAATCGGGGCAAACCGTGTCATGGCACATATGTATGCGGTGCCAGCGGTTGCTGTGGTGACAGCCGCTATTATTTTAAAGGAACAGGTTCACCTGATGCAGGCCGTAGGGGCTGTCGTCATATTTTTTGGCATTAGCATGATTCGAAAAGACAAGTTAACGGTTCTCCAGACCAAGGATCTTTCAGAGATCGCCAAGTAGCAATTCGTTGAAGGGTAGGTGCCTTGTGAGTAAAAATTTAGTGGTGGGTCTGACGGGGGCAAGTGGTTCAATCTATGCACAAACGTTAATTAATGTCCTCGCTGGCATGGACTGGCAAGTGGAATTGGTAATGTCTCCGACTGGTGAACAAATATTGACGTATGAAACCGGGATCACACGGACGTCTTTTCCAGAAAACGTTCACATCCATGAAAATACAAACCTGTTTTCTGCCCTGGCCAGTGGTTCTTATCGGACCCAAGGAATGGTGGTGATCCCTTGTTCGATGAACACACTTGGATTAATGGCGACTGGTACGGGAGAGCATCTTCTGGCACGAGCGGCCCAAGTGACTTTGAAAGAACGTCGTCCCCTGGTGGTCGTTCCACGTGAGATGCCCTATAATATTATCCATTTGGAAAATATGTTGCGCTTGGCACGAGCGGGCGCAACGATTATGCCGGCTTCGCCTGGGTTTTATCATCACCCGAAAGGAATCCAGGATTTAGTGAATCATGTGGTCGGTAGAGTCTTAGATCAGTTTGGTATTGAACATACGTTGTTTGAACGCTGGAGTGGACAATAACTAGGCCCGATCAGTGCTAATCGTACAACAAACAGTAAGTAGGGGGAGAATGGATTGCTCAGTTTAGAAATAGTATTAGTCGTCTACGTGCTCTGGAATGGGTTTGTTTTTGCAGCTATGGGTAGAGATAAACGCCGAGCAAAACGGCACGAGTGGAGAATTCCTGAAGCAAGTTTACTTTTAATGGGAGCGGCTCTGGGCGCCATCGGACTGTATACGGGAATGAAGTATTTCCGACATAAGACGGCTCACTCCAAGTTTGTGATTGGAGCACCGCTTTTGATCTTAGTTAACGTTATAACCGTTGGTTTTGTCTATTATGCGGGGCATTTTAAACTGAATTTGTTTTAGAGGTTTAGGGTGGGAATTATGGCTTTTATGGGGGTGTTCATAGGGTGGAACTGATCGATGTGAAAGATTATGCGCAACAAATTGCCGAAGCGATTGCCACGGTGGTGAAAATCGATATTGAGATCGCTGATCATCATCTGATTCGTATTGCTGGAACCGGAAGATATCACAAAGGGGTCGGCCAATCGATGGACCGGGAGGGTTATGTGCATCGGGAAGTTCTGCGGACCGGGCATCAATTTATCATAGAAACACCAGGCCAGCATTCAATATGTGCCCCTTGTAAAGCCCGAGGCAATTGCACGGAAAAATATGAAGTGGTTTCTCCCATCAATGTGGATGGTAAAGCCGTCGGGGCAATTGGACTCATTTGTTTTACGGACGATCAAGCGAAACTTGTGGAAGAAAATCAACACTCCTATCTGATTTTCCTCACTAAAATGGCAGAAACGATTGCCTTGAAATTGAAAGAACAGGCGTTTCTAACGGGTCTCGTTTCCGCTAACCACTATCTGAATTCTATTATTGACGTTCTAGACGAAGGGCTACTAACGGCGGATCTGCATGGAAATATTCTCCACTACAACCAGTCTGCTCAGCGTTTATTTAGTGCTAATTTACTGACATCACGCAGCAATCTCAGCGATCTATTCGCCACGCAAATTGTGTCAGATATCCTGGGTGTTGGTGAAAATGCAGAGGAAGTTGTTGAGCGTGAAGTCCATATAGAAACCAAGAAACATCGGCTTCAGATGGTCTTACGTGCCTTGCCTATAAACGGTGACGATGGGGTGAAGAGTGTTGCCGTGATTCTTCGTCCGTTTGATGAAATCAGCCAAATCGTCACGCGGTTGAGTCAGCAAAATGCGGGGTATACCATAGAAGATATTTTGGGTGACAGTGAAGCCATGCGCGAACTTCGTAAGAGGGCCAAAGTGGTGGCTGCCGGCAAATCGACCGTCTTAATAAGAGGGGAAAGTGGGACGGGTAAAGAGATGTTGGCCCGCGCCATTCATAATCTCAGTCCTTGGAAACAAGGCATGTTTATGGCCATCAACTGTACGGCGATTCCTGAAGCGTTGCTGGAAAGTGAACTGTTTGGTTATGAAGAGGGTGCGTTTACCGGGGCACGCAAAGGCGGTAAAATTGGTAAAATCGAATTGGCCAACAAAGGGACCTTGTTTCTCGATGAGATCGGGGACATGCCATTGTTCTTACAGGCCAAGATTCTTAGGGTTTTACAAGAGCGGCAAGTGGAACGAATTGGAGGAATCACTCCGACTTCGGTCGATATCCGGGTCATTGCCGCAACGCATCGTAACTTAGAGGATATGATGAACAAAGGCGAATTTCGTGAAGATCTGTATTATCGAATCAATGTCATTCCTTTAGTGATCAAACCGCTGCGAGATAGAAAAGAAGATCTGACCATTTTATGTGAGCATTTTATCCAGTTTTACAATCAACAACTGGGTAAAAACGTCCAGAATTTATCCGATGGATTTCGGCAGAAGTTACGGGACTATATGTGGCCGGGTAATGTCCGTGAGCTGCAGAACATTTTGGAATATGCGATGAGCTTAACGGAAGCTTCAACGTTAACAGAGGAACATTTATCCCCCAGACTGAAGCAGACCGAGAAATACGACGATCTTGACAGGTTTAATCTGGAGAATCTTGAGCGGGCAACCATTCTTCGTTGTCTTCAATCGTCCGAAGACAGTGTTCGGGGCAAAGAAAAAGCGGCCAAGGCCTTAGGAATTGGGATGGCGACGCTATACAGAAAACTAGCACGCTATAATATTCGGTAATTATCGATAAATCATGTTTTCGGGGCATAATGTTACGGAGGACATGATTTTAAGACGAGCAACCTTATCAATATGATAAATTATTATCTAAACGATAAAGGCGAGGTGGGCAAGGCCTTTAGAGAAAGTAGGTGGAGTATACTTCTCGTTTTGATAGATTCACTGAAGGTTACTGCAACAAGAAGTCAGTATTCTAGCCCCTTTGAGACATCTCAGCGGGTTGGCATGGATTTTGCACAGTTATATAGGCATAATGTTTCGGTGAAGCAACGTGGGGAACGCCTCCTTATATAGAAGATAAAGTCTTGAAAGTCGCAAATCATGGGACGGAGGGAAATTTAATGGCTTACAAAGTTGTGGGGAAAAGCGTTAGCAAAGTTGATGCTATCGCCAAGGTTACGGGTAAGGCTAAATATACGGATGATTTTTCTGAAAGGGATATGCTGGTCGGGAAAATCCTACATAGCCCTTATGCGCACGCGATAATTAAAACGATCGATGTGAGTCGAGCTAAGGCTTTGCCGGGTGTGGAGGCTGTTTTAACGTATAAAGACCTACCGCGCATTCCCTATGCTACGTCCTTGCCGGGCGTGATCGAGGATGTTTTAGAGCATGAATTAGACGTAGAGCGGATAAAAATTGGTACGGCAGGCCATCCTTATTCGCTGGATTCCAGTCATAGGGATGTGGAGGACCGTCATATATTGACGAAGAAAGCTCGTTTTGTCGGAGACGCTATAGCGGCTGTGGTGGCGACGGATGAATTGATCGCGGCCCAGGCTTTAAAATTAATTGAAGTCGAATACGACGTGCTGGAAGCGCTCACGAGTACGGAGGCATCTCTGCGAGAAGGCGCCCCTTTAATTCATGAGGAACATAAAGGAAATATCCTAGCGTCTGGTGGGTTCGTCATCGGGGATGTTGAAGCCGCGTTTAAAGAATCGGATCATGTCTTTGAAGGCGAGTACGAAACAAGTATTGTCCAGCATTGCCATATGGAAAATCAAACCTCTTATGCGTATCAAGACACGGACGGGAGAATCGTGATCGTCACCTCCACCCAGATCCCCCAAATAGTGCGGCGGGTTGTTGCGCAATCACTGGGGCTTCCCTGGGGCCGGGTCCGCGTGATCAAGCCGTTTGTCGGCGGTGGATTTGGCAACAAGCAAGATGTTTGTATTGAACCGTTAAATGCTGCGATGACGCTAGCAGTGGGTGGAAGGCCCGTGAAGATAGAACTTTCGAGGGAAGAGTGTATGATCGACACACGAACTCGCCATGCCTTTAAGTTCAAGATTAAAACAGGGATAAACGATGATGGGAAAATGATGGCCATTGATATTTCTGCCATTGCTAATACAGGGGCCTATGCCTCGCACGGTCATTCGATTGCGGGTAGTGCTGGAGGGAAATTCCGCGTTCTCTATCCCACGAAGGCCATGAAGTATGATCCGATGACGGTTTATACAAACTTGCCGGTCGCTGGAGCGATGCGAGGCTACGGCTGCCCACAAATATTTTATGCGTTTGAATCGCATCTTGAAGATATTGCCAAACGACTCAATATGGATCCCATAGAGCTCCGCTTGAAGAACCTCGTGGAAGTAGGGTATGTGGACCCGGTGAGCAAAAATAAGGTCACGAGCTGTGGCATCCGTGAGTGTATCGATCGGGGCAAGGCCTTAATTAAATGGGACGAGAAAAAGGCCTTATATAAAGAACAGAGTGGCGAAAAGCTCAGGGGCTTGGGTATGGCTTGCTTCAGTTATGCCTCGGGAACTTACCCAGTCGCCTTAGAACTGGCAGGAGCCCGGCTGATTTTAAATCAAGATGGCTCGGTCCAACTGCAAATTGGGGCAACGGATACGGGACAAGGCAGTGATACCGTCTTTGGTCAAATGGTGGCGGAAGTGCTGGGACTTCCCATGGATATGGTCCATGTTCTCTCCACGCAAGATACCGACATAACGCCCTTTGATACCGGGTGTTATGCCTCCAGACAAACCTATGTTTCCGGAATGGCGGTCGAAAAGGCGGCGCTCGAAGTGAAGGAGAAGATCCTTGGCTTCGCAGCGAGCATGACGGATATCCCCGTGGACAGACTGGAGCTCTTGGATCAAAAGATTGTCTATAAACATTCCGGGGAAAGCGTTCTGACTTTAGAACAAGTCGCCATGCAGTCTTACTATGATCGCGTCCTTGCTAAGCCAATTACGAGTGATGTTTCTAATAATGCCCGTATTAATGCCATGCCCTTTGGTGTCACCTTTGCCGAGGTGGAAGTCGATATTAAGACGGGGAAGATTAAGGTCTTAGAAATTTACAACGTTCATGATTCTGGGACGATCATCAATCCGCAGATGGCCGAGGGACAAGTACATGGTGGGGTCAGCATGGGAATTGGTTATGCGCTGTCCGAACAGTTGCTCTTTGATGAAGTTACGGGTAAACCCCTCAATAATAACTTACTGGATTATAAACTTCCCACCATTATGGATACGCCGGACATCGGTGCGGCCTTCGTGGAACCTTACGAACCCACTGGACCGTTTGGTGTTAAATCGCTGGGCGAACCGCCGACTATTACCCCGGCTCCCGCAATTCGAAACGCCGTCTTGGATGCGACGGGTGTGGCCTTTAATCGGTTGCCGATGAACCCACAACGAGTCTTCGAAGCTTTCAAAAAGGCTGGATTAATCTAGGAAGGCGGTGATGAAATGTACAATATTACTGGCTATTATGAAGTGGAAACCGTCGGTGAAGCGGCTGCACTGCTCGCAGAAAACCCCAATCTGGAACTGATTGCGGGGGGAACGGACGTACTCATCAAAATGCACGGCAAGAATGAAGAAACTGAGCTCCTCAGTCTGCGCAACATAAAATCCCTGGAAAGGATTCGAAAGACTGAGGATGGGACGATTGTCATTGGCGCGATGGCGACCTTTGCTCGGATCTTCAAGGATCCGATCCTACGGGAAATGATCCCGATTTTAACAGAAGCGGCCATCTCCATGGGCGGGCCACAAATTAGGAATGTTGCCACAATTGGTGGAAATGTCTGCAGTGGGGCAAC
>DHWG01000113.1 GCA_002413075.1 Desulfosporosinus sp. UBA5188 | reverse complement strand
TCGTTGATCTTTCCGCCATTACCGGCAACAAGGCCAATTCCTTTAGCGCAGTCATGTGAAGATCCTCCGCCTACGGATACGATTAAGTCACAGCCTTCTTTGGTATAGATGTCAAAACCATCATGTACGTTCTTATCTGTTGGGTTCGGTTCTGCACCACCATATATAATAACTTTAATGCCTTCTTTTTCAATAACGTCGGCAATTTCTTGAGCCATTCCAATTTTCTCGAGAAAGGCATCAGTCACCAATAGGACTTTTTTCCCACCCAATAATTTAGCTTGTTTCCCTGTTTCTTGAGCTGCTCCGGCTCCCATGAGGTTAACTGTCGGCATGAAATACCCAAATACTTGATTAATCACTGTCATTTATGTTTCCTCCAATTCTTTTGGCGCGTATCCGCTCTTGTCTAGCTTATATTGCAATAATCATGCCAACAATCTGAATATTGTTATAATATTCACAAGGTTTACTTCTACCAATGGATGTTGCACTCTTTAAATAATTTTATATATTACAAAATCTATGACGTAACGGTTTCTTTAGTGCGCGAAATTAATACACTTATAGTAAAGTTTGTGTTATTACGAAACACTATGTATATATAGCGGTGATATTTAGGAATTATTTTCAAAATATCTTTATCAGAGACACCAATAATAATTTTATTAAAGAATAATTCCCATCCACCCATATCATCTTATAAAAGCCAATCACCCTTGTTTAACGAGTAACAGCAAAGTGCCCCCCTAAATTTCCGCGAAAGTTGTCGGTTTTTTTGATAGGTTTCAATTTCATATAACCCTTGTTATTTAGTCATATATAGCCGATTTGATGTCAAAATAGCCCTAAAACAAGATCTCCTTTTTGCAACAATTTTCTGCAAAATTCCATGGTACACTATGTGAGTAATAATTCTTATTGTATTTTTTGATGGAATAACAATATTATTGGAAGTAATTAGTAGATTATTCGGAAAGATATTTTATTGCTCCAAACAATCGACTAATATCGCGAAGCGATTACAATATTAATAACGCTCATACAATGATTTATTCAACCTGATATATGAGGGCAAGCGACTTAAGTATCCGGCAGCTCTCAGAATTTTCGCATAGGAGAAAACTATAAAGGAAGAAGTGTAGGCAGTGGGTAAAATTCTTGTCGCAGACGACCAATTTGGAGTGCGAAGTCTGCTCGTTGAGGTTTTCCGGGAGGATCAACATGACGTCGAGACGGCAGAGAACGGAGCTGAAGCGCTCCGTTTATTTATCGCCTTTAAGCCAGATCTTATCTTGCTAGACATGAAAATGCCAGTAATGAATGGACTAGAGGCCTTACGAGAAATTCGGAAATTAGACAGTCAAGTGGCGGTGATTATGATGACGGCCTATGGAGATATTCAAACTATGGAAACGGCGAAGGATTTGGGGATTCTCTATTATATGAGTAAGCCCTTTGATTTGTTCGAGCTTAGACAACGAATAAGCGACATATTTAAGAGAATTGCTTCTTAAATGATAGAGGGGGTTAATGATGGGTATATCTGAAGCGATTCTTGAGGGAGGACATTGGGCCGCAAAGTTAATCACCGCCAATAAAGAGCTGGCCTTCCAAAGCGACGAGAGAGAAAAACTATTAGCAGAGTTAATTACGGTTAATAAAGAGCTGGTGTTTCAAGGCAAAGAGAAATGCAAAAGGGCCGCTGAGCTTATTATTGCTAATAAAGAGCTTGCTTTTGAATGCAAAGAGAAAGGCAAACGAGCTGCAGAGTTAATCATTGCCAATAAAGAACTTGCTTTCCAATGCAAGGAGAAGGAAGATCGCGCTGCAGAGTTCATTACCGAGCGCCAACGTAGGCTGTTCGAAGAAAAAATGGCTCGCCTAGACCGATTAAACCTTGTGGGACAAATGGCTGCAGGGATTGGTCATGAAATAAGGAATCCCATGACCACGGTACGTGGTTATCTCCAACTGTTAGGGGCGAAACACGAGTATGCAGTTAGGAAACCGACCTTCGACCTGATGATTTCGGAACTGGATCGAGCCAACGCTATTATTACAGAATTCCTCTCACTGGCACAAACAAAACGAACTGAACAGAGATCCCAAGACCTTAACGACCTTCTAGGTAAATTATATCCTCTTATAGAAGCGGACACTTTTACCCAAAATAAACAGATTTCTTTCATTCCAGGGGAGATTCCCAACCTAGAGCTCAATGGAAATGAAATCACCCAGCTGCTGCTTAACCTAACTCGCAATGGACTTGAAGCCATGGAGGAAAGAGGTCGTCTCCAGATTAAAAGTTATGTAGACAATGGCAAGGTCGTGTTGGCCATTGCAGATGAGGGATGTGGTATTGCCGCAGAAAATCTTCGCAAATTAGGGACACCCTTCTTTACGACGAAAGATAGTGGGACAGGATTAGGCCTAGCAACCTGCTACAAAATTGTAGAATCTCATAATGCAAAGATCGATATCGATTCTAGCACTAGAGGAACGACCTTCTTCATATCTTTCCCCATTCCTGTAGCTTCCTCCAAAATCGTGGACATATTATCACAAAAGGCCATACACCCTATAAGTGGAAGCTAAGCCAGAGAAACAACGAAAGAGAAGCGCCAACAATCTATTATAGGTTGTTGACGCTTCTCTTTTCGTTGTTTTAGTTTCTATTTAATATCTACAACAGGCTCTGTTATGTTGTTAGACATCATCATCTCTATGAGTTTGAGATCTGCGTCCGGTAGATCCGCCGATACATTAGCTGACGCTTCCAATTTATTAAAACCAGATAGTTCAATCTGATCCATGAATCCGCCAAAGTGTTTGACGATCATCATATCTATAGCGCCCTTGTTATCCAATTTGAAGGTGCCATCACCACCGATAGATAGCTCGTTGATCAGTGTCCAGTCAACCTCATCACTTGATTGGGTATAGTCTTTTCTTTGTCTTAATTCCGAAAATGATCCCTGAGCAAATTTCTCTTGTTTAACGATTAATTGTTTAACTGTAATATAATTCCCCTCCATTGTCTCCATTATACCATGGAAGTCAAAGTCCTACTTCTTCACTACGGCGGTCTATAGGTCTTCTGACATCATTTGTAAGATAGCAGCGCTTCACGTTTCGGTTCGCGGGGCCATAAATCCAAGAGTTCCGCCGAATACAATATTCATTAAAAATGGAAATAAATAAGTAGTTGTATTATAACAGTTCCCCGACTATAATCTTGTTAAGCGGTGCATTGCATGATTCCGAGGGCAATGACACGAGTCCTTTGTGTTTTGGTGCGTTGAACGATGCGAGCCCACAGAAGGAGGCAACGGGTTTGAAGCCAGAGATTATTCAGAAACTTAGAGAAATTGTTGGGAAAGACAATATATATACCACGTTAGAGGATCTATATTGTTATACCTATGATGCTTCCTTCGTTAAGGCAGATATTAAGAAGGATTTAGCAGGGGTTGCTGTGTATCCAGGTAACACAGAAGAAGTAGCACAGATTCTTAAACTGGCAAACCAAGAAATGATTCCGGTCGTTCCACGGGGTGCAGGGTCAAATGTCAGTGGAGGGACTATTTCTATAGGAGATTGCATTGTCCTGGTTTTGAAAAGAATGAACAAAATTCTTGAGCTTGACCGGAAAAATTTGATTGCTGTTGTAGAGCCAGGGGTCATCACGGGTCAATTGCAGAGCGAAGTTGAGCGAGTAGGTCTGTTTTATCCCCCCGATCCCGCTAGTCAAGCTTTTTCAACAATGGGCGGAAATGTGGCGGAATGTGCGGGAGGACCGCGTGGCGTGAAATACGGAGTGACTCGTGACTATGTTATCGGTCTTGAGGTTGTGTTGCCGACGGGAGAAGTTATTAATACCGGAGGAAGAACGATTAAGAATGTAACGGGTTACGATATGACGAAGCTCTTTACGGGTTCAGAGGGTACGCTGTGTGTCATCACCAAAATTATTGTGAAGCTTATCCCTCTACCTGAAGCCAAGAGCACCATGATGGCGGTATTCTCTGAGATCGAACAAGCGTGTGAGACAGTCTCCGAGATTATTGCTGGCGGATTGGTGCCTTGTTCACTTGAATTATTAGACAATATTTATATTAGAAACATTGAAGAATATGCTCATGTTGGGTTACCCACGGAGGCCGGTGCCGTGCTTTTAATAGAAGTTGATGGGGATTCGGAAATATTAGGTAAGCAGATCTCGAAGATCGAACAAATCTGCAAACGGCTAGGAGCAGTCCAAATTCGGATTGCTAAGACGAAAGAAGAAGCTGACGAGTTATGGCGTGCGCGACGTTCAGCCTTTGCCGCAGTGTCGCGGGTTAAACCGACCATTATCGGTGAGGATGCAACCGTTCCCCGGAGCAGCATTCCGGTGGCTGTGAGGCGAATTCAGGAGATTGCCGCTAAGTATAACATTATCATCGCGATTCTCGGACATGCCGGAGACGGCAACTTGCATGCCACAATCCTTACCGATGAAACGGATCTGGAAGAGGCGGCACGGGTTGAAAAAGCTATTGACGAGATCTTTGTAGTAACGGTCGAGCTGGGCGGATCCTTAAGTGGGGAGCATGGTATCGGTCGGGCAAAATCTAAGTTTATTACGCTGCAAACTGGGGTGGTTGGCCTTGAGGTACAGCACCGGATTAAACAAGCCCTTGATCCTAACAACCTTTTAAACCCCGGCGTAATGTTTGGAGCGTGATGAGATGGAACGTACAGTTGAGTCTTGGGAGAAGGAAGTCATCCGTTGTATTCGATGCGGTGCCTGCCAAAATGTCTGTCCAGTATTTAAAGAGCTACAGGCGGAATCCACGGTGGCGAGAGGACGAGTTAAGCTGATCCGTGGAATCATCACCAAAGACCTGGAGCTAACGGAAGGCTTTATCGACAAAATGTCGTTGTGCTTGATGTGTAAAGCTTGCGTGGCTAACTGTCCTAGTGGTGTGAAAGTGGACAAACTAGTGGAAGCGGCTCGTAAGAAAATCGCAGAGAGGAAAGGATTGCCTCCCCTCAAAAAACTGATCTTTCGTTTGGTTTTGAAAAACCGTTGGGTATTCAACACAGGAATGAAGGCGGGAAGTGTATTTCAAGGCTTGGTCTTTCGTAAAGGGCCTCAGGGTCAAGGAATGTTACCAAGGATGTCTATAGGACTGGACAAGAGGAGACTTCTTTCACCCCTCGCGCCAAAAACATTCAGGTCGATGTATCCGGAAGTCATTGGCGTTCCGAACGCGAAAATGAGGGTGGCTTTTTTTACGGGGTGCATGATCAACTACATCTATACGGATACCGGTACATCCGTCATGAACGTCCTCAAACGCAATGGTGTGGAGGTCGTTATTCCTGCTCTCCAAAACTGTTGTGGTACCCCTGTTAGGATAAACGGGGATTATGAACCTGCTAAAGAAATGGCCAGAGCGAATATCGATGTTTTCTTGAACGAAAAGGTTGATTGG
>DHWG01000155.1:2744-9483 GCA_002413075.1 Desulfosporosinus sp. UBA5188 | reverse complement strand
AGATTATGTTGAATATGTACAGGTCTGAGACTTTTCACGGTTTTCGCTGATTGATCTAATTAATGATTATCCGGAGGAGTGGACATATTAAGAGTAGGAAGACCTACAATCGACAGAACAGGGGCAAATTAACATGAACAAGTTGGGGGAAATATCTTGGGTGGCATAGCAGCAGGCATTATACTGTTTAATCCTGATTTATTACGACTGAAGGAAAATATAGCAGCAATACATCAACAAGTAGACCTCTTAGTCTTTATCGATAACCACTCTGACAACATTCATCTGATTGAGCGGGAGTACGGAGACTATGAAAATATCACCATCCTGAAAAATGAAGAAAATTTCGGGATTGCCAAGGCCCTGAATCAGGCCATGCTCTTTTGCCAATCAAAAGGCTATACCTGGGTCTTAACGCTCGATCAGGATTCTATCTGCCCGTCCAATCTGATCGAAGAGTATACGAAGTATTTAGACCTACCGAAGGTTGCCATCCTCTCACCGGTGATTGATGATCGGAATATGCGAGAGAGCAGCACAGTTCCCCACTCCACTGATGACTATGAAGAGATAGAGAAATGCATCACCTCAGCGACCTTGACCAATGTCGACATTTGGGAGAAACTTGACGGCTTCGATGAAAGCATGTTTATCGACCTCGTTGATTTTGAATACTGTATGAGAATTCTTCAAAGCGGGTACAAAATACTCAGAGTGAACACCGTGATCCTGCTCCATGAAGTGGGCCGTATCACGCAACCCAAGTTCTTATTCTGGGATTTGATTATTTTGAATCATTCCCCGTTTAGAAAGTACTATATCGCTAGAAATATCATCTATTTGGCCAAGAAACATAGAACACCGGGTGGCATCATCATGGCCTATCTGAGAACCATCAAATTGCTGCTGCAGACAGAGGTCTATGAAGACGATAAAGCTAAAAAAGGGCTCGCCATACTGAAAGGCATAAGAAGTGGTTGGAAGCTATAATAAATAAAAATTGGTGGCGATAGTTTTTGCAAAACATTAACTCATATGTCTTTTATATCTCCATAATATGTATCGCCAGTCTCCTTGCGCAACTCTCACAAATGATCGCGCCCAAGAACGGTCGCAATGACGGTTCGTTACTTTTAATCGCCTCCTTCGTGATTATTACGCTGCCGGTTGCTTTAAGATACGCCACAGGGGCCGATTATGACAATTACGTTGCTTTCTTTGAAGCGATCAGGGATCGTGGAATTCATGATCCTATGGTGAATCAATTGGAAATTGGCTATCTGCTCTTGAATTATATCTGTGTTAAGCTCTTTGATCATGCGCAATCTGTTTTTATCATTATGGCTGCCTTAACCAACTATTTTTTCTTCAAAGCAATGATCTATGAAGCTAAGAAGATTAATTTGGGGATCGCTGTTTTTGTCTATGGTTTCACGCTTTATTTTTGGAGCTTTATCATCATCAGAAATATGTTAGGCATTGCTATTATCTTCTATGCGCTCAGGTTTATTTTCGAACGGAAGCTCGCGACGTATTTCTTCTTCGTGACCATCGCGGTTTTGTTTCACTATTCCTTAGTAATTTTCTATCCTCTTGGAATTTTATATGTTGAGAAATTGAAGAAGTATCGAATACCGCTCGCTATTCTGAGCGTCTTATTAATTCCCATAATTCCGACGATGATTACTATTTTAGGAAGTGGTTTATCACATGTTTTAAGTCGCTTTGCGGCTTATACGTTACCGCATCTCCAAGTGGGTATCGGTAAATATACGATACTCTGTGCGCTTCCCTTAATTCCCTTCTCTATCTATTATAAGAAGCTTAAAGCGTACAATGGTCATATAAGCTTGTATTTATCGTTTTATATCATCAGTCTGGTCCTCTTATCCTTTGCCACTTCAATGACCATACTATCAAGATACGTTTATGCTTTATGGCCTTCGCTGATCATTTTGTTTGCGAGTTTCCTCCACATTTTTGATCATATCATTGGCCAAAGAAAGAAATTCATCGTCAAGAGTTTAGTGCTCTCCTCGATCGTTTCCTATGGCCTTGTCTTAATCGTCTTCTTCGTCCATAATGGAACTTTTTACCTAGTGCCATATAAAACGATCTTTGAACGATAAACAACCCAAGAGAGCCTCGGATCAAGGCTAAAACTAACATAACCACGAGCATTATGATATACTCGTTCAGAACGAATAGGAGGTCATTATGAAAATTTTAGTGGTGGGTTCAAACGGTCAGCTTGGCAAGGAAATTACCCGACAGTTTGAGGGAAAGCATGAATTGATCTTAAAGGATATTCCTGCCATAGATATTACGGATTACGCGTCCGTCGAAGCACTCATCTCAGCAACAAAACCTGCTGTGGTCATCAACGCTGCAGCCTATACCAATGTGGAAAAAGCGGAAGAGGACGAGGCTACAGCTTACCGAGTTAACGCGCTGGGCGCCCAAAACTTAGCCCTCGTTTGCCGAAAGTTTGACACCAAATTCGTCCATATCAGCACCGATTATGTCTTTGATGGTGCCACCGACGTTGCCTATGATGAGTTCGATGCCCCCAACCCTCTGTGCGTCTACGGGAAAAGCAAACTTTGGGGCGAGAAACTCGTTGAGCAAGTTGGGGGCGCGTACTATATTCTCCGGACCGCCTGGCTTTATGGGGAGGGCCCTAACTTTGTACGAACCATGTTGAAATTGTCGGAGACAAGGGATCAGCTGAAGGTCGTCGCGGATCAGTATGGTACCCCTACCTATACGAAAGATTTAGTGTGGGTTCTCGAACAATTAATCCAAACGGAGTTTTATGGGCTCTATCATGCCTCCAATCAAGGCAGTTGTACCTGGTGCGACTTCGCCCAGAAAATCTTCGAGTTAACCGGCAAAGCCATGAAGGTTGAACCTGTCACTACCGCAGAATACCCACAAAAAGCAAAACGCCCGCACCATGCTGTGATGGATAATAAAATGCTGAAACTTAGGGGTCTTGATGTCATGCGCACCTGGGAAGCAGCACTCCAGGATTATCTTGAGACTGAATCCAAGCAACTGAAAACTAAAGACTGAAGAAATACAGGGGGGGACAATAACTTGAAAACATGGCTAGTAACCGGTGGAGCCGGTTTTATAGGAAGTAACTTTATCCGATATATCTTAGAACAATCAGACGTGAAGGTCGTTAACTTGGATAAGTTGACCTATGCGGGCAATCAGGAATCCTTGGCGGATCTCAGTGATCATCCTAGGTACTCCTTCGTCCAAGGTGACATCGCCGATCAAACCTTGGTGAGTCGTTTATTACAGGACTATCAACCCCAAGCGGTGGTGAACTTTGCGGCAGAATCGCACGTTGACCGTTCCATTGAAGGCCCAGGGGAGTTTATTCAGACCAATATTGTCGGAACCTTTCATCTGCTCGAGGCTGTACGCAGCTACTGGAACGAACAACCTCAGAACACCAAGGACGAGTTCCGCTTCTTACATATCTCTACCGATGAAGTGTATGGGTCTTTAGGGAAAACCGGGTATTTCACCGAAACGACACCGTATGCGCCCAATTCACCGTACTCCGCCTCAAAAGCCTCCTCCGATCACCTCGTGAGGTCGTATTATCATACCTATGGCTTGCCCAGCGTCACCACGAATTGCTCGAATAATTATGGACCCTATCAATTTCCAGAGAAGCTCATCCCGTTGATCATTCTCAACGCTTTAGAAGGCAAACCGCTTCCTATATATGGTGATGGACAAAATATCCGAGACTGGCTCTATGTTCTTGATCACTGTACTGCGATTAAGGCAGTCCTTGAACGGGGCAACGTCGGCGAAACCTATAATGTGGGTGGCAACAATGAGAAAAGCAACCTGGACGTGGTTAAGACGCTTTGTGACCTGCTCGATGAGCTTTCACCACGCGCTGATGGCTTAAGCTATCAGAAGCAGATCGTCTTTGTTAAGGACAGGCCCGGCCACGATCAACGTTATGCCATTGACTCAACGAAACTTCAGACGAACCTACATTGGCAACCAGAAGAAACCTTTACGACCGGGTTTAGGAAAACCGTGCAGTGGTATTTAGACAATCGCGTTTGGTCTCAGCGAGTGTGTGATGGAAGTTATCGTCGGGAACGCTTGGGACTGACGGAATAAGAATCAATATAAGAATTCAAAGAAGAACTCAAAGAAGAACTTAAATAAGAACTGGAGCGTAACAATAAATGACTAAAGGGATTATCTTAGCGGGTGGTTCAGGGACGCGGCTTTATCCCCTGACCATTACAGTGAGCAAACAATTGATGCCAGTTTACAATAAGCCGATGATCTATTATCCACTGACCACGTTAATGTTGGCAGGTATCACAGAGATCCTAATCATTACTACCCCCCAAGATCAAGCACAATATGAGGGCGTGCTTCGAGACGGTCACCAATGGGGCATTAATATCCAATATGCCATCCAGCCTGAGCCGGGTGGCTTGGCACAAGCGTTCATTATTGGGCGCGACTTTATCGGGGAAGACAGTTGTGCACTCATCTTGGGGGATAATATCTTCTATGGCCATGATTTAACCCAGCATTTGGCCCGGGCGATCCGCCAGGAACACGGCGCCACCGTCTTTGCTTATCGGGTGAAGGATCCAGAACGCTACGGCGTGGTGGACTTTGATCAGGCTGGAAACGCGATCAGTATTGAGGAAAAACCTCTGAAACCAAAATCCAATTATGCCGTGACCGGCCTCTATTTTTATGACAACGCCGTCGTGGAGATTGCCGCAACCCTTAAGCCCTCGCCTAGGGGCGAACTAGAAATCACCGACGTTAATAAAGTCTACTTAGAGAAGAACGCCTTGCGGGTGGAGACCTTAGGGCGTGGCTACGCATGGCTAGATACTGGGACGCATGAATCCCTCCTGCAGGCGGCTAATTACATCCAAACCATGGAAGAACGCCAAGGCCTGATGATTGCCTGCCCAGAAGAAATTGCTTATCACATGGGCTATATCTCAGCGAAACAAGTCCTCAAATTAGCGAAGCCGCTCCAAAAGAACGGCTATGGAAAATACCTGGTGAATATGGTAAAGGAGGGTGTCCAGCGATGAAGGTGATTGCCACAGAGTTACCTGAAGTAAAGATCATAGAGCCGAAGGTCTTCGGAGATTCCAGGGGTTTCTTCATGGAAACTTGGAATCAAACGCGTTATGCTGACCTAGGATTACCCGCTGCTTTTGTTCAAGATAATATGTCCTTTTCGCAAAAGGGCGTCCTGCGGGGGCTTCATTTTCAGAACCCTAATTCGCAGGGGAAATTGGTCTATGTCCTGCAAGGCGAGGTATTTGACGTAGCCGTCGATATTCGTGTGGGCTCTCCGACGTTTGGGAAATCAGTGAGCGTCACGCTCTCTAGCGAGAACAAGCGCCAATTTTACATACCGGCCGGTTTCGCCCACGGTTTTTGCTTGACGAGTGACACTGCTCTTTTTGCTTATAAATGCACGGAACTGTACCAACCAAAGTTGGAGTACGGGGTGAGCTGGAATGATCCTGATTTGGGGATCAAGTGGCCGATTGACAACCCGTTACTGTCGGAGAAAGATCTCATCTACCCTAAGTTGAAGGATATTGAGATGACGTTATTGCCCCGCTATTAGAGGCGGGATGATTGGGAGGATTACCTTGGAACAAATCGAACTACGTCAACTTTGGAACATGGTGCGTAGACATTGGATCATCTTGCTGACGCTTCCAGTCCTACCAGCACTCCTCGTGGGTATCATGAATTATGTGACCATCACGCCCTATTATCAAACTTCCACGACGCTGATTGTCGAGCGAAGGGGCGCAGAGCCACTTAAAGGTCAAGACCTCATCATCGCGAGTAGTGTCTTGCAACAACATCTCCAAAATTATGGTCATCTTGCTCGAAGTCGCACCATCGCCAAAAATGTCATCAAGGAATTGAACTTGCCCCTCACAGAAGACAAACTGATCGGCATGATTACGGTATCACAGGTGAATTCCACGGATCTGTTTACGATCCAGGTGAACAATGTCAATGCTCCGTTGGCAGCCTCTATTGCCAACGCGACCGCTCAAGAGCTTTCTAAACAAGTTCTCGAGGATAGTGTCAGAATCGTCGACCCAGCGGAGATCCCGGCTTTCCCCGTTCCCGAGAGTAAGCGGAAAAATATGTTGGCCGCGTTTCTTGTGGGTTTGATGGCTGCCCTGGGCTTGCTATTTTTGCGGGTCTTTCTGGATAACACCGTGCAGACGCCCAGTGATGTCAAGGCGTATTTGGGAATCCCTTTACTGGGCATGATTGCCAAGGATCCTAGGGGCAAGAAAGGGAAAAAGGGTACCTTGCCTGCCTTAATTACCTTGGAGCAAACCACCGCCCCCCTCTCGGAATCGTATCGGTCGCTTAGAACCAACGTGGAGTTTGCCAGTCTTAATTTAGTGACCCAGAGCCTCCTCATCACCAGCTCCGGCCCTCAGGAAGGGACGTCAACCACCGTCGCCAACTTGGCAGTGAGTATGGCCCAAGCCGGAAAGTCTGTGCTAGTCCTCGATGCCAACCTGCGTCATCCGACCCAGCACACACTATTTGGTCTAGAGAATGGGCAAGGGTTAGCAAGTGCCCTCGTGGAAGCTCAAGACGCCCAACCCTATATTCAGAAAACAGCCGTACCCGGCGTCAGTGTTCTGACAGCAGGTCCCAGCCCTGTCTCTTATAC
>DHWG01000155.1:0-2649 GCA_002413075.1 Desulfosporosinus sp. UBA5188 | reverse complement strand
GATGTGTATAAGAGCCAGGGTCCCAGCCCCGCCAACCCTGCGGAACTCGTCGGGTCTCAACGGATGAAGCAACTGCTCCAGCAAGTTTGTGGGTTATATGACCATATCCTCCTCGATACGCCTCCCATTGGTAGAGTGACAGATGCCGCGATTCTGGCCCAGGAAGTCGAGGGCGTTCTTCTAGTCTTGGCCTCTGGTGAAGTGAACAAAGAATCGGCACAACGAGCATTAGAACTCCTGGATAATGTCGGCGCGAAGCTACTTGGAACCGTTCTCAATAAAGTCATAGGTTAATAAGCAAAGAGTCGACTGTCCAGCAGTTCGGCTCTTTGCGTGGGAAAATGATCTTCTGCGCAGAACTTAAGAGAATGGGGAAAAAGGATGCAAGCATTACATTCTTCCAGAATGGTTAAGCTGTTGATCGTCGCAGGCATTATTTCAAGCAGTCTATTATCCGAATATGTTATCTCCACCCTAATGATCGCGACTGAAACTAGTCGAGGAACCTTCTTTAATCATTATCGATGGATGTTTATCCTGACATTTTACTTGTTGATCTTTCTATTTATAGCGTTGAGGAAACAGCTCGGACAGAAACCCGAATTATTATTTTTAGCCATATCACTGACAGTCGGCTCTTTGTATGCGCTTTCCATGCCCAGTCATACTGCCGTCTCCTGGGATGATCAAGCACATTATGGCAGGGCGCTAGGAAGATCATTTCTGGGCGAGAGTCAGCTAACCAAGGCGGACTCTAGCATGATCAGAGTCATCTTACCCATTACTTTTTCCTTGTCTGAGATCGATCAACAAAACGCCCTTCTCAGTGAGCAAGCTAAGCTAAGAAATATTGGATTACCCTCCTTGAAATCAAACCTAACCCTTTATAGGGATGTAGCGTACATTCCCTCCAGTATGGCACTTTTTCTCGGAAGAATACTGAACGCTCCTTATAACTTGAGGTTTGTCTTGGGGCGCTGGGCCAATGTCCTTGTTTATTCCTTCGTCGTTTACTTTGGTATCAGAAAACTAATCACCGGGAAAATGATCTTATCCGTGATTGCCTTATTCCCGACCGCTATTTTTCTGGCCTCAAATTATAGTTATGACTATTGGGTCACTTGTTTTACGCTCCTGGGTATGGCGTATTTCTTGAGTGAGCTGCAACAGCCCGACAAACTGATCACCCTAAAGGACTCGATCATCATGATGGGGGCCTTGGTCCTAGCCTGCGGCCCAAAAGCTATTTATTTCCCGCTCTTATTGTTACTATTTTTGATCAACAAGACAAAGTTTAAGTCCCCCTCTCACTATAGGAACTATCGAGTCGCCTTAATCCTGTCCCTGATATTTGTCATTTCAAGCTTCATACTACCAATGCTCCTTCAAGTAGGTGCTCTGGGAGATGTCAGAGGCGGCACTGAGGTGAATCCAGGAGAACAATTAAGCTTTATTTTATCAAATCCTCTAGCCTATGCGAACATCCTACTGACCTTTTTAGCGGGCTATTTATCGTTGGATCAAGCAAAGGATTATATGACCTTTTTCGCCTACTTAGGTCAAGCAAAACATTCGTTAATTCTCTTGCTGACGCTGGCCATCACCGTGTTTACCGATAAAAATAACTATGACCACTATAAATCAGCCCTGAAAACAAAGCTATCCATCGTGATTGTTTTTTTTACCACCGTCGCCTTAATCGCCACAGCCTTATATTTAGCCTTTACACCAGTCGCCCTCGCTACCATTAATGGGTGCCAACCCAGATATTTAATTCCCTTATTATTCCCCTTGCTCGCTGTGCTTGGAAGCGGCAAAATCGTTAATAAAGCGAACAAAACGTCTTATAATGCGATCATCTTCGGAATCTGTTCCTTTGTTTTGCTCTCAGGGATATGGACTGCCTGTATTGGTAAATACTCCTAATAGGAGGCTGTGAATCGTTAAAAGTTAGCACAAGGTTACAAGGAAGACGTCATATTAAAGAATGCTCGAACAAAGAGGAGAGAAAAATTTGCAGCTGAAGAAGATTCGTAATAGCTCTTGGATTATACCCGTGATCACTTTTATATTTATCCTGACCTGTGCAGGTGTTACATACCTTAAATATACAATTCCTGCAAGCGAAAGATCGGGCACGAGCGGTACGAATGCTGTTGATTTTACAGTGGGAGAAATCCTTGATCAAGAAATAAGCCAAACTTTTACCGTGACCGAAGATGACCTCAAAGGAGTTAGTCTTAAAATAGCAACCTACGACAGAATTAACACCTGTAACGTAGAAGTATCACTGACGGATCTGCAAACTGATGAGAAAATCCAAACCTGGGTTATTAAGGCTAATACGATCATAGATAGTGCTTATCAGGACTTCATAATTAAGACGCCTTTAACGTCGGTTCATGGGAAATTGTATAAGGTGACCGTAACTTCGAAGGATGCCACTGCGGGAAATGCTGTCACAATATGGGCTTCTTCAAAAGATACGTATCCGCAGGGCAAACTTTTTATTGCTGGAATTCAGAACAAGGGAGATCTTGGCTTTAAAGTTTTAGGACAACCCTTTTATCAGATCAGAGTTATTTATCTAGCTTTTATTTTTGCACTCTTAGTCTTCATAGTATTAATTTCATATCTGTTATATTATAG
>DHWG01000018.1 GCA_002413075.1 Desulfosporosinus sp. UBA5188 | reverse complement strand
AAGGGATTCTTCGATAATGTAGACCATGGGAAACTTCTTAAACAGATGTGGACAATGGGTATACAAGATAAGAAACTCCTATGTATCATATCTGCTTTGTTAACGGCAGAAATTGAGGGGATTGGAATACCCACTAAAGGAACCCCTCAAGGTGGTATTTTATCACCACTGTTATCTAACATAATTCTTAATGAATTAGATTGGTGGATTAGCGATCAATGGGAAAGCTTTGAAACCTCATACCCTTATACACAAAACGATAACAAAATAACAGCTATACGCAAAGGATCAAAACTCAAGGAATGTTACATCATAAGGTACGCGGATGACTTTAAAGTCATGCCCAACCAGAGATGTAGCAGAACGAATGTTCATCGCAGTTAAACTCTGGCTTAAAAAAAGACTTAATCTCGAAATAAGTCCAGAAAAATCCAAAATTACAAATCTACGAAAGAAAACGTCCGAATTTCTGGGGTTTTCAATTAAAGCTGTTATTAAGGGTAAGAAGCGAGTTGCTAACTCAAAGATTAAGCCAGATGCCGTCGCAAAAATAATGGCAAAAGGTAAAGAGTTAATGTACTTGGAACACAAAACTATTATCGTATAGCCACGCACTGTAACGTAGACTTCTCAAAAATCGGATATTATCTTGATCGGATTATTAGAGTTAGGTGGAAGTTTATATCCACTAATAAAGGTTTTCCAGGCAAGGTGTATTTGGGGAAATACAAGGGATATGACAAGAAGCAAATCTACATTAGAGGTATAATCATATTCCCCATGAAAGCATGTAAAACCAAAAATGCAATGTGTTTCTCTAAAAAGGTAAACAGATTCACGCCTGAAGGGAGAATAATCATTCATAAACAAATCGAAAGTATATCAGACTTCGAATTCATGTACCTCACAAGGAATCCAATTACAGATCGAAGCATTGAGTACAATGACAACCGAATATCCCTATTCTCTGCCCAAAGCGGAATATGTGGGGTAATTGGTGAACGATTGCCGGTAAATGAATTGCCATCATATCATTCCAAGAGAAAATGGCGGAACTGACAAATACGAAAATCTAGTCATAATCTCTCCTGATATACACGGATTGATACATGCAACCAAATCCGAAACGATTCATCTACTACTGGAAAAACTTGAACTATCTAAAAAGCAGATAGCCAGAGTGAATAAGTTCAGAGTAAAAGTAGGAAATATTGTGATCTAAGGAAGTAGTTTTAGATTGATGGGGCGCCGTGTGCGAGGAAACCCGCATGCACGGTGTTAAACAGGGGAAAAGATGGAGATCGCATCAAAGTTTTACCTATTGCAATCTCAAATGTCCAAACTTTACCAGTTGGCTACTTCCACACTGTTTTCACGATCCCTCAAGAACTTAACACTCTTGTTTTGCAAAATCAAAAACTGCTTTACTCTCTTTTGATTAAATCTACGGGACATACGTTGATGGAACTTGCTAAAGATCCTCAATTCCTCGGTGCTATTATTGGTATCACTACCGTCCTCCATACTTGGGGACAAAATCTATCGTTTCATCCGCATGTTCATTGTATCGTCCCCAATCCCTATATACCTCAATGTCATGGCGAAAATATCATCAAGAGTTCCAGAGATACTCCATTTTGATAAGCGCGGTAGCCAAATGTTTTTCTCATCGTATGAGTGCCAATTTCTCCAGAAACAATAATTCCATTGCTATTTCTTTCAATAAGACCAAGCTCTTCTGCATGCCTTAAGAATATTATGTAACGTCCCTATTGGGATGTCCTTCTTATGTCTTGGGATAGGAATTTTAACTCCGGTTTTTTTGGAGTGTGTTGCCAGATGATGTCTTGTTCCATACTTACGATAATCAATCTTCCACCTTACTGCCTGAAGCTGTTCTAAGCGTAGAGGCAGTCTTAAATACGAAGACACCATTAGGGTCTTCCGAATCGTATAAAGTGGAAATTTCGTTTCAACTTTTAAATTGTTGAACGAATGTTCCTTCAGCCAGCTGACACTTTTCAGCATCGGGATGGTAAAGAAGGCAATGAAATTACACGGAACGACAATAAATGACGGCTTACAAGCCTGCTCTGGCGAGTACAAACGATTCCTCACCCGTATATAGGAAGGTTATAGTGGGCTAACCTCCGGTACAAAACAGAACGGTGAATTCCCAAGGCACGAGCAGCTTGCATCTTGTTGCCTTTGGCAACGTGCAAAGCATTAAGAATCATGCTCTTCTCAGCTTCAATTAAGCCCTGTTTAAGAGTATAAGGGCCGTCTCCATACTTCTGTAACCCTGTTTCTCGGATTAATTGGGCCGGAAGATGTTCTAAATCGATATAGTCATCCGTGCAAAAATTGATAATTCGCTCCAGGATGTTTTCTAACTCCCTTACGTTTCCCGGCCAATTGTAAGATTTTAAAACCTCTAAGGCCTGCGGGGAAATGCCCTTAGTCTGGGTTCCAAAAGCTTTGTTAAGTTTTGCAATGAATTGATTCGCTAAGGGCTCAATATCATCGGGCCGTTCTCTAAGCGGAGGCAGTTCAAGGGAAATAACATTAATCCTGTAAAACAGATCAAGCCTAAATTTTTTCTCATTAACCAATTGTTGTAAATCCCGATTCGTAGCAGCAATTATACGGACGTCAACTTTGATAGTTTGTGTTCCACCTACCCGTTCTACCTCCCTATCTTGTATGACCCTTAATAGCTTTGCCTGCATACTAAGACTCATATCACTGGCTTCATCAAGAAAAATTATGCCCTTATTCGCTAATTCAAACTTACCCGGCTTGCCACCTTTACGGGCTCCGGTAAAAGCACCTTCGTTGTAGCCGAAAAGCTCGCTCTCCAGTAATTGTTCCGGAACTGCAGCACAGTTGATTTTGATAAACGGTCCATTGCTCCGTGGCCCAGAACTATGAATAGCACTGGCGAAAATTCCCTTGCCTGTGCCGCTTTCACCTGTAATCAAAACGGTCGATGAAGTGTTGGCTGCCTGAGCAGCCAACTCTTTGGCTTTCGTTAGAGATGCACTTACCCCAATAATATCGTCGAAGGAGTAATCCGAAACGTGAGTTTTTCTGAACTCTTCTTTGTAATATTCTAAGTCATTTTCGAGCTGGATCAGTTTTTTTGCGAAAACCTTAGCAATGACCATATCTTTAAACAGTGTCTTGCCGATGGCACCAATAATTTTGCCATTATTTTTAATGGGTATACGCATCATAATGAATTCACGATCTCGGACTTTCCAGAGCTCCGCAAACTGAGGAATACCCGTCCGCACAGTTTCGGGCAACTGGGAACCAGGTGTTATCTCCAAGATGTGTTTACCAATTACCTCTTCTAGCCTTCGCCCCACCACATCCAGATAGAACTGATTCATCATTATAACATGGCAGTGTTCATCAACGGCAACCAATCCTTCATGGGGATTCTCTAAGATTGCTTCTAAGGTAGCCTTTAGCTTTTGCGTAGTATGCAGTTCCTCGAAAACATTCTCCAAATCCGTAATATCCTGAAACACTGACACTGCGCCGATAATTTTTTGTTGCCAAACAATAGGCGTCCTGTTAGCAATTAAAATTTTGTCGCCAAGCTTTTCTTTAGCAGCCAGAAGGGGTACACCGCTTTTGGCTACGTCAAATAAGGCAGAGTGAGGCACCAGACTATAAATGTGCTGACCCAGGAATTTTTCTGCGTGGCAATTAAAAATTCGTTCTGCCGCTGGGTTTAGAAACATTATGGTGCCTTCAATATCAATTACAATAACGCCGTTATGCACTGACTCCATTACTTTCCGAAATATCTCAGTAAATTCGCCCTGCCACACAGCATCACCCAAAGAGATTACCCCCTAACTTTTAATTAATTTTTAATGTTCTTTCTGTTTATATTTTAGTGGGAATAACTATTTCAAGTGAATAGTAATTTAAGCTTCCGATACCTTTTCTAAATCACAGGGATCATAAGAAAATTCCCATTTTATGAGGTCAAGCTTGACTATAATGTAATCGCCAAAATCATCTCGACCTAAACGCACTACTATGCCAGGACGACTGTTGTGCGTAATTACGAGGTCACCAACCATAATATTACATTTCCCGTTATGATGCACAAAAATTCCTCCCTTTACTAGCTTTGAAACAACAGAAGACGATCTCAACGGTTTCTTGAGCAATCATCAATTCTTCGTTGGTAGGAATAACCAGGAAATGACAAGCTGATCCGTCTTTAGAGACATCGACCTGTTTGCCGCAGGCATTGTTTCTCACGGTCTATTTCTGCACTAGGTAATCTAAGTCACGAAGAATCGCTTCGCGCATCGTTGATAGAGTTTTCGCCGAGACCTGCAGTAAAAACAATGGCGTCTACACCATTCACCACGTTGGCATAAGCGCCAATATAGCCAATTGTGCGCCCTGCCGCTTCAATGTCTCGAAATTCACTACTCACGCCAGAAATTCCTAAGGCACTGTTTTCCTTGTTGAGATAATTAGAGCTCAACTTCTCTTTCTCCATAATGAAAGTAATCACTGCGGGATCCAAGTGACCCGATCTGGTTCCCATTACATAATCATCGGTTTCTAACCTTAATTATGTATAACCCAAGTTTGGCGACATA
>DHWG01000108.1:4178-9486 GCA_002413075.1 Desulfosporosinus sp. UBA5188 | reverse complement strand
GTCTTAGTTTGATCTGCGAGAGCAAGTAAGTGAGCGTTGTATCGCAAGTTCCCTTGTTTGCTCTGCGTCGTAGGTACCGAGCGCGGTGTCACACAAGTCCTAGATTTGCGCCTGAAACCAAACCATCAGTGTATTAGGAGATTCAGACCGATATATTAAGCGTACATAACGCAGAAAATGGTTGGGGGCAAGAACCTCAAGTGCTCCGGGCAGTATATCAATTTCCAAACCATCTGCTGTCCAGATTGCTCCATCTGGGCTGATTTGCAATTGTCCTAAGATTACTTTTGTGCCAATATTATGCACTGCATAAGAATAGACACTCACTTCGGAGACATCTTTAGGCATACTTGCAACGAAGAAATTAGAGGTGGTTACCGTTTCTGAACTTTGTATATACTTTCTTCCAGCTACCTTAATTCGAACTAGACCCTCCAACGTTGAATCAATAGGATTTCCATTACTGCCGTAAATTCTTACACCATCACGAGAAGGCGTCAAATCACGCAAGTCAGCCTTTATGGGGGTTATGACCTCGACAGGTATAGGAAGTGGGCTAATCAGTCTTACAGAGACAGGTGATTCAATCTTCCCTATAGAATCGACGTGATGGACGTATATTTCTCCCTTTTCATCCAGTCGTAACGCTCGCTTAGGGTAGAGCCTCGATCCCTGAATCTGGTGAATATTAATGACGCCCTCACCGACGATCCCAACCTCAACTAGAATTCCGGTCACTCCGACGGATGTAGAAAAAACCCAGGTATATTCTTCCGGTACTAAGCCCGATTGCGTGGAAAATAAATATTGGTTTACAGCAACGGCTCCCAGATATACTTTAATATAGCAAGGAATTTCTGCTATATCTGACTGAATAGTCGCTTTTATTTCCCATCTTTGATGTTCTCCAGCTGGGATCACGACGCTATTTTCTAGAATAATCCCCGCTCTTGGTCCCGATGGGTGGACAATCTTAATAGCTCTCGGTCCTTCTGAAGGGCCAACCCATTCCCACTTTGTTTGCGTATTTCCACCTTTTCGAACCCATCCGTCCGGAAAGTCAGGGTTACTTGGTTGCCACAACAAGAAATGACTATTATAGACTTGGTTTATTTCAACCATTTCCTCCCCACCCTATAAAAACGTAATATTGCCCATAATAAACTTAATCATCGAATTGCCTTATATATACATGCTATGTAGACAAACCTAATTTTGCGCCTGAACCCAAATTCTTAACGTTGTGAAATCTTCCGCCCCATAAGATAACCTTGTATACCTTAGAAAATTTTCAGGTGTTATTATGACTAAATTTCCAGGTCCTACTTCTAGTTCACGACCCTCTTGCTTCCAATGAAGTCCATCAGGACTAAGCGCTGCTTGTACATGAGCCAGATGGATCCCGAAATTATAGACCGCAAAAGAAAAACGAGGTAAAGCAGAAACATCGCGAGTGGTTGTTGACGCTAAGGTCTGGTTCGCTTCAACATCCTCCAGGCTTTCATAAAACCCGTGTCCGAATATTTCTACCTGAGCACGACCGCAACTTGACGTCGCTAAGGGGGCTTGACTACTACCGAAAATTTGCACCCTGTCTCGAGTCGGCGTGAGATCTCGAGTATTCGAATCAACCTTAGCCTGAACTGTCACGGGTATGTTTAAAGGAATCGGCATAGCAAGACGGATCGGTTTAATTATTTCTCCGATGGTCTGTATATGTTTGATCGGCTGGATCTCTACTTTTGCTTTTTTCACGTGTCTTTTCATATGATTTGGTATCAGGGGATAGGCGATTAGTTTATATATAGTTAAGTCTCCAGGTCCTAAAATCCCCGTCTCTATACGCAGAAACTCAATCTCAGGAGCTACACTGATGACTTGCTTAAACTGCTCTTCCTTCAGTCCAACACTAAAGCTAAATTCCCACGGCATAGAAACTTCACCGTTAGGCCTAATGGGGTAGATACGCAAATAAGCTTGCAGCTCAAGCATAGCACTTTGGAAAACCATTAAGATCTGCCAATCTTCATCTTTACGAACGTCAAGAGAAGCCTGGTTTGTTTGGATGATTCCTGCTCTAAGAGCCGTGGAATTTTTTATTTCCAAGAAAGGTCTTTCCTGGGGTACATTCTTAAAATTCCAACTTGTTTGGTTGTTCCCACCCATTTGAAGCCACGCCTCCGGAAAATCGGATTGAGTCCTGCTCATCTCTCTAAAATTACCATTGTTTAAATGATTGAACATCCCGAGTAGATTTTTATTCATCTCAAAACCCTCCATCATTGGACGATTACATAGAACTGTCAACCTATCCTATCGGTCTAACCGCAAAAATAGCACTGAAATTCAGATATTCCTAATTTATACCCATTATCTGAATATTTTCCAATGTTAGACTCCAACTTCTACAATTAGGAGTGGTACACCGTTACCCTGCTTCCGTGACATATGCGCAAAAACTTAAACCTCCTGACTGGGAGATTTCTTTCTATGTTTACTGCCAATATATCTCTATATTAAAGGGAAGGGGTTAGCCCATCATAGGCTACCCCCTTCCCTTCTTAAATCAATAAACTTTACAAGTCTACACTACACTTTAGTACTCATGGGAATCAATTTCACACTTCCCCAAACTGCCAAACGATCATCTTTAATGATCACGATACCCTTAACGCCTCTGATCTCTGAAGCTAATTCAAGCGCTCTTTCTAAATCGTCCGTTGTCTGAACAAGGTTCCCACAGGCTGTGGCTACTGCGTCCGCCAACGCCACTGAGGGAGAGAGAACAACGACTGCGTCGGCTTTGCCGAAACTCAAGGACGGCCCCACTTTGCCGGATGATGTACATATCCCGAGGGGGCTTTCATCTGGGCGAATTTCAATCGCCACCTGATTAGACAGTGGAGAATCCCCAGCGAAGATGCCAACCCTTCGTATGCGACTTGTCCGCATGAAGATATCTCCACCATTTTCCACGATGACGTCTCGTGAGCGTTTGGCAATCAACTTACCAACAAATTCTGAAACAGTACCGGCGACCGCTGCCATAGGTCCCACCCCTGCAAGACGCCCAGCTTCCGCCATCGTTTGAACAATTAAAGGAGCCTTTGGCAATACGGTATAAGGCGTTAAGGCCTTTACAAATTCAGGGTCCCTCTGGATATATTCTTCAAGTGGTCTGCGGCAATCCCTAATTACTTCTTCGACCCAGGCAACGAGTTGAGTAGAAAACCGTTCTTTGCGAACCCCTATATCTAGATCAGTCTCTGCCACGACTATCTGAAAATGCACCAGATCTACCTGGCGGTGATCCTGCCGGTAAAAACGATCTGTGAAATCCAATTACAGACGAACCTCCATGGCCTTCATGGGGCATATTTTAACACAGAGTTTGCAAAAAACACATTGATCTCCGTCAAAGCGGACTTCCATAGACGGACGTTCCATATATAAGGCACCGGTCGGACAAATACCTGTACACGCCCCACACATAACACACTTTTCTTCATTTCTGATAATTTCTTGATTAAGGGCCTGCACTGAAACCCCTAAATTTCGTAGATAGTTTAGTCCTGCTTCGCTTTGATCCCCGATGACCTCCAAGATCATGGTCCCTTCTTTTTGAGGGTTGACATCGGCTTTCACAATATTAACCACTAAGTCATAATCTTTAACCAAACGATAAACAATCGGTTTAACCGAGATATCTGTCCCGAAACGCAAAACGATTCTTTTAGGCGACATTTTATCAAGCCTCCTTTATACTGTGAGCGATAAAGCCGTCAGCGGGTGAGGGAAGCATTTTGACGGGTTCTGTCAGCTGAAATTCACCTCTTTGGATCCACCCTTTTAAGGTTGCGGCGATCTCACGAGCCCGTGGCATACTTGATAAAGGAGCGGTAATGACTTCTTTGCCATTGATCTTGATTTTCCCACTCTTTAGGTCTGCATAACTGACATACCCTAAATTACCCGGTGTCAATGACGGATACGCTTCCCCATAGTCCATTATGGGAGCATACAAGTCTTCATCCTTCATGGCTGCATACCGAGCGATTTCTTCATTGAGAATAGGAATTGGAATTCCGATCCCTACACTAAGTGTTGCCCCATAGCCCAGATAACTGGTGCCGACTAACCATCTTGGGCTCATTTGCTTTAGATCCCCTGTGACCGCAAGTGTCCCTCCTGCTGCACCTAGCTCCTTGCCATCAACGTTCATCATCGACGGAAAATGTTGTGTCCCGTTCCAAGCGACATATCCGATCCCACCACCCAGGAAAATCTTTGTGCCAACCCCAATTGTCTTAAAATGAGGGTCCTTTAAAAGCGGACTGAGTTGCCCAGAGGTTGAAAAATTGGCATTCTCCAGATGTGGTTTGATCATTCCCATATATGTATAAATAGTGCGATCGGTCAGGTTCACCGCGCAATTGTAATTCTGATAGCAATTCCGAGGATTAAAAAGAACCGCCTCATTGATGTCATCCAACGTAATGATCGTTTCAAGGTTTCGGCGTGGGTAACAATCTGTGCCATAGCCCGTTGCTTTTAGTTTGACGGGTTTGCGTGCCACAAGGTCATGAATGACATGGCCCCCGCCGTAACGAAATTCACCGGGGTAATTGCTATTCAAGGGGTCATCGTCAGGCATCTCTGTCGCACCGAGATAGGCGTCAACCGCTGCTATGCCTGAATAAGCGGGTACCCCGTTCAGCCATACCTTCTGCATTTTCATCCGTGGTGTTGTGTGTCCAAAACTTAAAAAAGCACCTGAGGAACACATGGGCGCAAAGGTACCAGTCGTTACTACGTCGACTTCTTGAGCTGCTTTAGAGAGGCCTTTTTCCTCCACCAGGGCGATGAGTTCCTCCGCAGTCACGACGACGGCTTTACCTGATTTAATCTTGGCATTGATCTCCGCGTATGTTTTTTCAACACTCATGAACTTCCCACCTCCAGATTAGTCCTTAGCTTAGTGTACATAAAAGACCTCTTCCAAGATAGAAGAGGTCAAAATTCAATTCAACAGGTTTAATTTTATCATTTGTCATATATCATGTCAATATAAACTAATCGTATAACACTACAGCTGACCGGCCATTATTTTTTCACTACAATGGCCTCAGCAAGCTGAGGTCTTATTAATTTATAGAAAAATATCCCCTCACAAGGAGGAGATGAGGAGGAAAGAAGAAATGAAGAAAGGCTTTATCTTAACCGTCTAATGAACGGGTAACAGCTGATATATTTATATTAACCGAAATTTGTTACCGTTTTATGAGATTTGTATGAAGAAATTGTGAAA
>DHWG01000108.1:1027-3981 GCA_002413075.1 Desulfosporosinus sp. UBA5188 | reverse complement strand
CCAGTCTATAGGTACCAGTTTATATTATTCTTGGTTACTTTTGGGATACTTTTTCCTTGGAGATTTCCTTGTAAATTCTAACCACATCTTCACCATATCCTATACCTGGAATCGCCCAATGCCCATTCAAATCTTCCCAGTTTGGACAGCTTCCCCTCTTCACCAGATCAAAACGGGGGTCTACCTTTAAGACACCAACTGGCAACCGATCTATTGAACTATAAGCATAGACATGCTCCAAATGTGCCAGCACACCTTCTTCCTGTGTAGAGAAAGTCGCGCCATGATCCGCACCTCCAAAGGGTCCAATTCCACCATAGTTGTTCTGCTGAGCCAATACCATGCCACCGAATTTAAGATAGGCTGTTTCTTTAAGCATCTGAGCCACGGCATAACCCCATCTGATTCCCAGTAGTTCCCCCTTGTTCTTGTAGAAGGGAATAATATCTGGAGCATTAGGATTATACTTAGCTAAATACTGCCGGCACTGCTCAAGTGTGATCGTTTCCTTACCCATGATTAGTGTTTTCAGGGTTTGAGGAATTCTATACTCGAAGACGTTGACACCATCTGTATTTCGTTGCACAACTCCGTAGGTTGCTTGGCCACTTTCGACCACTTTTTTTACTTCCGCGATCGCATTGTCTTGCGATGTTAACGCCATGGTTTGCTTGCCATCTAAAATAACACGATACAAGATCTCGGGCTTGAATTGGATTCCGAAATAATCACAGAATCCTTTCGCGTGGGCAACAGCAAGTGCCTTACGAAAATTAGGATCTTTAAGCTTTGTCGCATCCCCTGCGTTATCTATAAATCCATTTTCCGTGAGAATTGCGGGCATGCTTGTTTCTCGCAATACTAGGACATTCTGCGTTTTCACTCCGCGATTCCCCCAACCACCTGCTGAAATGAGGAAAGGCAAAACTTTATTTGCAGCAATTTCCGCACGGCCACCTTTACCAACAATTAAAATTTCTTCTCCAGTGCCACCACCAGCGTTGATGTGAATTGCTACAAACAAGTCTACTTTGTTCTTTTCGGCAATGGCCACGCGTGCCCGAAGCTCGCCACTAAGATTTCCTTCTAAATGGTCGGGTGAATAGTCCCCATCACGCGTGAGGATGACACTGATCCCATTGAATTCAAGTATAGACTTTAGTTCTAGGCAAATAGCCAAAGTGATGTCTTTTTCACGCAATCCATGACCTACCGCTCCTGGGTCATAACCACCATGACCAGGATCTAGACAAATTTTCATAATAATCCCTCCTTCTTTAAATGTATTCAACGCTATGGGACAAGGTTACAAAAGGCCTCAGCTTAACCTATAGCTGAGGCCTTAATCATTTACAAAGAAAAAACCCCTATCGAAGAGGCGAAGAGAAAGCACTTATATAAATAAAAGTGACACTCCAATGAGCGTTATAATGGCACCAACAATCTCTCTAAGTGGTACTTTTTCCTTAAGTATGATAATTGACATCGGAATAATCAGTATCGGAGTGATGGACATGATGGTTGAAACAATGCCCGTTGGGGCATGCTGCACCGCAAATAGCGAGAGTGAAACGCCTATGAACGGTCCAAAAAATGACCCAATAGAGATATGTTTCATGGCTTTCTTATCTATTAAGGCTGAGCCTAACTTTCCCCAGTTTTTAGAAAGTGTAATCACCATTGAAAAGCCAATAATTGCAGCAATAATTCTAATTTGCGTTGCAGCGATAGGGTTATAGGACCCCATGCCGAATTTACTAAAAACCAGTCCAAACGCTTGCCCTAAGGCCCCAATAAAGGCATAGATTAAGCCTTTTACCGGATACGTTAACCCAAGGATCTTCTCCCCTGAATTTCTGGTGAGGATGACAAGGGCAATCCCTCCAATGGTGATGACCATTCCAACCGAGCCCAATAATGTAATTCTTTCTCCCATAAGAATAAAACCAGTGATTGCCGTAATCGGGGGTACCGTTGACATGATTAACATGGAGATCCGTGAGCCTACTTGGACATACGCCTGGAATAAGAACAAATCTCCAATAACAAAACCTATTAATCCAGAAAAAGAAAGCCATAGCCAATTATAAAGGGATGCATCAAAAGGCAACAGCATACCCCTAGTGAATAAATTAAAGACTGATACTAAGACAAGCGCAATAAAAAGTCTGATTAAGTTCACAGAGATCGAACCAACTTTTTTGCCGGCAGATTCAAAGGCCACGGCACTAATAGTCCAACATAAGGCTGTTGCAAGGGCCGCTATCTCTCCTACATGTGATTGAAACATATGATATTCCTCTACTCTCATTCTTACCATGGGATGGAAATTTTCTCCTCAGTCATTATAGCATAATAGACCGCGCACAATTCACCCTATTTTAAAGAATAATCGCCCTGCAACATAACTTAAGTACTTCAGTCGTCCATATAAAGGCAAAGATCAAAGACCCTGCAAGCAGGGCCTTTGATGACTATGGTGCCTATGGACCAGATGGTCGGGATCGCACCGACAATCTACTCATTTTTTGTTATATTGGTAAGTCGTATACCGTATAAACTGTTTTTAAGTCTTTAAGAACCTTGAAGGGCGTCTTCTTGACCATGTTGAAGAGTCCCCTCTTTTACATGACTATCCATATCGGTTTTAGATTCGGCTTTATGACCTTTCTTGAAGTCTGCTTTAGGCGTGCAGTCTTCTTTGGCTTTGGTGATGGCCTTATTGATCGCATCTTCTTGAGCCTGGGTAATGACTCCCGTTTTTACCAGACCATCCATGGCGGTCTTTATATCTACAGCTGGTACAGCGGCTACTGCCGGTTTGGCTTCTACGGCTGGTTTAGCTTCTACGGCTGGTACAGCTTCGACGGCTGGTACAGCTTCTACGGCTGGTACAGCTTCTACGGCTGGTTTAGCTTCTACGGCTGGTGCAGCTTCTACGGCCGGTACAGCTT
>DHWG01000108.1:538-722 GCA_002413075.1 Desulfosporosinus sp. UBA5188 | reverse complement strand
GCTTCCACGGCCGGTACTGCTTCTACGGCTGGTACAGCAGGTATTGCTGGTGTATTTTCTGTGGCTGGTACAGCTTCGACGGCTGGCACAGCTTTTACAGCATCTTTAGCTTCGACGGCTGGCACAGCCTCTACTGCGGCCTTAGCTTCGACAGCTGGCATAGCTTTTACGGCGTCCTTAGCTT
>DHWG01000108.1:0-268 GCA_002413075.1 Desulfosporosinus sp. UBA5188 | reverse complement strand
ACGGCGTCCTTAGCTTCGACGGCCGGTACGGCCTCTACAGCGGCCTTAGCTTCTACGGCTGGCTTAGCCTCTACAGCTGGTATCGCTGCAACAGCTGGCTTGGTGGCGCTTTGAATAGCGTCTCCTTGTGCTTGGGTAATTGTCCCGGATTTTACAAGGCCATCCAGTACAGTTTTAACATTGATTTTTACGGGTGTCGCTTCTTTAGCTGTCATCATAGCACTTTTGATAGAGTCTAGTTGTGTCTGGGTAATTGTACCGTCTTTGA
>DHWG01000125.1:4498-5518 GCA_002413075.1 Desulfosporosinus sp. UBA5188 | reverse complement strand
ATCGTCATGACAACAGCAATCGTTTTGGCCCATTCAGGAATAGGTGCCTGCAATAGATGATGAGCCCCCACACCCGTATAGAAAAATGCTATACTAAAAAAGCTGATTAACGATAGTAAATGGCTGTACAGCGGTCGTTTGATTATTCTGGGAATTGCATAATAAACAGCAGGTATCCCCAGAGTAGTAAACCAGAGACCCAATACATTATGGCCATAATACCAGTTAAACATCGCATCCTGAATGCCATTCAAGGCTCCTGTTGCAGGATGCCACATTACATTCCCGATGAAATAAACAATGGGAAACCAGATCATCGTTCCAGCGTAATACCAAGCACTGACATAAAGCTTTTTCTCAGTTCGGTGGACAATTGTCCCTATCACAATAATTGCCATAAGAATCAGTGTAAATTCTACGGCTACATCGATAGCCCAGGGCAGTTCAGCATATTCTCGACCCTGAGAACCACCCAGGAGGATCAATATGACCCCTATAAGTACACTTGCATTCCAAAGAATAGGCGTTAAATAGGCAAGACGGGGTTTGTAAAGTTTCACTGCAGCTAATCGTGGTACGATATAAAACATTGCACCCAGTAGCCCAGAACTTACAAAACCAAAGAGCACTCCATTAACGTGAGCCGGTCTGATAACCCCAAACGTTAACCAAGAGGCATCTCCCAGAAACGTGGGGAAAAAGAATTTAATTGCAAGAACAAACCCAAACGTCGTAAAAAAAGCAAACCATAGAACTGAAAAAAGAAACCATAATTTTACGGCCCGATCCCCTTCTTTGTGGTCAATTATCCGGTCTTCAAATTTCTGATATCTTTCTGATTGAGGACAATTATCTGATAATTTCTCACCTTTAATCTCCGTCATCTTTAACCTCCACAAACTTAATTTCAGATTTAGTTCCTCTTTAATAAAAGTCACGCATGAATAAAATAGTTTCAGTTCTCAAGGCGCTTAACCTCACCACCATTCTTTATTAATTGCGACCGCTGATAATAATATT
>DHWG01000125.1:0-4310 GCA_002413075.1 Desulfosporosinus sp. UBA5188 | reverse complement strand
CGACCGCTGATAATAATATTCTATGATAACTTCTATAATCCTTCTTAAAACAACAAATTTGGGCTTTAACCTTCTATCGATAACCCACTATTCAATTCAAAACAGGATGCGCTGGTGAGATGACTTCAATTTTTATACATCCATCCCAATCGGAGCTCGCTCGAAAAATCCCTTCTTTTAATGACAATATTTTCTCTTTATTCAGTCCTAATCAAAACAAAACGCGTTGGTGTGAAGAATTTCTATCTTCTCACCAACGCATAAAACGTTCTTTTATTAAATTTCACTTGACTGCTCTACTCCGCGATAATATCTCTGTTCGAAAAGCAGATCAGACCCAAACCCACCAATACGGTAGCAACCAACAACATAGTAAAAATGACGGGGAAGGATACCACGACACCGGGGTAAACCCACGAAAATGGCGAAAGAGCGAAAACATTATTGCCAATCGCCCTAATCTCCCATAAGAACTCCAGCAAGAGCAGCGCCCCGAACAATCCCCAACTGACCGGCGCCGCCGCACGGGGGGCAAGACCATACAGAAACGCCGTAACCGAAGCAATCAGCCACACCGCCGGTAGCCGTGCAATACAGGAAGCAAAATCCCCGACGCAAAAGCCAAAAACCGCAATGGCCGCCGCGCTGCCGACAAAGGCAATAAACAGATGACCTGTTGCGTAGCGTATGCGCGAAGCTGCGCTGGATAATACCAATTCAGTACGGGTCATGGATTCCTCTTCCCGAATACGCAATATTGCCATGATCGCATAGGCGGTCAAAACCTGAGTCAAGATATAGGCTAGTATCGCGAGAAACGCGTGTCCTGCTCCACCTAAAACTTCCGATAGCACGGGTAGAAAAGCAGTCCCTTCAAGCATTTTGTTGATATTGGGCATGAGCGATGCAATAATCAATCCCATCACGGCGTATGCCACTACCCAAACGAAAAGCATACCCCTTTGCTGCCGCCAGGCGAGCGCTAACGGGCTTTTGAGGCTTTTATGCGCATAAATTCTGCCACTTCGTTCCCGCAGATAGCTGCCGCCCATATCGCGTCGGTCGGATAAAATATAAGCGATGATCGTCAACAGTGCAGTTGCCGGAACCGCAAACGCAAACAGCAAGAAATTCTCTCCCGCAAAGGGACGCGCGTAGGCGCTCCAGCCGAATGGTGTCCACAACAGCAGCTTCGCGTTTCCTATAGCATTGGCGATAATCTGCCATACAGAGAAAAAAGCAAGTGCTCCAAAAGAAAGCCCACGGGCTAAGCGCGCATTCGGTGCTATCTGTGCAGCAATTGCTGCCATTGCTGCACAGCAGCAGCCGCAAAGCGCCGTCACTAACCCTGCCACCAATGAACCCACTGCCGGAAAACTAGTTGCTATAAATCCCAGAGCCATCGCCAAACCGCCCAGCAAATTTGCGCAGAATACCTTAATCAATACTGCCGTAAGCGATGCTCTTGTTCCCACGGCGCCAGCGCGAAGAAGCTCTAGCCTGCCTTGATCTTCGTCTTTGCGCGTGTTATTTATGATTAGTACGACGCTGAGAATTGACGTAATAATTACGGTGGAAAGCCGGATGCGCCAAATTGTTGCGCCCGCAATCGAGTTTGCGGCAATGGTGCCCAGCAACAAGTTTCCTTGGTTTTCCCTGATGTAGGTACTTAGTTGATCTGGCGTTTGTAAGATTGCCATATTGGATGCCGCCGCAGCATAAGAAAACAGAAACGGCAGCAAGATGAGTAACAACGTCATCACCTTGTTATTCCGAAGATAGATTTTCAGCAATTTTCCTGTCGCAGTATATTCGTTTTGTTTCATTGCCCTTCACCACTCTTGGCATAATAGTGCAAAAAGAGATCTTCCAACTCCGGCGGGGCGCAATGCAGTGAAACCATTTCATATTCAGTTAATTTCTTTAGCGTCGCATTGAGGGCTGAGGCATCGACACTAAAGCTCGCCATGTTTCCTTGGCAACTGAGCCCGTATACGCCTGGAAGCTGTATTCCTACGACGGGTCGCGCACATTCCACATGTACGATCAGTCGTGAAAACTGCTGCAATTCACGCAGACTGCCTGATTCCACAATCCGCCCCTCTTTGATAATGGTTACGCGGTCACAGAGTTTTTCAACCTCAGACAAAATATGGCTGGAGAGAAACACTGTTTTACCCCGCTTCGCCATTTCCCGCACGCAATCCTGAAACACCGATTCCATCAAAGGGTCTAGCCCAGATGTCGGTTCGTCGAAAATATACAGCTCGACATCCGACACAAGTGCCGCAATCAGCGCGACTTTTTGCCGATTGCCTTTAGAATAGCTACGGCATTTCTTACTCGGATCAAACTGGAACCGCTCGATTAGTTCCGCACGTCGTTGTGAATCCGGCTTGCCTCGCATACGGGAAAGCAGATCGATAACCTCGCCGCCACTAAGATTAGGCCACGGATTGATTTCGCTCGGTATATAAGCAAGGCGTTTATGCAGCTCCACACAGTTCTTGAAGGGATCCCCACCCAGCAGTTTTACATTTCCGCCATCCTTTTTTAGCATACCGAGTAGAATGCGGATCGTCGTTGACTTTCCCGCACCGTTCATGCCAATGAATCCGTGGACTTCGCCTTGCTTAACAGATAGATTGATATCGTAAAGCACCTGTGTCTTTCCGTAGGATTTGGTCAGACCGCTTATTTCGATGCCTGCCATTGCAATTCCTCCTGCCTATAAAAGCTCGTTCTGAAAAGTTGGATATATCGTTCAAGATCGCTTAAATACCTCTTGTATTCGCCGTAGTAATCCGCTGTTGATTTGTCAGGATTCGCTTCGCCTTGCGCATAGCTTTCGATGGTGTAGAGTATGACGCTGATTGCCGTGTCCACATCGATATCCTCACGGAATAGGGTGCGGTCGATGTCATAAAACAGTTTTGGATATACTTCATTAGTAAGCTTATCTCGCTGTTCCAAGATGTTGCTTTTGACGTCTGCGCTATTAGGAAATGATGCGTGTGCGATAAAATTAAAAACCATCGGGTGCTTTTGCATTAAGTCCATCTTAAGTAGCGCGATTTGTCTCAAGCGTTCCAAAATATCTCTCTCATCCAAGTTGATTAGATCGTAAAATTCCGCCATTACAAGTTGAATAGCATAGTCGTACGCCAACAAAAATAAATCTTTCTTCGTCCCGAAGTAATGAAACAGCAACCCTTTTGATACGCCGGCAGATTTGACGATTATATCGGTCGAGGCCTTTTCGTAACCATTACAAAATTCTGCCATCGCCGCGTTCAAAATACTCTTGCGTTTGGAATCTTCAGAACCGGGTCCGTTTTTATTGTTTTCTATTGCCATAGTAACCCCTTCTTCATTCTTGACTGTATTGGTCAATAAAACTTTATCACGACTGACTATAGTAGTCAATATTCAGTTAAAAATCTCTTATCCTTGAATATTGCGCATGACGAGTCCTGAATTCATCATGACCAACGCAAGCAATTCTCTCTATTGGTCTGCTTTGTAAATGATATTAACACTCCCGTTAGTGTTAATATCATTTACAAAGCAGGACAAACATAATGCCGAAGACGAAAGAGACTTCAGACATGAATACTGTCGCCGACACTATCGAATTAATTCAACTCGTCAACCGCATCTTTATGGCCGCTGACGTCCGTGACTGGGATACCTACCGTACCTTTATGCTCGACGAAGTGACCGTCGACTTTGGCGGAGTCGGCCCGCATAGCGCAGGAACCGTTCGCGCCGACTCCGCCGCAGCGCTTACTTAAACATCTAAAAAAAACAAAATGCGTTGGTGTGAAAATTTCCATTTCTCAAACAACGCATTAAATATTTCTTCGTTAGACTAAGTCCGAAAGATACTTCCCCGAAATATATTTCAATGAAGTAACACCAATGTGCCCTGTCCCGCCAAGAGCTATATTTTTATATAGTCTTATTTTAATGTTTAATTATTATTATCGGAATGATTAAGAATATAAATACTCTCGTGACAAAGGCCACGACTTATTTACTCCTCTTAAACAACTGCATTTGTTAGTTCCTCCCTTAGTACATGATCTTGTTCACGAATCCCTTTTAAGATGATTGGAAAAACTAGTTGCGGTACTACTTTACAAGTAGTACCGCAACTGGAGATTGTTGAACAACGGTATGACTGACGCTCCCCAGAAATTCCTTAAATCCACTCAGTCCTCTGCTCCCCATAATAATCAAGTCGCAGTTGCTGTTTTTGGTATAATCCAATATTACATGAGCGGGTGACCCTTCTTCTTGAAGACATT
>DHWG01000141.1 GCA_002413075.1 Desulfosporosinus sp. UBA5188 | reverse complement strand
GGAATCGGTGTCACGTCTTTAATTAAGTTAACTTCCAACCCTGCTGCTTGTAGCGCACGAATTGCGGCTTCACGACCAGCTCCAGGTCCTTTTACGAAGCATTCAACATCTTTTAAGCCATGTTCCATCGCAACTTTAGCACAAGTTTCGGCAGCCATTTGCGCTGCAAAAGGAGTGCTTTTACGTGAACCTTTAAAGCCTAGAGAACCAGCACTTGACCAAGAGAGTGCGTTCCCGCTGGTATCCGTAATGGTCACCATGGTATTGTTAAACGTGGATTTGATATGGGCAATTCCACTTTCAATATTTTTTCGTTCCCGGCGTTTAGTCCGGACAACTTTACGTGCCATCTCGGTTATCCCCCCTTATTACTTTTTACGTTTTGCTCCAACAGTTTTAGCCGGTCCCTTACGAGTACGGGCATTGGTTTTCGTGCGCTGACCTCGAACGGGTAGTCCACGACGATGGCGCAATCCACGATAGGAACCAATTTCAACAAGACGCTTGATATTGAGGGAAACTTCGCGACGCAGGTCGCCTTCAATCTTAAACTCTTTATCAATAACTTCTCGAAGCTTGCTGACTTCGTCTTCCGACAAGTCGCGTACTCTGACATCCCCGCTTACGCCCGATTTGGCGAGAATTTTATGTGAAGTTGGTAGCCCAATCCCAAAAATATAGGTTAAGGCAATCTCTAAACGCTTCTCGCGCGGTAAGTCTACTCCAGCGATACGTGCCATCTAAAATTTACACCTCCAACTATTTAAGTTCTGTATCAATATAAAATCGGTGCAATTGAAGGATTTCCTTCAATCAGCCGCGCAACCGAAACTTCTAGCCTTGTCGTTGCTTGTGTTTCGGATTTTCACAAATGACCATGACTTTACCATGGCGACGAATAATTTTACATTTTTCACAGATCTTTTTGACAGAAGGCTTTACTTTCACCGTAATCCCTCCCTTTGCTTACTTAAACCTGTATGTGATTCGTCCTCGGGACAGATCATATGGAGAAAGTTCCACTGTGACCCGATCTCCCGGAAGAATCCGGATAAAATTCATGCGAATCTTTCCCGAGACATGTGCCAAAACCTTGTGTCCATTGGCTAATTCAACCTGGAACATAGCATTTGGCAGTGGCTCCAATACCTTACCTTCAACTTCAATAACATCTTCTTTTGACATGATTATTCCCCCCTCTTCTGACAATTGAACTGCCTATGAACCTAACATCGAGTTAGAATTTCTGGGCCATTTTCCGTAATCGCAACTGTATGCTCGAAATGGGCCGATGGTCGGCTGTCTTTCGTGACCACAGTCCAGTGATCCTTTAGCGTCTGCACTTCATACGTACCCATGTTTACCATGGGCTCAATAGCCAAAGCCATACCTACCTCGAGTCGTGGTCCCCGACCGGACTTGCCAAAATTAGGGATCTGAGGATCCTCATGCATGGCTCTTCCAATCCCGTGCCCAACATAATCACGCACGATAGAAAATCCGTTCGCTTCCACGTGCGTTTGGACCGCATGAGATACGTCGTAAAGGCGATTACCGGACTTCGCCTGTTCAATACCCAACATCAGGGCCTCTTCGGTCACTCTTAAGAGTTTCTGGAGATCTTCACTCACTTCTCCAATAGGTAAAGTTATCGCTGCATCTCCGAAATACCCGTCAATGACCGCACCGCAATCTATACTGATAATATCCCCAGATTCTAAATTCCTTAAACCTGGTATTCCATGAACTACTTGTTCGTTTACAGAGGTACACAACGTTGCCGGGAAACCACTGTATCCCTTAAAGGCTGGTATGGCACCCTGTGACCGAATATATTCCTCAGCCCTGCGATCCAATTCGAGTGTCGTAATACCGGGCTTTGCAAGCTCACGCATTAAGGCCAGTGTTTCTCCCACGATTCTGCCTGCCGTACGCATCCGGTCAAATTGGCTCGCATTTTTCAGCTCAATCATGTTGATTAATCCAAGGCTTTCAGGATATCCGCAAGAACCAGATCAATGGTTTGATCCCCGTTAATGCGCTTCAGTAATCCTTGTTTCTCATAGAAAGCAATCAAAGGTTCCGTTTGCTGATTATAAACATTTAGGCGATTCTTGGCTGTTTCTATAGTGTCATCTGAACGCTGATAAAGCTCTCCTCCACACTGTCCACAAACCCCTTCTTTTTCAGGTTTGTTAAAGATCATGTGATAAGAGGCTCCACACTTGCGACAAACACGACGTCCGGTTAGCCGAGGTATTAAGACCGCTTCATCAACTTCTATGTTAATCACGCCATCGAGCTTCATTCCAAGGCCGTCAAGAATTTGACCTAATGCATCGCCTTGTGCAAGAGTTCGTGGGAAACCATCTAGAAGAAAACCAGCCTTACAATCAGGCATTGCTAAACGTTCCGCAACAATTCCTATGGTCACTTCATCTGGAACTAAACCTCCGGCATCCATAAAGGATTTAGCCTTTAGCCCTAATTCTGTTCCATTTTTAATCGCTGCTCTAAACATGTCCCCTGTCGATATATGAGGAATGCTAAAACGTTCGATCAGTGGACTAGCCTGCGTTCCTTTCCCTGCTCCGGGGCCACCCATTAAGATAATTTTCAAGTCTCTTCCTCCTCCCTATTTCATAAAGCCTTGATAGTTCCGCGACAAAAGTTGGGATTCAATCTGTTTCATCGTCTCGAGCGCAACCCCAACTACAATTAGTAGGGATGTTCCACCAAAATAGATGTTCTTGAGTCCAGTGAGTCCGATTACTAGTGTCGGTAGGACTGCAATCAAAGCAAGAAATATACCACCAGCTAACGTAATACGGCTCAATATTTTAGCCAAGTACTCTGCGGTAGGACGTCCAGGTCGAAGGCCGGGAATGAATCCTCCATACTTCTTCAAGTTATCTGCTACATCCACTGGATTGAAGGTAATAGCCGTGTAGAAGTACGTAAAGAATACAATGAGCACACCGTAGATCAGCAAGTATGGGATCGAGGTAAGATGTCCGTTCATGCTAAACCATACCTCAACGAACCTCGCAAAACCTGATGTTGGAACCCATGTCGAAATTGTTTGCGGGAACGCGAGCAAGGATATCGCAAAAATGACAGGGATAACACCAGCCTGGTTGACTTTCAACGGAATATGGCTACTTTGTCCTCCATACGTCCGTCGACCGACCACCCTCTTAGCATATTGAACCGATACTCGGCGTTGCCCTTCTTGAACATAGATAACGCCTGCGGTGATAAAGACCACGATAAGAATCAACCCGATGATTGACAAGGCGTTGATCTCTCCGACCCTTAACATTTCCCACAGAGACGTAATAGCTGACGGGACTCGAGAAACGATTCCTGCAAAGATGATAAGGGAGATGCCGTTTCCGATTCCCTTCTCAGTGATAGCCTCTCCAAGCCACATTAAAAACGTCGTGCCTGAGGTTAAGACGAGGGTGCAAAGTAGAAAGATCGGCCAATACAGCTCTGGGCTAGGGATTGACAGTGAACCACGAATCCCAAAGGTTAATCCAAAAGCTTGAATAAACCCTAGTACGACGGTACTATACCGAGTATACTGTGTGATCTTTTTGCGCCCGTAGTCACCCTCTTTGGACAGACGTTCAAGTGAGGGAAGAACAATCGTAAGAAGTTGAAAAATGATGGAAGCTGTAATATAAGGCGTAATACTCAGAGCAAAAACAGACAGTCTCTTAAAAGAACCTCCGGAAAGAGTGTCCATAAAGTTAGCCATTGCACCTGATCCAAGCATATCCTTCAAAATAGAATGATCAATAAAGGGAATTGGAATATGTGCTCCAATACGAAAGATCAGGAACATTAGCAGCGTGTACCCAATTTTCTTCCTGAGATCCGAGGCATTCCAAGCATTCTTCACGGAATCGCCAATCATCCTATTCCACCTCGACTTTTCCACCCGCCGCTATGATCTTCTTGGCTGCGGCTGGGCTGACTTTGTCCATTCTAATGGTCAGTGATTTAGTCAGTTCCCCCGTTGCTAGAATCTTCACGCCATCTTTGACAGCCTTGATGAGACCGCTTTCCAAGAGGCTTTCAATCGTCACCACCGTGCCGTTCTCAAAACGCTCCAAATCACGGACATTTAAGGCAACGATATTTTTCCTTGAGATATTATTAAAACCACGCTTTGGCATCCTACGGAACAGTGGATTTTGTCCACCTTCAAAACCTGGTCGGACACCGCCGCCTGCGCGAGCGTTTTGACCTTTGTGTCCTTTACCAGAAGTTTTACCATGTCCTGATCCAACTCCACGGCCCAAACGCTTGGGCGAGTGTGTTGATCCTTCAGCAGGCTTAAGTTCATGCAGTTTCATGCTTGCCCACACCTCCTTCTATTGAGCTTGTGTCTCTACAGTAACCAAGTGCATGCATTTATGAACCATCCCTAGAATACCTGGGGTGTCTTCATGAACTGCACTTGATCCGACTTTTCCTAAGCCAAGTGCTTGTAACACTTTGTGTTGTGATTTTGAATATCCGATCGGACTCTTTGTGAGTGTCACTATTACTTTCATGACCGACCCTCCTTAACCTAGAACTTCTGCTACGGTTTTACCTCGGAGCTTGGCAATCTCCTCGGGACGCTTGAGAGATTTTAACGCCACCATCGTCGCATTGACCATATTGTGCGCGTTTGCCGAACCCAAAGACTTCGTCAGAATATCATGGACTCCGGCAACTTCGAGTACAGCACGGACTGCGCCGCCAGCAATAACCCCTGTTCCTTTAGAAGCTGGCTTTAAAAGCACTTGTCCAGCCCCAAAAACTCCTATGATGGGATGCGTAATCGTCGTTCCATGCATTGGTATATTGAAGAGGTTTTTCTTAGCATCTTCAATGCCTTTACGAATGGCCTCAGGCACTTCGCCGGCTTTACCTAGTCCTGCACCAACACGACCTTTTCCGTCTCCAACCACTACGAGTGCGCTAAAGCTGAAACGACGTCCGCCCTTTACAACTTTGGCAACACGAGCAATATGAACAACCTTTTCATTCATATCTGACTTGTTAGGTTCGAATTTAGCCAATTTGATTTATCCTCCTTTACCCTAGCTTAGAAGCTGAGCCCAGCTTCTCGTGCTGATTTCGCCAACGCTGATATTCTGCCGTGATAGATATTTCCTCCACGATCAAATACAACTTGTGCAATTCCTTTTTCAAGGGCTTTCTTCGCAACCAATTCGCCGACCTTTTGAGCACCAGCGGTATTTCCACCAGACAAATCAGCTGCTTTGAACTCAGGATCGAGGGAAGAAGCAGCGACAAGTGTTACCCCCAGCTCGTCATTGATGACTTGAGCGTAGATATGATTCAAGCTCCGGAAAACTGCCAAACGCGGGCGTCCAGCAATGCCGATAATAGCCTTGCGGATGCTCTTATGCTTTTTAATGCGAAGGGCTTTGCGATCAATGCGCTTAATCAAAGCGAACACTCCTTTCACGATTGAGCAAGAGATTTGGCCCTTGCCTAATTTTGTTTACTTTTTGGCGCCCTTTTTACCACCAGTTTTACCAACCTTACGACGGACGATTTCTCCTTCGTAGCGAATACCTTTGCCTTTGTAAGGTTCAGGCTTACGCTCTGAACGTACAATAGCGGCGAAGGCGCCCACGAGTTCTTTATCCATCCCTTTAACAAGAATCTTGTTAGGAGCTGGAACATCAAAGTCAATGCCTTCAAAGGGAGTTAGTTCTACTGGGTGAGATTTGCCGACCGTTAAGACCAGCTTATTACCCTTTTTAGCCGCACGATATCCGACACCGACCATATCCAATCCTTTGGTAAATCCGTTCGTAACCCCTTCAACCATATTGGCGATCAGGGTACGAGTTAAGCCATGTAAGGATCGGCTAAACGGTTCGTCATCAGGTCGTGTAACAATGATTTGTGAGTTTTCGACCACAATGTTCATTAATGCATGCATTTCTCTGGTTAAGGTTCCTTTTGGGCCCTTAACTGTGACCACATTTTCCTCTATTTTGAAGTCGACTCCACTGGGAATCCCAATGGGGCGCTTACCAATTCTGGACATTCACTGCACCTCCGTTGCGAAATTACCAAATGTAGGAGATTACTTCTCCGCCAAGGCCCTCTTTACGGGCTTTTTTATCTGACATAATTCCCTTAGACGTCGAAATCACTGCGATTCCGAGTCCTCCAAGGACTTTCGGCATTTCATCCTTTTTCGCATAAACGCGTAGTCCCGGACGGCTTATCCGTTTTAGCCCGGTAATAACACGTTCACGGTTAGGACCGTATTTCATATACATCCGAATCATACCTTGTTTGTCGTCCGCAATATATTCTACATCTTTGATGTACCCTTCTGCTTTAAGCAGTTCCGCAAGCTCTTTCTTAATACGAGATGCTGGCACCTCAACTTTATCATGGTAAACCATTCCCGCGTTGCGGATACGTGTTAAAAAGTCTGCAATCGGATCTGACATTGACACTTCAGTCGTCCCCCTTCCTTACAATGTTTTACCAACTGGCCTTCGTGACTCCAGGAAGCTCCCCTGCATGAGCCAAGTCCCGGAAGCATATCCGGCAAATTCCAAATTTCCGCATGTAAGCATGGGGACGCCCACAAAGCTTGCAACGGTTATGCGAACGTACTGCGAATTTTTGTCCTCGATTTTGACGGACAACCATTGATGTCTTAGCCACGTTCTTGAACCTCCTTTTCTCTAATCACGGTACGGCATTCCGAATCCACGAAGCAACTCGCGAGCTTCTTCGTCCGTTCTGGCCGTTGTTACGAAGACTACATCCATTCCACGAAGTTTGTCGATCTTATCGTACTCCATTTCGGGAAAGATCAGTTGCTCCTTGATTCCTAAGGTGTAATTACCGCGTCCATCAAATGCTTTCGCAGATACACCGCGGAAGTCACGAACACGTGGTAAGGCTACATTTAAAAGGCGATCCATAAATTCATACATTCGTTGACCGCGTAGGGTAACTTTGCACCCAATTGGCATTCCTTCACGAAGTTTAAATGCTGCAATCGATTTCTTAGCTTTCGTGACGACTGGTTTTTGTCCTGAGATCTTCATCATGTCTGCGACAGCCGAATCAATGGCCTTAGAGTTTTGAACTGCTTCGCCAACACCCATATTAATAACGATTTTATCCACTTTTGGAATTTGCATGACATTCGTATAAGCAAACTTCTGCTGTAAAGCAGGAGCGATTTCGTTAACGTATCTATCCTTCAGACGAGCCACTATGGTCCCTCCTTTCGCGATTAGTGTTTATCCGGTAAATTCACG
>DHWG01000066.1 GCA_002413075.1 Desulfosporosinus sp. UBA5188 | reverse complement strand
AATCTGAAGGAAACCGGAGGCGAACTTCTGGTCTGACGAACAGAAATCACATTAGGAGAAGTACTTCGATACCGTGAATCAAAGTAAATTAATTGAAGTACTATCAAGGACAATTAAAGATGGACGAGTCATATCGCTCATCCACAAATACTTGAGAGCAGGCGTCATTGTCAGGAACAGCTTCGAAGAAACAGAAGTCGGCGTACCTCAGGGAGGCCCACTTAGCCCAATTCTTAGTAACATTATCATTGGGTGGGTAAACTACTTCAAGATTGCTGACATTAAGACGTTGCTTTCAGGAACCGATGAATGGATGAGAAGGCGCATTCGCATGATCTACTGGAAGCAATGGAAACGAGTGAGAACAAAGTTTAAAATGCTTAAATCACTGGGGATCCGCGTCCAGAAAGCATGGGAGTATGCAAACACAAGAAAGAGCTATTGGAGAACATCCAATAGCCCGATCCTATCCAAATCCCTAACGAACAAAGTTATTAGCGGATTCGGATTCTTTTCAGAGTACTACCGACAAGTTACAGCGTAAACTGAGGAACCGCCGTGTACCGAACGGTACGCACGGTGGTGTGGGAGGTCGGCTATTCAAATAATGGGTAGCCTCCTACCCGATAACGATCCATCAAAGTTATTTGAGCGTTAATGTCACAGGTGCAGAAACGGGCCCGGTCCCTATTCCATTACGGTTTTTAAAAGCCGCTGTGAAGACATAATCACCAGGAGCAGGAGGTTTGCCGTTTGCATCAAGTGAAATGGTAATGGAGGTTGATTCTGCGTTGGCAGGATTAATGGGGATTTCCAAAATGGTCTTGTCTGGACGACTCATATAAAATATAGTGGAATCTCCCTTGTTCTCTGGTAGGACAGTCATGGGGATCATCGCTTTAAACGTTTTATCTTTATAGTCGACCTTGCCAAGTACGGGAGAGGGAAGCGCAAAATCCACGGTTGGAGGTGCCGTTGTTGGATCTGGAACAGCCACTGAATCAGGAGCAGTCGCTGTAGGTGGTTTGTAGGGAGCTTCATTGGCTGGCCAGGTCCATGACGGATTCCGGCCGGGTAGATTCAAGAACGTTTTGAGTAAAGAATTCTTTGAGGTTGGTGACGCTAACATGGCTGGATTCGCTGCATCAACATTTTTCTGAACCCATACATCGCTAACCCGAGTGGGGAAATCTCCTTGGGCGGCGATCTCCGTTTTAATAAATTGGGTTGGAGTTAAAGTGCTGGGGAGCAACCCTGATTTTGCATCAAAGGAGCCACTAACAATTCCTGAGGGCATTGTAAACTTTGATTGTACCGGGAGATCCTTCAGGGCGACGGTCATAACGTTTTTCCAGATTTGAGCGGGGAAGCTTCCGCCGTGAATTTGATGCAAATAATGTTGTAGGTCGTCATTATTGTCGTAACCCATCCAAACAACTGCTGCATAATTAGAGGTATACCCTGCAAACCAGGCATCCGTATTACCATTTTTATTCTTTATTTTCTCAGGCAAGGAAGAAGTACCCGTTTTGCCAGCAACAGCCCAGTTCCCAATTTGGGCACTCGTACCTGTCCCGTTCGTCACCACACTTCGTAACATATCGTTGATGATATAGGCTGTGGTTTCCTTCATAACACGGTTTTTAGTGATGGCAGGGGTAATCAATGTCTTGCCCTTAGCGTCTAAGACTTTGACAATGGCATGGCTCGTGACCCTAACGCCATTGTTGGCATAAACCCCATAAGCGGATGCCATATCTAGCGTGGACACCTGTGTAGTTCCCAGAGCCAAACTCAAACCTTTATCTAGTTTCTCATCTAGAGGGAGACCAAGCTTATTTTTACCAAAATTAAAGCCCTCATTAATTCCGATGAGGTTTAGTAATTTGACGGCATAAACATTGACAGAGTCTTCAAGCGCATAGCGCATGGTAATAAGGCCTTTCCAGCCTCTGTCTATTGTGTCAAAGTCAGTCGGAGAATAGTTTCCAGGGAAGGTCACAGGCATATCGTCAAGAACGGTACCTGGAAAGTATCCACCTTTTTCGATGGCCGGTCCATAGACAACCAAAGGTTTGATCGTTGATCCAGGTTGCCGTTTGGCATCGGTGGACCGGTTAAAGCCACCAGTCTTATAGTCCCGTCCGCCAGCCACAGCCTGAATCGCGCCGGTCGAAGGTTCAATGACCGTCATAGCGCCTTGGATTAACGTGCTATCGAAACCCTTGGGAAAATTGGCTGGGTTGGCAAACGCAGCCTCAACCGAATCTTGAATTTTAGGATTGACAGTCGTATAAATTTGTAAACCACCGCTGTAGATTTGCTCTTCAGTAATATTATAATCATTCTCGAGCTCTTCAATGACGGTATTGACAAAGGCTGGATATTTGTCAGTGGTAGCGGCCACTGTAGTTGTCTGAGCTCCACCAAAATTTTTCTTCATAGTGTCAACATAGGTAAATGGGGTATCCTTATAAGTGTCGTATTCTGGAGCGGTAATAATTGCTGCATCTTTCATAACCCCGAGGACAATGTTGCGTCGATTTTTGGCTGCTTCGGGGTGAAAATATGGATTATATTGACTTGGGGCTTGCGGTAAACCGGCCAGCAGGGCAACCTGATCAGGTTTTAAATCCTTGAGATCTTCACCAAAGTAGGTTTTGGTTGCTGCCTGGATTCCAAATGTCGTTCCACCAAGGAACGTTTGATTGAGATAAAACGTGAGAATTTCATCTTTTGTGTATTCATGCTCAAGTTGTATGGCTATAATTGCCTCTTGAATCTTGCGAGTTAGTGTTTTAGCTGTGGGATCTTGGATAAAAGCGTTGCGGGCGAGTTGAATGGTAATGGTACTTGCCCCTTCTTTAGCACTTCCAGAGCGAATATCATTTAAGGCAGAGCCAATAATCCGAATGGGATCAACTCCAAAATGCTGATAAAAGCGTTTGTCCTCAACAGCAACAAACGTTTTCTTAACAAGGTCTGGGATATCAGAAGATTTGGCAGTTTGACGGTTTTCCTCCCCGTGAAGTGAAGCATACTGGGTGTTGTTCATGTCAAAAATGAACGATGTTTGTTTTTGGTCGTGAAGCGCTGCAGGGTCCCATTTTGGGGTGGTGGCCGCAGCAAAGCCAATAAAAACTGCTGAGCCAATCAGTGCAAGCGTTATCACACTGACCATCGACAAGAGAACGATCCGACCTTTTGATAAGCGCTTTTGACGCTGGGGTTTCGTGGGTTTTTGGGATGATGGCATAATTTTAACCTCCTATTTAGTAAAAAGAATGAGGATTATAACAATTCCTGATCTATAATTTAATGAATTATATCATACTTCTATATTTGTAAGGAAATTCTTAAGAGAATGAATCCAAGGAAACCATTAGATTAGTTGCGAGCTCGACTTAGACACGATATAATATCCTATAGAAGGTTATGTAAATAGTGAGAATGGTATGATTGAGAAAAGACTTGGCGTAGGTTGCAGAGAGTCGGTGAAGGGTGAAAACCGACCCAGAAGCCAAGAGGTACACCTCATGACTAGAGTTAACAACTCTCGGATCAGCTCGTTACCGCTGATTAAGCTGGATGCCCGTATTCATATCGGCATCAATGTGGGTGGTACCGCGGAAGTGTTTTCGTCCCTCAACCTTGAGTTGGGGGATTTTGTTATTTCACAGACTCAATCAGACTCAAGGTTTTGGATGATTTATGATTAATATAAGGAGGATTAACTGCATGGACATTTTTAGGGATTTACAGGATCGGGGTCTTGTCTATCAACATACCGATGAGGAAACATTACGTAAAAGATTAGCACAGGGTCCAATCACGTTATATTGTGGCTTTGACCCGACTGCAGACAGCTTACACATTGGGAGTTTACTGCCCATCCTAGTTCTGAAACGGTTTCAACTAGCGGGACATATACCCATCGCTCTGGTCGGTGGAGGAACGGGATTAATTGGTGATCCTAGTGGTAAGGTGGCGGAACGCACACTAAATCCCCAAGCCGTCGTGGAACAGTGGGCAACTAAGATTAAAGCGCAACTTGAGCATTTCTTGGATTTCGAAACCAAAGAAAGTCCGGCGATTTTAGCAAATAACTACGACTGGCTCGGCTCCCTTCAAGTGATAGAATTTCTACGAGACATCGGTAAGAACTTTCCCGTTGGGACCATGCTAGCCAAAGACTCAGTAGAAACACGGATGGATAAAGGAATATCTTATACCGAATTCAGCTATATGATCTTACAATCTTACGATTACCTGAAACTCAATGAAATTTACGGTTGTGAAATGCAGGTGGGTGGAAGTGACCAGTGGGGCAACATCACAGCGGGTATTGATTTGATTCGACGCAATTCAGTCAATCAAGGCAAGGAAATGTATGGACTGACCATGCCTCTCGTCATGAAAAGTGACGGAGTAAAATTCGGGAAGACAGAATCGGGAACCGTTTGGTTAGACGCTGAAAAGACTTCTCCTTATAAATTCTATCAATTCTGGATGAACACTGATGATCGGGATGTTATCAAATTTATAAAATTCTTTACGTTCTTAACGTTAGAGGAAATTGCAGTTTTAGAAGAAGGCATAGAAAAGGAAGCAGGAAAGAGAACGGCTCAACGGACCTTAGCGGTCGAAGTGACGAGGATAGTTCATGGACAAGACGCTCTTGACCGAGCAGAAAGAATCTCGAAGGCCCTTTTCGGAGGAGGTCTTAGTAAACTGTCTGCTATGGAAGTTGAGGAAGGGTTTAGTCAAGTACCATCGGCAACGATCGATCATCCTCAAATAGGGATTGTTGATTTGCTGATTCAAGCGGGAGCAGTCACTTCTAAACGTCAAGCTAGAGAAGCTATAGAGAGTGGGTCAATCTATATTAACGATATTCGGGTTACGGATGTAGAAACATCTGTCCCTCAAATAGAACGTCTAGATGGGAAGTATCTTGTCATACGCCGAGGGAAGAAAAATTATTATCTAATAAAATTCAATCAGTAGAGTGACCAGTATCAAACTTGATGATGGATCATCAAGTTTGATACTCTGATTCGCGATCAATGGTTATTATTCTTACCTAAAAGCAATTAAGCAACATTGGTCAAAAAAGTAGTTGACAATATAGTCATGAAATGTTAGTATATTTAAGTGCCGCAAAACATATACTTAAAGATTGTAACCAGTGCGGTAAGTAATCGTTTGAGTGAAAAAAATTAGTTGTTGACAATGCGAGTTGAAAATGCTAAGATGCAGATCCGGCCCAATGGGGCGCAGGAAATACATACCAATAAAATGGTCTTTGAAAACTAAACAACAAGGACAGCCAATGAGAGAAACTCGCCAGAGTTGCACAAAAACAATGAGCGAATCATCTTCTTCAATTAGAAG
>DHWG01000039.1:35030-35312 GCA_002413075.1 Desulfosporosinus sp. UBA5188 | reverse complement strand
ACATATTCATAGATTTATAATAACAGAAAGCTTCAATGTATTATGTATTTTTGGATAAATTCTTCGTGTATCAGAGAAAAAGCTCACATTTAGGCTTAATGTGAGCTTTTTTAGAGAACCAAAAGATCCTAGTATTAGTTATTCCTCCGTTGGACCAAGATATACTCTGGGCACTCGTTTAGATATTCCACAGACTACTTCATAGCTAATGGTTCCGATCCACTCAGCCATTTCTGTCGCAGTAATTTTATCATAACCATCTTTCCCCAAGATCGTCACCAC
>DHWG01000039.1:0-34887 GCA_002413075.1 Desulfosporosinus sp. UBA5188 | reverse complement strand
TGTGTATAAGAGACAGTCTTTCCCCAAGATCGTCACCACATCGCCTACTTTTACGCCCGTTATCTTAGTCACTTCCAGCATAGTTTGATCCATACAGACCCTGCCGATCATCGTGGAACGTTTCCCATGAATGAGCATTTCTCCCTGATTGGACAGTGCCCTGCGAAGGCCATCCGCATATCCGACAGGAATTGTGGCAACGCGTGTTGGGTAAGCGGCTTGAAATGTGCGGCCATAACTGACACTCTCTCCTGCCTTGATACTTTTGACATGAGAAACTTTCGCTTTCCAAGACATCACGGGTTCCAACCCGATAGCTCCACTAACCTGAGAAGAAGGCGTAAGTCCATACAGGCTAATTCCCGGACGAACTAACTCGAAATGAGATTCTGGGAACTGAAGGATTGCCGCACTGTTAGCCGCATGACGAATCGGAATCGTCAACCCCGCTTTCTTCAGCTTGTCATAAAATGCTTGAAAGTGGTTGAGTTGTTCCCTGGCAAACGATAGATTTCTTTGGTCTGCCGTAGCAAAGTGGGTAAAAATCCCTTCAATAAGCAAATTCGGTAACGCTGCAATTTTCATGATATCCGCGAAGTCTCTCTCTCGAAATCCGATCCGATTCATTCCTGTATCAATCTTTATATGTAATCTGGCCGTTCGGTTTTGTTTCACGGCTGCTTCGGAGAGGGCTTGGGCCTGGGACAATTGGAAAATAGCCGGGATAATGTCTTCCTGAACCACCGTCTCCCATTCGTCCAGCTCGATCGCCCCCAACACCAGCACCGTCAGTTCGGGAAACACGGCTTTAAGCTCTAAGGCTTCTTCCAATAAAGCGACGCCATAACGCTTAGCGCCACACGCAAGCAGCGTTTTTACAACGGGGATCAAACCGTGTCCATAAGCATCCGCCTTGACAATTGGCATCATTTCACTTCGAGTATACGCCTGAAGCTTGACAAAATTTTCTTTCAGCGTTTGGAGATTTACCTCAGCCCAAACCTGTCGCAACCCCATAAACTCATCCCCTCATCCCTATATTATTAGCTTAAGTTCCAGCTCCCGTCTCGCTTTTGGGAGCTTATCAGCCACTTCTGATGCTGTGAAGCCCGACCACCCAAATTCTTCGGCTAAGAGGTCTGCTGCTTTCCCATGTAAATATACGCCCAGGCACGCCGCTTCCAGCGGTGCAACCCCTTGTGCCAGCCAGGCCAAAATGCATCCAGTGAGCACATCCCCCGTTCCACCCGTTCCAAGTCCTGGATTACCCGTTGGGTTAAAAAAAGCACGACCGTCTGGAGAAGCGATGATGGTCACAGACCCTTTTAAGACAATGACGGCTTCCCATTCAACGGCTTTCGCCACCACAAGATCAAGTCGATTACGCTCAACATCTTCAATACTACAGTCGCAAAGTCGAGCCATTTCACCCGGATGGGGGGTAAGAATTAGCGGACCTCGGCCATTTCTCATGCCCAGTAAGCTGGGGTTCGAGGCAATCTGATTCAAGGCATCTGCATCCAAAACCACCGGACAACTTAGGCTTCTCAAGATCTCGCCTAACACTGAGATAAACTCGGGATTTTGGGTTAATCCTGGACCAACTGCCAGGGCTTGGGCGCTCTTAACTTGTTTTAAGATCACCGGCCAAGCTTCTTCGTTCAGGCTCTCGTCCCCCGGAGCAGACCAGATCGTCGCCTCCGTGATGGCGGTATCCACTTCTTGGGCAATTCCCTGGGGAACGACTATTTGCAACAGCCCTAACCCGCTACGCAAAGCCCCCCGCCCCGCTAAAACAGCTGCCCCTCCCATCCCTTTAGACCCTGCCACCAGAATTCCCTTGCCATGAGTTCCTTTATGACCGTTTAGACTGCGGATAGGTAGCATTTTGCGCACCTCATCATCCGTTAAGACAAACGTGGAAATTACTTCATCCTCAAGGTACGAGGCAGGAATAGAAATAGGATCTACAACAACCCTTCCACTATAGTCTGGCCCTTCGCCGAGAAAAAGACCCCATTTTGGGAGACCAAAAGTAACGGTCGTTTGAGCGTGAATCGCAGTACGATAAACCTTACCAGTATTCGCCTCCACCCCACTGGGAATGTCAATGGAAACCACCCATCCCGCAGCACGGTTCACTTCATCAATATATTCTTCGACTAAACCAGGCAACGCACCACGCATCCCAATTCCAAATAATGCATCCACAACGACGTCCGCTTGGGCCAGGGCTAAACGTGTCAAACGACGTTGCTTCTCTCCTTCAATCACAAAACATCTGCCTGTTGTTCCTTGAAAAAGGCGTAAATTTAAGGCTGCATCTCCTTTTAAATCCTTTAAGCCAGCAAACAAAAAGACGGTGACATCCATGCCTCGGAAAACTAAGTGTCGTGCAACCGCCAAGCCATCACCGCCATTATTACCCTTACCCACTAAGATCACTGCTTTTAGGCCACTTAAATTCTCTTCCACCTTGTCGCCCTTAAGACACCAACTTCGTATTTCTTCGACAACTGCCCAGGCCGCATTCTCCATCAGGAGCAAACTTGGAATACCATAATGATGAATGGCTTTCTGCTCAATCTGCCGCATCTGTTCCGCGTTGACCACACGCACCTTTCCCACCTCCGTTTCTAAACCTTCAGCTTAAAATCGCAAACGCCATCGCCTGTGTTCGATTATGGGATAAACTAACTCGCACTTGGGATCCGCCGCGGTGCACTACCAAATCCATGGCTCTAGAACTTAGATAGACCAACGGTTCTCCACTTGGATCACTTAAGATTTCTATATCATGCCAAGTCAAACCACGCAGACCTGTCCCCAAGGTTTTGAGAACAGCCTCTTTTCCGGCGAAACGGGCTGCATAACTCTGAACGCCTTTGTTGATTAAGTTTTCTCGCTCTCGAGTCGTGAAAAGACGTTCATATAATTTGGGTTGCCGTTTGAATGCCATAACCACTCGCTCGATTTCAATAATATCAAGTCCAGGATACATTTGCATAACTCCAAATCATGTAATTAATTGTTGCAACTTTTCTTGTCCCTTGGGCGAACCTGCCGCCAGTAGCACGTCATCACTGCGGAGAACAAACGCTGCTTCCGGAGAAAACTGTTCAAAGCCGTCTCGAACCACCGCTACAATCGTCGTTCCAGTACGCTCACGAACTTGTAATTCCTTCAAGGTCTTTCCAATTGCTGGTGAAGTCTTTCCAATTTGAATTTCCCCCACATCCATCCAACGGGACATGATGCGGTCTGCATAGCCCTGTAGTTTGTTCAGATGGCTTTCAATCTTTACATCATTTTCACGCCTTACATCCATGAGACCTTTTAGGTCTTCTAGAAAGACTTTAATTTCTCCTTTTTGATCGAGTGATTTAATAAATCTCTCGGCCATATCTTTTGACGTTATTGTAATTCCTACTCCTTGGTTCACCCTAACGACACCAACATTTTGCAAGATTGCGATCGCCCTACGAATGGTTTCAGGTGAGACATTATAACGACCGGCTAAAGTAGAACGGCCGTGAATCTTCACCCCTTCATGGTATTCCCCCATCATGACTGCATGAGCTATATCAATGGCAATTTCCTGATAGCGTGCTTGATCCATTACCTTCAACCCCTTACCCCATTTGCTCTATTATAACATAGCTGCATCTTAGTGGCACCATGCTATTGACGGGAAACAACCTGCATGATATTATTAGGTTGTTAGTAGGATAATGTAACGAAATTGCTGAATTTAAAAAACAATTAATCAAGGAACCATTCTTGGGGTGAATCGACCTAAATTATTAGGAGCATGCGCTCGAACCCGACTGAAAGGTTCCTTTATTGTCCAAAAATACGGCTCTTATTATCCCCCTTAGTCCGACTAGACAAGCCAGAAAACTAAATACGAGGAGGGATATGAATGTCTGTTCAACTACAAAACCGTCCAGAAGACTTTCGTCAATATGCACTGCAACGAGCCGGAGAACTTAAACAGATGGTCGTCCCTTATCTCCAGCAATCTAAGACGATTCCGACGGGATTATCATGTTCAGAAATGTACGAAGCTCGTCGTTCAACGCTTCTAAACTATTTTAGTGCAACGCTTGAAGACTGGGAAGATTGGCATTGGCAAATGGCGCACAGAATATCAGACTCCCATGTCCTCGCTTCTCTACTACCCTTAACAACCGAGCGACGTTTGGAAATTGAACGTGTAGGGAAAACATTTCGCTGGGCTGTATCACCTTATTATCTCAGTTTAATGGATGATACCGATCCTTTCGATCCTATCCGCCTCCAGGGATTACCCACCTTCGAAGAACTGGTCGAAGATTTTGGTGAAGATGATCCCATGGGAGAAGAAATCACCTCTCCCGCTCCCAGCATAACGCGGCGTTACCCAGATCGACTCATCATTAATGTCACCAACATGTGCGCTATGTACTGCCGACATTGTCAACGCAGGCGTAATATTGGGGAAACAGATACACACTCACCACGAGTTCAGCTTGAAGCAGCCCTCGACTACATTCGGGCAAACCCCGAAATCCGAGATGTCTTAGTGACCGGGGGCGATGCTTTGCTGCTTAGTGATGAAACCTTAGATTGGCTACTCGGAGAACTTCATGCCATTCCCCATGTAGAAATCAAGCGCCTTGGGACACGAGCTCCAGTCACTCTACCCATGCGCATTACGGATGAGTTATGTGCAGTCTTGGCAAAATACCCTCCAATTTACATCAATACTCAGTTCAACCACCCGAAAGAAATTACCAAAGACGCTAAAAATGCGGCTGACAAACTCGTTGCAGCCGGTGTGGTCCTAGGCAATCAGGCTGTTCTGCTCAAGGGCATTAACAATACGCCAGAAGTCATGAAAAAGCTCAATCAAGAACTACTCAAGATCAGAGTTCGCCCCTACTATATCTTCCATGCTAAAAACGTCAAAGGGACCCGTCATTTCGTGACTCCAATCCAAGACGGAATCGCCATTATAGAGCAGTTACGAGGGTATACGTCAGGACTTGCTGTACCAACTTATATTATTAATGCCCCAAAAGGTGGCGGCAAGACGCCTATTACGCCTCAATACCTCGTGTCCCTTAAAGAAAATAAAGCGGTTTTGCGTACTTGGGAAGGAAAATACGTTCAGTATGAAACACCCTAACTCATAGGAAAAGCCACCTTGAAGGGAGCTGTGTAACATGACAGAACGCCTCAATAACGACCAAATAGCCCAACTGATCCTTGATGCCAATTCAGATTTGCAACGGTACTTGAACTTGGCCCCCGGCGTCAAACTTTCTCCACCCGAACCAAGAAACACGATCATTTCTAACCCAAACATTTACCCGTCCCTGTCGTTAAGGCCTACCTTGAGGCCATAATCTCCTACTCTCCTTCTTGTAGCGATCTTTCGAGATCGCTATCTTTTATCTCTGCCTTTTTTCCTTGCCATGAATCTCGCCGTTCTAACTCAGCATCGATCGCATTAAGGATCTCCCATTTTTTGCGACTCCAGAGAGGTCCAATCAGCTCATCTGGTGGACCGTCTCCGGTTAACCGATGAATCACCATCTCTGAAGGTAGGATCTCTAGTATATCGACAACGAGCGAAACATAGGCCTCTTTCGTCATAAGCTCAAACGGCTCTCGCTGATACATTGTTGCCAACGCAGTCCCCTTCAAAACATGCATTAGATGAATCTTAATTCCCTCTAAAGGCAGTTTGGCCACCGTTTGCGCAGTTTGTAGCATCTCCGCCATCGTTTCTCCAGGCAGACCAAGGATTATATGGACACAAACTCGTATTCCTCTGGAGTGCAACTGCTCAAAGCCCTTCAGGAATTGGGCATAATCATGCCCCCTCCCAATCCATTCCAGCGTCCGATCATGACTACTTTGCAACCCCAATTCCACCCATAAATAGGTTTTCCGGTTTAGTTCCTCAAGATACTGAAGAACCTCCTGCGGTAGACAGTCAGGCCTTGTTGAGATGGCTAATCCGACAACATTCTCCTGTGCCAGGGCCTCTTCATACACCTCTTTCAACCGCTTTATCGGAGCATAGGTATTGGTATACGCTTGGAAATATGCGATATACTGCGCATTGGGCCATTTTCTCTTCATCCGTTCCTTCACTTCAATAAATTGATCGGGAATCGATAACCTCTGATCTCCTGCAAAATCCCCGGAGCCTCGCTCGCTACAGTAGACACACCCGCCGATTCCCAGCGTCCCATCTCGGTTTGGACACGTAAATCCAGCATCCAAGGGGACCTTAAATATTTTTCCTCCGAACCTTTCCCGCAGCTGTGCATTAAAGGTGTGATATCGCTTTTCCATATCTTTAATTCCATTCTTTTTGAAAATTATCGCCAAACATTTAAGTCAATGCCTTCTACCCCTGATATAGTTCAAGTTTTTCTCCGCTCGGGCCGCGAAAGAAGAGATTAAACCGTCCTTCACCCAAAGCCATTGGCTCAGAGGAGCTCAGCTCCACTTGCTGAGCTTTTAAGTGCTCAATGGCTTTAAAAATATCCGCTACCCTGATCGCCAAGTGGTTCACCACCCCATCCTCATAACGAGCACCCTCAGCCACTTCGACCAGTTCCACGATCGTACCCCCTAAATCTAAAAAAGCCAATTCTACCTTACCAGGTTTAATGCGGTATAAAAATTCAAAACCCAGTACCTGCACGTAAAACTGGATGGCCTTCTCCATCTCTAAGGCCTTAATCCCAATATGTTCTACCCCCATAAAGAGGGACTCTTCCGTGTTTTCCTTGTCTGTTCTTTTATTATGAGTTGTGTCACTGATCAATGGCAAAATAGCCCCTTCCAGCTCCAAGAGCCTTTGTTTAATGTCCAAACCTCCGGCATAGCCCGTAAGATTTCCGTTTTTACCGATGACTCGGTGGCAGGGCACTATCACGCCAATAGGATTTCTATGGTTAGCCATGCCCACGGCTCTCTGCCCTTTGAGGTTTTTTATTTTTGTCGCTATTTCACCATAACTACGTGTCTCTCCGAACGGAATACGCAGAAGTTCGTGCCAAACCTGACGCTGAAAAGGTGTTCCAATCTGATGAAGAGGGATTGTAAATTCCTTGCGTTTTTCAGCAAGGTACTCTTGTAGTTGAAGAATAGCCTCACTATTGGGCTCTCGCTTCCGAATTAAGAAGTATTTTGGTAGCCAGCGTGACGTCCAAGTACGCAATATCTCCTCATTTTCAATTGACGGCCCAAGTCCTAGCCAGCATAATCCCATCTCAGTCGAAGCAACCGTTAGCTCAACCTCGAGGTCTTTGATGGTCACTCGCTCCGTCCAAAAAGAAACGGTCTGCGCACTCCAAAGTTCCTGAACTTGGTAACTAATGAGTTGACCGTCTTGATAGATTTCTATTTGATTCTGATCGTTCTTTAAACGGGTGTCTAGATCAAGAGGGACACTCCACTTAAGCCCCTCTTCGCGTTTTAGATCCAGGCCATTTTGTGAGATTCTCATCAACTCATAGATGAACGCAGCGAATCCCCTAGCTAGCGAGTCCTCAGATTCTAAGAAAGGTCTGATCCTCTCCTCGAGCGGATCTATTAGATGGGGCGCGTTCTGTGCTAGTTGTGCTAGTCCCCACAGCGCACCCTCGCTTAAACTTTCATCTTCTAACAGCCCAGAAAGCATCCAATTAAAATGACCGCAGGTATTTGGACAATGAGCCAGAAGACTTCCAATAGCCTCAGAGGCGTTCCAAGCCGTTCCCCCGGATTCATCGTTCAACATCCAAAAATAACGACGCACGAGTTCAACGGCATACTTCCGGTCGTCTTGCTCAATGGTACGAGCGAAAACCCCTAAAGCTTCGACCGCCCGCCAGAAAACAAGGCCATCCTTAACATAGATGCGCGCCATTAATTGTCGATAGACATTCTTATTTTCTTTCGCCCAGATGTTAAGTTGTTTCCAATCCCGGTTCTCCAAGACACGTTCGACATCATTTTTAGTAGGCATTGGACACCCTCTCTCTTCAAAAAATCTATCTCTATGTCTTTAATTTATTTATCCATTAATTTATAGTCATTTGAAAATCTGTTTCTTTCCTAGTTTATAATCATTAATCATCTTATCATAATTAGCCTTAATTTTATAACTTTCAGACGATTCTTTTTGCCGTTAAGAGGAAATTATTGCAAGCTGTAGAATAGGTATATATTGAAGCTATATGCACAGTGAAGGTAACTGAGGTGAACATATATCTATGGACGAAGAGATGATACGAAAATTCAAATTAACGATTCCTATTGATCAGACGATTCAAGCCGAATTACTTCTCCTTTTAGGACAACAGCCATCTCACGGATATGAGTTAATTCAACGCCTCAATGAGGCAGCGTTCAAAACCGGAGAAGCCGACCCAGCCACCGTTTATCGAAATCTGAGGCGTATGGATAAGGATGGTTTAATTAGATCTCATTGGGAAGTTGGGGAGTCAGGCCCAGGTAGGCGACTTTATGAATTGATTCCCCAAGGCTTGGAGGCTCTAAAAGTATGGTCCGCTTATCTTGCTGAGCAAAAAGCGAAGTTAGAGAATTTCCTGAGGAGCTATTCCCAATTTGACGAATCCTTATCTAAGCTGGATGAAGGAGGAGATAAGCAATGATGGGTGATAAAAAGTCTCTGAAAATTATCCATGCGGGAGCTCTGCAGCGAGTGGTCGAAGATTGTCTGGAAATATTGATAAAACAGAACACCGGTCTCAATGTTGAGATTAAAGGGGCCGGATCAAGAGAGGGCGCCAAACGGTTATTATCGGGAGAGCATTATGACGTGATTGTGCTAGCTGACCAAGCCTTATTTGCTGAGTTGCTGGTTCCCGATCTGGTGGGAAACTACTTTATCTTCGCCGCTGATCAACTCGTCATTGGATATGATCGAACTTCCAGGGGAAGCAAGACGATTACTGAAGACAATTGGGTTGATACGTTACTTAATCCACACGTTGATTTTGCGCGTTCTGACCATCATCTTGATCCTTGCGGTTACAGAACACTGATGGTTTGGCAATTGGCTGAAAAGTTTTATGGCAGGTCCGGTTTATACGAGGCCCTGGAAGGCGCCTGTATTCCTTACTCACTTCATCCTAAATCATTAGACCTTGCGAAAGCTTTATTTACAGGAAAAGTTGATTATGCTTTTCTTTATTCCTCGGAGGCCAAACAGTTAGGGCTTCCCTATATAGTCCTTCCTTCAAAGATAAACCTTTCTAATCCTGCTCATGCCAATTTTTATGACCAGGCTGCTGTAACCGTTGAAAGTAAGATTCCTGGGAAAAACATCATCATGCACGGTAAACCCATAGAATTTGCGATTGGAATCTCTAGGGATAGCCTAAATCCAGAGCTGGCTCGATCGTTTGTTGATATCCTTACTGGGCCAGAAGGTTCTTCAATTCTTGAGGAATGTGGTCTTATTCCCTGCTAATGATTGCATGATCTAAATTAATAGGGTGGAGGTTGATACAATGCCTAAGACTACCGAGGAAACAAAACAATCAGCTCAAAAACCTGGTAACCGTTATGATCGCTCGGAGTGGGCCGGCGCTTTTGGTGACCTTGGGACACTCATCCCATTTATAGTCGGTTATATCACAATTATGAAGCTGAACCCCTTAGGTGTTCTATTTATGTTTGGAATTTTGCTCATTGGCTCTGGGCTGTATTATAAAACACCCATTCCTATCCAGCCCATGAAAGCTATTGGCGGTGCTGCTATTACTCAAGCCGCAGTTATTACGCCTGGAATGGTATGGGGAGCCGGTATTTTCACAGGTCTTTTTTGGCTGATCTTAGGACTAACGGGTACCCTCAACTATGTCTCTAAAATAGCGACTAAACCCGTTATTCGGGGAATAGTATTGGGACTTGGCCTTCTTTTCATTATGGAAGGCACTAAAATGATGAAAACAGATTTCATCGTAGCTATTATTGCCTTACTACTCACATTTTTACTCCTTACTAATAAACGTGTTCCAGCTATGTTTGCCTTAATTATCTTTGGAATTATTGCGGCTCTTGTCAAGGACCCCGGACTTTTGAAAGAATTGGCGACGATACATCTATCGTTTCAACTTCCACAGTTTGCTTTAGGTCACATTACATGGTCTGACTTCGTAACGGGTACACTCGTTCTCGGCATTCCCCAAATACCATTAACGCTTGGCAATGCGGTGATTGCTATCACAGTCGAAAATAATAGATTATTCCCCGAACATCCAGTGACCGAAAAGAAAATAGCCATCTCTCAAGGGATAATGAACCTGATTTCTCCTATATTTGGGGGAATACCCATGTGTCATGGTGCTGGTGGAATGGCAGGACATGTTCGTTTTGGTGCTCGTACTGGTGGTTCACTCGTCATTTTAGGGGGGATCCTACTCACCGTTGGATTGTGTTTCAGTAGTTCAATTTTACTGTTGTTTAAGATTTTCCCAGCAAGTGTACTAGGCGTAATTTTATTCTTTGCCGGGTTGGAACTAGCTGTTTCTGCTCGTGATGTAGGCCGAGAAAAAAGTGACTATTATACGTTATTAGTCACTGCGGGTTTCTCTCTATGGAATATGGGAATAGGTTTTATTGCCGGATTAGTTATGCAGGAAATGTTAAAAAGAAAAATCTTCAAGGTTTAAACGGCGAGCAGGTCATTACGAAGGATTGTTTAAACGGTTGTTTGATGAGGGAGGTTTAATTCATGGAAAAGAATACGGGAAATGAGATTAAGCAACCGTTCGGACCACCGAGGTCTGTTAGCCTCTTCGAAATAGCTAAGGTTTTTCTTCACATAGGACTTGTGTCTTATAGTTTAGCCGCTCTAGGGGAAGCGAAAAAGTCTTTGGTTGACAAGAAAAACTGGATGACCGATGAGGAATACCTGAACGGTTTAGCCCTTTCGCAGCTCTTACCAGGGGCACCTGCCGTAAATCTAAACACTTACATAGGCTATTTCCTAAGGGGTTTTCCAGGCGCCTTAGTGGCTAGTATCTTTTTCGTGATTCCTTGTTTTGTGTCCATGGTCTTTCTTGCTCATCTATATCTAAACTATAACGATGTTCCTTTAGTCTCCTCGCTATTTAAAGGAGTCGGGGCTTTAGTTGTGGGTCTTGTCTTAAACACCATTATAGACCTCTGGAAAAAGGGGGTAAACACCCCGCAGTTGACAATTCTAGCAGCTGGTGGGTTTGTTATGGTGTATTTTCTGAAGGTAAATATTTTTGCGCTTCTAGTTGCTGCTGGAGCGGTAAGTTTAGTGTTTGCCTTCCTAACTATTAAATTCTCTGGTTGGAAAGCTGTGATGGATAAGAAGTTTTGGGTTGCAAAGAAGCCTTCTCAGAGAGCCGTTTCAGCCATTAAGTTTGAATTCAGTAAGAAAAAATACGTGACTATGTTAGTGCTGCTTGCTGTTCTACTTGTGATTAACTTTATGGTTAATTACAGCAATCCCATCTTTCAAAATCTAGGAAACTCCTTATTCGGGATCGGGGGCCTAACCTTTGGGAGCGGCTATGCTATGTTGCCGTTCATTCAAGACGCCATGGTGAATCAATATCACTTTGTCAATGACAAGGAATTTGGAGTCGCTCTAGCGCTAAGCTTACTAACGCCCGGCCCGGTCACAGTAATCTCGGCATTTATTGGCTATAAAGTAGCAGGTATCTTCGGAGCGGCACTGGCTATGGCCAATATGTATTTACCTTCATTCGCGGTGATAAATATCATTTCAGACCTATATAATCGAGCCGGCAAGGTCGATAAAGTGAAAATGGTTATTAGGGGAATTGTCGCTGCATTTTTCGGCACTCTATGGGCCGTTATCTTCAAATTGACAGGTAGCTCGTTAGTCGATTTGCCCACTTGTGGAATGGCTCTGGCCGCTTTTGGAGTACAGAGATTCACCAAAGTAGATACCCTGTGGATTATTATTGCAGGAGCCTTACTGTCCTTACTTATTTTCTAATGGCCTTCACGAGATCTGTTCCCTAGAAATGCGTACACATGTTCATTTCCACCCCTTAAAACATATTAAGCATGTTTCTATGATTTACGGACAAAACGTTGGATAACAAAGCCAATGCTCCCAATCACCAACAAGGCGAAAAAGGCTGACAGAATATAACCAAAGGCTTGTTGCCAAAATGATTGATTGAGCCCGCCCATCGCATAGTCTTTGAATAAAACACGCTTCCAGAAAACGCCGAGTCTTTCCAGACCGCTAGGAACAAAGCCAAGCTTAGCTTGCAACTCTTCGCCACCCCATTCGCCCCAGGCCGTTCCTGAGGCCAGCAAACCCAGCGGTGTAAGCAAGGCAACACCCATTAATCCAAATATATAGCGACCGTAATGGATGGAAGAGGTTGATGTTCCAGAATCACTGCGCATTTGAAGGAGAACTGGATTAGAACGTTGTAGATAAGCAATTACTAGGCCCGTTACAATTCCCTCAACGGGTCCAGCAATGATGATGTGTGCAAAGGCCATAGCTGGAATCGCTACCGCAAGTCCATACGGGCTGTACAGAGGCATTCCATTAGCCGCATGGAAAAGCACGGGCTGCAGGCCGAACTCAATAGCCGCACAAAGTGCCGCCATATTGATCCCTATGAAGCCAGAAATTCCTGCTCCAATCATGCGACGCTTGGACAGTGTGTCACTTTTTCCAGCGATGAGTTGATAGATTCCATAACTCACAAAGGGCATTACCACCGCCATGTTAAAAATATTAGCGCCCAGAGCAAGGATACCACCGTCTCCAAAGAACAACGCTTGAAGAATTAAGGCGATGGACACGGAAATCATGGCTGCCCAAGGTCCTAAAATAACGGCAAGTAGCGATCCCCCGACAGCGTGGGCAGTTGTTCCGTCTGGAACGGGAATATTAAACATCATAATGGTGAAGGAAAACGCAGCACCGACTGAAAGCATAGGTATGTACTTAGCTCGAATGGTACTTGCCGTTTTTGAGGCAGCCAGTGCTACCATAATTCCACTAACAATACCAAGCACGGCATCTGTTTGGGGGCTTAAATATCCGTCAGGAATATGCATACTAAAACTCCTTTTGTCTATTATTTGAATTAATGATGACTTTTAGCCCTGGGTCGTTCTATTTTCTATGAACGCAATCCAGCTTCCTAACCGTTAAATAAAAAGACCACGAAGTTGACTCTAATAAGTCAAACCTCCGTGGTCTTTGCAAACACCTTCATAGTCTTGCTCTGCACTATTCTTTTTTCTTTGTTATGTTTTTCTTTGTCTATGCTGTATGTATTCTCTATCCATTCGACGAATTCCTGCTAAATAATTCCGTGTAACAGAAAAGTCTAGAAGGAATTAACACTTTTATGCAGAATAATACTTATATAGGATCAATTCATTATGTAATAAAAGGCCATGGAGGTCTTGGCTAGACAGTAAGTCTGGTCATTCTTCCTATGGCCTTTTATTTTATAAAGGGGAAGCCCACATTTAACCTGCCGGAAAAGGCAATAATATTCATGACCGCTGGTTCAAGGGCTATTCAAGAGGATGGTAATCTAAGCCATTCTTAATCTATAAAATGAGGGAGTTTTCTATAATGTGTGAAGCCAATGCCTACCTTAAAGATGGAGAAAACGAAGTATTGTACATGGAGTCGGTTGATACCATTGAGCCATACGAAAACGGTCTTAAACTCATGGATATCTTCGGAAAACAAATGTTTATCCAGGCCAAAATCAAAGACATGGCCCTTCTAAACCACCGTGTTATCTTAGAAAGAACCGACATTTAAGGATGAAAGGGAAATAAGTAATATGGATCTCCCACTTTGGCTTCAAAAGAACAGTCCCCTTGCGCCTTCCCCTTCAAAACTAAAGCAATCCAATTTTATTCAAAAAACGCTTAAAGGCATTATTGATTTTGTAAGGGAGTCCGTCTATTCAGAGGAGATCGCTCTTCGTTCAGGGTTCCTGCAAAGCATAGATCCGAGGGTGAAACTCGTGGCCATCTTTTCACTTCTCATAACCGTGAATCTTCTTCGTCATCTCCCCTTACTTTGGTCAGTTTACCTAGTGATTCTAGTCGTTGCTTGGCTATCCAAGGTTCCTGCTCTCTTTCTGATTCAGCGGGTTTGGTTTGTTGTTCCGCTGTTTACGGGAATCATGGTCCTTCCTTCCTTATTCAATTGGGTTCGACCGGGTGACCCCCTCTGGAACCTTTGGACTTTTTCAGCCCCACTCCATGTCGGACCGCTTCATTTTCCTCGTGAATTAATGATCACTTATCAGGGTTTTTGGGGAGCACTTCTGCTGATCAGCCGCGTGGGTATTTCGGTCACACTTGCCGTTCTCCTCACCGTAACAACGCGTTGGAACCACCTGTTACGCGCCTTACGCACCTTTTTTGTCCCTAAGATTTTCATCGTTACCCTGGAAATGACCTATCGTTATATTTTTGTGCTGATCACCCTCCTTGAAGACATGTTCCTAGCGCGCAAAGCCCGCGATGCAGGTCATTCTTCTGGAGCAGAACAGCGACGTTTCGTGGGCTCTTCCATTGCGCACCTTTTCGGTAAATCTCTGCAAATGAGTGAAGAAGTCTATACGTCAATGATCGCGCGGGGATATACTGGTGAAATTTATACCCTTCAGCGTTTTCAACTGCGCTGGACGGACGTTTTTAGCATAGCCGTCAGCCTTATGTTAAGTTTATCGTTTTATGCTGCCGACAAAGTCTTAGGAGGATGAAATCTTGTCTAAACAAACAGCCCCTCTATTCCAATTAGCGGACGTTTCCTACGCCTATATTCCTGGCCATCCGGTTCTATCCGATATTAATCTTCAACTCTACCCAGCGCAAAACCTTGTTATTCTCGGAGCCAATGGAAGTGGGAAGTCCACATTACTAAAGATTCTTGCTGGACTTGTTCATCCCACGTCCGGCCAAATCTCGGCCTTTGGACAGGAACTTACAGAGAAAAAACTGCAAGATCCTGCTTTCTTATCGGAGTTCCGCCAACGTGTGGGCTTTATTTTTCAAAATTCTGATGCCCAACTATTCTCGGCCACTGTTCGGGATGAGTTAGCCTTTGCACCCCTGCAGCTGGGCCTTTCTGCCGAACAGGTAGAACAGAGGATTATCGAAACCGCTGACCTGCTAGGCATCACACCCCTGTTAGACCGCCCTCCCTATAAGCTGAGTGGAGGGGAGAAAAAGAAGGTTGCTTTGGCATGTGTTCTTACCGCCAATCCTGAAGTATTATTTCTTGATGAACCGACAAATGGGCTTGACCCGCGCACCCAGTTCTGGCTTGTGGAATTTCTAGCATCCCTTCAAAACGCAGGAAAAACAATTATTACTGCAACACATGACCTATCGATCGTGGAAGAAATTGCTCAGCGTGTGATTGTCCTGCGCGAAAACCACACAGTCGCAGCTGATGGCACACCGTTCGAAATCTTTAGTGACCGTGAACTACTCCTAGATGTAAACCTCATTCATGAGCGCTCTCATTTCCACATCGGCGGCGCTAAGAACCACGGATAACCAAGACAGGTTCCCGTGTCTCACCTTGACGATTACTACCCCTTGTTGATATACTTATACGATATTATGTGTTGTTCTGAATTTAATAATTATCTGTCGGTTGGGGTAAACTTCGCGAAAGCGGAGGACGCTAAAGTCATGGGTCTAAGGCTTAACTTAAGCTAAGATCGCCAGTCTACAAGCATTGAACTTCTCTGGGGAGAGTAGTCGTAAGACTACTCTCTTTTATTTTCGGGAATATTAAATTATTCGTTATGGGGGTGTATTAATGCTCATTGGCATCGCTGTCGGTATCTTTATAGTCAGTTATCTCTTTATCATTTCAGAGAAAATTCCTCGCGCAGTGATCGCGGTTTTCGGTGCCACCTTACTCATCTTAACCGGTGTTCTTACTCAGGAAATGGCGATTCATCACATTGACTGGAATACTCTGGGACTCTTAATTGGGATGATGATCATCGTTGATCTAACTCGACGATCAGGAATATTTTCTTTTCTCGCCATCTGGGTGAGTAAAAAAGTAAAAGGCGATCCTCTTTTACTCATGCTTGCCTTATCCTTGCTCACAGCGTTACTATCCGCACTCTTGGATAACGTGACAACTGTTTTATTAATTGTTCCAGTAACCCTCTCCATTGCCGAACAATTAGAGGTCGATCCAATCCCCTTCCTCTTCAGTCAGATTATCATGAGTAATATTGGTGGCACGGCAACGCTCATCGGAGACCCCCCTAATATTATCATTGCAGGACAAACCGGTCTCAGTTTTATGGATTTTATTATGAATCTCACTCCGATTGTTCTCGTCATTATAGTGGTTACTTTATATATCTTTTACCTTCTGTACCGTCGTAAACTAGTAACAAAAGATGCTCTAAAAGCCAAACTATTGGCTCAAGACGAATGGGACGAAATTAAGGACTTTACCTTACTCAACAAAAGTCTTTTAGTGTTGAGCTTAGTCATCTTGGGCTTTACGCTCCATTCCATTCTTCATCTAGAGACAGCGACGATTGCCCTCAGCGGGGCCATGCTCCTAATGATCTGGGCCCACGAAGAGCCCGAAGAGGTTTTCTTGTCGATTGAATGGCCGACACTCTTCTTCTTTGCTGGATTGTTCGTGCTTGTCGGAGGCCTTATCGAAGTTGGAGTCCTCGACCGTCTGGCAGAGTGGAGCATGGGTTTGACTCAAGGTGATCCTCTACTCATGGCGATGTTAATTATTTTTATATCGGCGCTTCTCTCGTCCTTCCTAGACAATATCCCGTTCGTTGCGACAATGATTCCACTAATCCAAAAACTGGCCTTACTCAGTCAGTTCACTCCAGCACAAACACAACCTCTCTGGTGGGCCTTAGCTTTAGGGGCCTGCCTAGGAGGAAACGGAACCTTAGTTGGAGCCTCTGCCAATCTCATCGTGGCTGGAATTGCGGAGCAAAATGGTACCAAAATACACTATCTTCAATTCCTGAAAGTAGGCTTTCCCATCATGCTTCTCTCTATTGTAATTTCAGCCGTTTACCTTCTCATTCGTTATTATTAGGTGGAGTGCCTTCAAACTGTTATCATCTGTCTACCTTCGCTATGGATAACTTCATGCAACAATTACGACGTCCTCTTTTTGCCCGATACAGAGCTTGATCAGCCTGATCAAGGAGCATATCGAAGGGCACTGCAGTGGTTTCAACCGTTGAATAGCCTATACTAATTGTAACGACACTGGATGCTTGAGAAAATTCGTGGTGAATAGCCAAGGCCTCAACGGAGGCTCTAAGCTGTTCCGCCATAATTGCAGCTCCTACAGAATCAGTATCAGCAAGTATTATTACGAATTCCTCGCCCCCATATCTAGCAACCAGATCGACGGATCTCTTGATGGTAGAGCTTAGCGCCGTTGCGATTGCCTTTAGGCAGGAGTCTCCCTGCAAATGTCCGTAATGATCGTTGTAGGCTTTAAAATGGTCTATATCCGCCATCATCACGGAGATGGGAGAATTAGTTCTTTGTGCAAGTTGTAGGGTTGTTTTCATAAAATCATCCAAACGCCTCCGATTTGGCAGGCCCGTCAAAGCATCTGTAATGGAGTTGTAATAGCTTTCTTGATTGGTCGCTTCTAATTCTTCTCGAACCTTCTCCAGTTTGTCAGTCGCAATGCTCAAACGCTTTGCACTGGCTCGAATCACTCCAGCCATCATCGCAAACAGCCCCAGAAAAATGGGAGCAGTGTCAATCATGAAGAATAACTTATTCTGAATGTGGGCCTGGATTATGCTGTTTGCTTCGAAAGGCAGCCGGGTGGTGTGAATTTCTAGAAGTAGGGCGGATATTGGAAAAATCAATCCAAAAGCTATGCCCAGCAGAGTGTATCTAGCAATAATTCTACCAGCCACTAAATCACCTCATGGTTTTAAAATACTTCTTAGATTAAGCGCATAAAGGTATTATACACCCACATGTTCAAGGGATATAGTCTTTTAACATATGTTTTAGAGGTTCTAGTTGGCTATTTTGAGCCCTGAAGCCACTGCTAACCTCAAAAATCTCTAACACTATGAAAAGAGGTTACACATTAATATTAATGTGCAACCTCTTTTCATCGAACGTACCTTAACCGTTTCACTCTAGACTAATGTGTGTCGCCCTACTTACTTCAATTCGCTATAACTGGCCAGGAGAAATTACCGTCAACTAACCCTTTTTCTTGGATGAACCCCATCAATAACTTTGCAGTTCCTCCGGTAAGTTTTAGACAGCCTTTCAAGTGTTCTTGTGAGTCAAAAGCATGAACATTCAACGTTCGGCAATCAATTCCCCCAAATTGATTCTTGAAATGATCGTGGAATTCGTGAGCTAGGTTATAGATCGGATCCCTATCTTGAGAGGCATCGGTGCGGCCTTCAAAGAGCCCTAATACCATGACGGATCCAGCTAATGCTCCACACATACTTCCGGCATGTCCACACCCTCCACCGAATCCAGAAGCCATTTTTAAGCTTTCTGGATTTAAAGGGTTGTTTAGCATTCCGTTGAAAGTATGCAGGATTGCTTCAGCACAATTAAGCCCCCCTTTGAACTTATTGCCCGCTTCCGAACGAGCCTGCAAAGTGTTGTCGCCCATTTGTTTTCCTCCCTACTAAATTTCGTCCTTTATAGTTATTCTACACCCATAGTATAATTCCTACTATTCTAAATAATCTATTTATTACTCAATGAATAAATCATAATTGGAGGCCACTGAAAACCTATGGCTTTATGGTGCCCCCCAATTACACTTGGGGCTATTTATGCACTTATAATTAGTTGGCTACATTACAAACAAGCTGAGTTCACGTGAAGTGCGTTCGCTATTCGACAGAAATTATTCTCTATATCTTGACAGGGAATACCGAGTTTGCTCTATAAGCGTTTCACTTTATACGAAACGCTTTCTGTTTCTCCAGCCTACGACGCCTGTCAGCGACAAAACAGCACCGAGAAGGAGTAAGTCATACAAAGGCGTGGACGTTTTTGGAAGTTGCCCTCCTTGAACCGTCGTTGTAACTATTTTTCCAGTTGCAGTTGGAGTAACAGTTGCGGATGGAGTAACCGTCGGCGTAGCAACGCAAAGTCCATTGTGGAGGGTATTGTGATCTAGCGTGACCGCCCCATTTCGTGCCAACAACTGTCCTTGCACGTTCGCACCTGTTTCCGCTGCGATAGAGGTCAATGCGAAGATGTGTCCCACGAAGGTAGAATTTGTTCCTAAGGTTGCCGAGCTTGTAACCTGCCAAAAGATTCGGCAGTACTTTGCACCATTTTTGAGAATCACTTTACTGCCTGGTGCCATGATAAGGTCTGACGAGGCTTGGAAGATAAATACCGCTTCATCATTACCTTCAGCATCAAGAATCAGAGGACTCGCAGCGGTTAAATTAGCAGTATTGGCATGACCGAACGCATAGACGCCAGATTTTAAAGTTTTTCCGCCGAGTTGATTATCGTTCGCGGTGAATGTCTCGGTTGGCTTTCGTCCGGCAGCGTCGATATATGCGACCGCCAGATCATTCTTGGCGCGAAGTGCAACACCAGCAGGATCAGACAAATATGCCGTCCATCCAGTCATTATTACATCCGACTGTCCAGTGAAGGCAGCCTTTGGATGTACCCCGACATTTCCGCCACCTTCAGGAGTACTTCCGGTGATTGTCGTCCTTCCCGTATTAGTAATTGTCGTGCCCGCCAAAACTGCAAATGTAGAAGTTGACCCCAGCTCCACTTTCTTTTCGGCTGCCATACTCAATGTAGGCACTGCCATCATAACTGCCAGGAATAGGGTAAGTAATACTGATATGGATCGCGTCTTTTTAAGTGTTTCCATAAATTATTCATCCTCTCTATGATCGGATTTCGTGTTATTCAATGAAAACGCACTCTCTCATGATCGTTTTGCCTATAACTCTCCCCTTTAATGTATACGCATTTATTCACATCTATAAGGGGGTGCTTGACCATAGAAGACAAAAAAATATCTATTGTCACGCTTACTTACACCCCGAACGGTCTAAATACAATAATTACACATGACCTTAAGCAAAAGGTAGAATAATGAGGTAAAATGATTGGTATTATAGTCTTGTGGATTTTCAAGGAGGTAAGTCTATGAATGTGAAGAGAAAAATTATCTTGTTTATAGCGACCAGTCTGGACGGTTACATAGCTATGGAAAACGGAGATATTAACTGGCTAAATACTGTCAAGGGCGAAGGTGATAACGGGTTTACCGAATTCTACAAAACGATTGATACAATCGTTATGGGCAAAACCACTTACGACCATGTGTTAACGTTGGCCGAAGAATTTCCGCACTCCGATAGAAAGTGCTATGTGTTCTCAACTTCAAGTACTGGTAACGACAAATATGTAGAGTTTGTTCTGGGGGATGTCGTCATGTTCACTAATAATCTACAACACCAAGTTGGTGGGGATATTTGGCTTGTGGGTGGGTCAGGGTTACTTGACCAATTCATAAAGGAAGACCTTGTCGATGAATATATTATAACCGTTGCGCCGATGATCCTTGGAAAAGGAATTCCTTTGTTTGAAACAGATAATCCACGATTAAGGCTCTCCTTAAGGGAAAGCAAACAGTTTGGGGAGTTTGTCCAACTTCATTACTTAAGAAAATGAAGTTTACTTAACCATACCCACTCCGAAAATGCTCTCTCCACATTTCGGGCAACACCCTTGCTCCAAACGATTCACCAGCACAGGTTCACGCTGAATCACCGCTTCGCCGCACTGGGGACAAAAGGTCGTGTCTCCGCCTCGCACATTTCCCAAATAAACATAGGGAAGAGACTCTTTACCAATTCCCCATAATCGTTCTAAGGTTTGTCGATCCGTAGGTGGTATCGTCAACCGGTAAGCCGGATGATAGGCACTCAGATGCCAAGCGAGTGGAACCTTGAGTTGACGTAACCAACCAGCCAATTCTCTGATCTCCTTGGAATCATCATTGGCCCCGGGGATGATAAGCGTTGTAATCTCCAAGTGGACCCTGCCCGCCAGACGCTCAACATTGTCTAAAACCCAAGCGAGTTTTCCTCCACAATAGTGTTGGTAAAACGCCTCCGAGAAGGCTTTTATATCAATATTTACAGCATCCACCCACGGAATCAGCGCTTCTAGAAAGCGTGGTGAGATCGTTCCGTTACTCACCAAAACGACCTTCCCGCCTTGAGCTCTCACCAAGGGAGCGGTATCCCGGATCATCTCGAACCACATACTAGGTTCTGAATACGTAAAGCACAGTCCAATTGATTTCTGCGCCTCTAAGGCCATCTCCGCAAGCTCGGCAGGCGTCACTTTTCTTCCGACTTGATGTTTCTGGGATATCTCATGATTTTGACAAAATGAACAGCTTAGGTTGCACCCAAAGCCTCCAGCCGAGAAAATTGAAGAACCGGGATAAAAGTGATAGAGGGGCTTTTTCTCAATGGGATCTAAATTCCAGGCCGCCACTTCACCATAGGTCAGGGATTCAATCTCTCCCTCATAGTTTTTCCGCGCATGACACCGCCCAGATTGCCCCTGCCTTAATTGACAATGTTGGGGGCACAAGAGACACGTTGCGGTCGCAGTATAGCATTCCTTACCTAACTTTCCTGCATGATTAATATTACTCATAATAGCGAATAACCTCAAAACGCCAAAGTTCCACCAGTTCTTCTCCTGAAATTCCACCCTTCTGTTTGGCAATACTGATTTGGTCTGAAACCGTTTCAACCCCTTCTAAATGGGGAAGTAATAGTCCTGTTTTCCCACCCTGCCGAACAACCACTCCGTACCGCCAAGGATCTAAATCGTCCGGACCTTCGATTTTCTCCAGTTCGCCGAGCACATCGACGGAAAAACTCAGCGTATTCATGGCATCTGCTTGAACGGGTCTAAAACGTGGATCCTCTGTTCCTGCAGCCAGTGCATTATGTTGAATTTCCAAAGCCAAATTTTCCTGCCAAGGTTCGGTCGTGCCAATACATCCACGCAGTTGCCCGTTTTGCTTTAATGTTACAAAACATCCTCTGCGCACGGCAAACTCTGCGGAATTAGGAAAACGAAGAAGACCGGGCTCTTCATGATTCAAATACGCGCTTAAGCAACGCCCCGCCCATTGTGGCAACGGGGACGAATGATACAGATCAGCGACCATATACCCCACACCAAGAGGGCCTTCATAGGACAACAATTCTGGAGCACCTTCTTTAGCAGCAAGCGCCAAACGCAGGCTTCGATAGCCACACTCACCCGCTTTTTCGACAAGGTCTACCGGCAAAGTCGTGAGCTTTTTTGTATCCCTCAGAAGCGCTTTAAGGACGGCTTGATCAAATTCCGGACCAGCGACATCGAACCCGTACGGTCCATCCTCCTTCAAACGATGGGAGAGATCCCCACTTGCAACCAGCGCATAGCGACCAGGGAGCTTATCGAGGATTTGACCGATACGCAAACCATAGTCTTCAGGTCGCTCCAAGGGCATGCCCAAAAGCACTACCTTCCCACTCCAACCTGCTTTTTGCAGAAAATAAAGCGGTACAAGCGCACCGTGATCCATCGGTCCCTGTACGGGAACAACTATAGGAAGATCTTTCTGAAACTGCGCAATCACCGTCGTATCGCAGGCAAACGACAGACTTACTTGCGCAGCGCCAAACTGAGCAAAATTCCCTTGGGCAACCTCTTCTATTAAAAGTGTCATCCCGTCCTTGGTAAGCGGTGCATGAGGGGATACCAGTATTACCGTCTCCACTTCCGCCAGAACGAGACGCCGCGTAATCTCTTGGTAGGCGTCCAAACTTGCTTGGCACTTATGCTCCTCTCCCCGTCCGATCTCCGAAACGAGGATGGGTGGATGCGGAACAAAGACCGTATAAACTAAGCTCATAAATTCAGCGCTCCCTTTTACTTTTAATAATCGTTCGTAGCTCTATTTTACCCCGATTTATCGCTAACATCCTAGTACAGAAAACACCAAGCCGTAAATCGACTTGGTGTTTTCTGTACTAGCCATCAACCAGCCTTATGTTTATCCTTTTAACGGGCTTCGCAACTTGGATCCGAAGTACCGTATTATAATGACTAGAGGAACCCTAGCATGGTTCATCAACGGACATCTCGCCAAGAGCCCTAATAACAAATAGGCCGGTGATAAATGAATTATCACCGGCCTTTAACGAACAAAGTTATAGAATCCAGGCTATTAACCTTCGATGGGTTTAAGGTTACAGAGGAAGTGCCGTAACACTTTCGGCTCATAGGTAAACTCCAAGCCTTTGATTTGGTCCCTACGTTCCCAAATAGCTGCTAGCGCCTCCACAACGACATCCATATGGTTGTCAGTGTAGACACGACGAGGAATGGTCAAACGCATGAACTCAACATCGGCCTTCTTCTGAATTCCTGTCACAGGATCGCGACCCAGTAATAGAGACCCTATTTCGACCGGGCGAACACCCGCCTCCAGGTATAGTTCGTTGCTAAGAGCTTGAGCCGGGAACTGTTCAGCCGGAATGTGGGGCAAAAACTTTCCAGCATCGACGAAAACTGCATGACCACCCACCGGCCATTGAATGGGAATCCCACGTTTGCGAAGTTCTTCTCCCAGGTATTCCACTTGTCCAATTCTGCTTTCCAGATAATCAAAGTCCAGACCTTCATAGAGGCCGACCGCTAAGCATTCCATATCTCGGCCAGATAACCCACCGTAAGTTATGAAACCTTCCATCGGTACGCAGGTTGTACAGGCAGCTTGATATACATCTTTTTCACGCTTAATGCCAATCAGCCCTCCCATGTTAACAATGGCGTCTTTCTTAGCACTCATCGTAAAGTAGTCACCCATATCAAACATTTCTCGCACGATCTCTTGAATGCTCTTATCTTCATAACCTGGTTCACGCTTTTTAATAAAATAAGCATTCTCAGCAAAACGAGCAGCGTCAATGTCGATTTTCAAGGAATATTTGTCCGCGATTTTCCGAACCCCGCGGAAATTCTCCATAGAAACGGGTTGTCCACCCGAGGAATTACAGGTGACTGTCGCAATGATGAAGGCAATGTTTTCAGGACCTTTTTCAACAATAAATTGTTCCAGCTTATCTAAATCAAAGTTACCCTTAAACGGATGCTCTTTTTGTGTATCGAAGGCATCCTCGATCACAAGGTTCACGGCGACCATACCATTCATTTCGATATGAGCCATCGTTGTATCAAAATGCATATTTCCGAGAACAAATTGCCCGCTATGTTTTTTTAAATTAGGAAAGAGAACTTGCTCTGCCCCACGCCCTTGGTGAGTCGGAATGACATATTCATAACCAAAAATCTTTTGCACGGCATCTTTCACTTTAAAGAAGGATTTACTTCCAGCATAGGACTCATCTCCGAGCATTAAGGCAGACCACTGATGATCGCTCATAGCGCCAGTTCCACTATCCGTGAGAAGATCGATGTAGACATCTTCACCTCTTAACAGAAAGGGATTATAGCCTGCCTCTTGAAGTTTTATCAAACGCTCTTCACGAGAAATCACGCGCATGTATTCCACCATTTTAATACGATAAGGTTCTGCTTTTCTAGCCATAATAAAGTTCCTCCCTTTATTCCAGATGATTTTAGATATAGTAATTAGAATATGCAAGTTACATGCCAAGGTGGAAAGTGATTAAAATCATCCTAAACTAGCCTCTTTAACACCAGCTAACAACAGGCTGATAAAAATAGTTATCAACTATTCTACAGGTGACCACATAACTTCTCAATTGAGCATTTATTTGAATTTAAACAATAAAGTGGCAAGTATTCTTATCACAGATAAAAACATTTGCCACTTTTGCTGGGCTAATCATATTTCTTAATTCCATAACTCTTTATTTTATTGAGAATAGTTGTATTAGAAACTCCGAGTATCTTTCCCGCCTTTCTAGAGGACGTATGGGTTTTCAAAACCCGAAGGAGCACCTGTTTTTCGACGTCACTCACAATCTCCTTTAACGTAGGCCAATCCTTCTCCTGCTCTACGCGAATCTGTATTTGAAAATTCCCCTTCTCACTCTCTGCAATAAGCGGAGCAGAGACTAAATCGGTCCATTCATAAAAAAGTTGCGGTTTAATCTCCGTGGAATCCATGACATTGATAATGCGTTCAAGTATGTTTTCGGGCTGTCGTACATTGCCTGGCCAAGTCTGACTCGTCAATAAGTCAAGGCTTTCTTTCGTTAAATGTAGGTCTGTTTTTCCCAACTTATCTGAAATCTTGCGAATCAAATGCTGGGCAATGAGTTGAATATCCTCAGAACGTTCCCGCAGAGGGGGAATGCGCAAGGGGATAACATTTAACCGATAATAAAGATCCTCTCTAAATTCACCTTTTTGGATCATTTCTTCCAGATTGCGATGTGTCGCGGCAACAATTCGAACATCAACAGAAAGTTCCTTGACACCTCCAACTCGACGAATCATCCCTTCCTGCAAAACACGGAGCAACCGTACCTGGACCTGTGTAGGAATCTCTCCAATTTCATCTAAGAAGAGTGTCCCGTGATCTGCTTGCTCAAAAAGCCCTTTTTTTCCACCTCTAGCAGCCCCCGTAAAGGCTCCTTCTTCATACCCGAAGAGTTCACTTTCCAGCAGGCTTTCTGGTAAGGCCGCGCAATTGATTGGAATAAAAGCAGCTTCTGATCGCAAGCTTTCCATATGAATCGCTCTCGCGAACAGTTCTTTGCCAGTTCCGCTTTCACCACGCAATAAGACCGTTGAATTTCCTTTAGCGACCATTTTAGCCGTTTCGATCATACGCCTCATCGTCGCGCTCTGAAAAATGATTCCCGAAAAGGACGTTAATTGTTTTTTTCGGTCTATTTTAGAAATAATTGCTATTAAATCATGCTCTCTTTCTTCATAAGGCATCTGATCGCGCAATTTCACAAAGAGAACACCATAAACTGATTTTAAATCTTTTATTAATCGTTGAACTTGATCAACAGAAGTACAACGGAATTTAATAAACATGCCTTGAGTTGGAATGACTTCCATCCCAATCTTATCCACCCTATTTTTTTCGCAGCTCTCAAAGATCTCCATCCCTAAACCCAAGCGGTCTTCAAAATCAATTTGAATCACCCGTTCCAGAAATTCCATGAGCTCCCTCCCTAAATTGAGCCTACTTGTCTCGTGACAAAAATATTCAAGAATATGAAATATTATATCATACGTTTAATTCATATCGCTAGAAATGCGATCTACGAAGCCCTAATAAAACCTGTCAAATCTGAGCAGAATAATCTCATACCCAGCTATCACTGATCACTGACTTGGCTTGATCACGCAAAATAAGTTATACTTATCTTAACCTGTCAGGGTCTAAAGATTCGGACAAATTTCAAGGAGGTAATTACCATGAATAAACAAACTGTCAATACTCAAAACGCACCTGCAGCCATTGGTCCATATTCGCAAGCAGTTAAGGCCGGAAATCTAGTCTTTACATCTGGACAGCTTCCTCTAAACCCGCAAAGTGGAGAATTAGTCTCTGATATAGAAGGGGCCACAAAACAATCCTTAGATAATATTAAAGCGATTTTAGAGTCCGCAGGCTCTTCTATGGATAAAATCGTAAAAACCGTCGTTTTCCTGAAAGACATGAATGACTTTGTCGCGATGAATGCTGTTTACGCCATTTATTTTCCGAGCAACCCTCCTGCCCGTTCAGCCGTACAAGTTGCACGTTTACCCAAGGACGCCGTAGTTGAAATTGAAGCCATTGCTCTGGCTGAATAATCATTTACCAAACCTATTAATGCCCAATAGTGAAAGGGTCCCGGAAATACATTTTCAGGACCCTTTCACTATTGGACTTAAGTATAACCCACACCTATCGTAGCGAAACAATCAACACCCCAAACAAATATTATTCTAAGTATATTCTCATATTATAAGAAATACACGACATAACATCGCGAATAGTGTTATATTACAGAGGCAAGTTAAAAAACCAGGGAGTAATCACAACACCTCGCATCATTATCGTAGAAAGGATCGATGACATGACCATAACCGAACGCCTGGAAGCACTACCCCTATCCAGGTTTCATTATCTTCTACTAATTACAGTTGGCCTAAGTTGGATGTTTGACTCCATGGACACCGGTATTATTTCATTTGTCCTTCCTGTATTAATGAAAACCTGGCACCTCAGTCCTGAGCAAGTCGGCACAATTGGAAGTATTGGGCTCGTCGGAATGGCCATTGGTGCTATTCTGTCAGGAACAGTCGCTGACATTTTCGGCCGCAAAAAAGTTTTTGCTTCAACCCTCGTGCTCTACAGTTTCGCAACCGGATTATGCGGGCTATCTTGGAACTACGAGTCGCTCTTGGTCTTCCGATTTTTAGTTGGCTTTGGCCTAGGCGGTCAGCTTCCTGTTGCTGTAACGCTGGTCAGTGAATTTTCCCCCACGAAACACCGCGGTAAACTTCTTGTTTTATTGGAAAGCTTCTGGGCTATAGGGTGGCTCTTGGCCGCTTTGATCTCTTATATCATCATACCTCGCTTTGGCTGGCAGACCGCCTTCTATATTGGCTCCTTTCCTGCCCTCTATATTTTCTATCTCTGGAAGTCTATCCCGGAATCACCCCGATACTTAGTGTCCAAGGGAAAAATTGCTGAGGCTGAAGCCATTGTCAAAGTCATTGAAGTGCAGTCTGGCGTAAGTCGCACGGCCGATGAACTGGCTTCACAACCAATGAATCAACCTCCATCGGACATCGCGTTTAATGAACTCTTTTCCGGCAAATTCATCCGGAGAACCATCTTTCTCTGGCTTCTCTGGTTTGGTGTAGTCTACGCCTATTATGGAATTTTCACCTGGCTTCCTTCTCTACTTGCCCTCAAGGGATTTACCTTAACCAAAAGCTTCGAGTACGTCATGATCATGACCCTAGCTCAAATCCCCGGATATTTCAGTGCAGCCTATTTGGTCGATAAAGTCGGTCGGAAGCCTACGCTGTCTATTTATCTGATTGGAACGGCAATTTGCGCGTATTTCTTTGGTCAAGGCACGGATGTACAAACCATTCTGATCATGGGCTCCTTGATGTCCTTCTTTAACCTTGGTGCATGGGGAATTGTCTATACCTATACCCCGGAACTTTACCCTACACATGCCCGTGCAACCGGATCTGGTTGGGCTGCTGGAATTGGTAGAATTGGGGGAATTATTGCCCCAGTGGTCGTTGGTTTAATGATCGGCTCTTACCATTTGCCGTCACAATCGGTTTTCCTAATGTTTGCAGCAGTACTACTCCTAACGGCGCTAAATGTAATCATTCTTGGTGAAGAAACCAAAGGCAAACCAATGGGCTAAAACCTCTCTGTCTTCTCCCCTCTTCTTGTCTGGGAAGCTGCTGAATTTTGTTCAGCAGCTTTATTTTAATTTGTCTTGTCTTGATGTTTTATCTTAGCATTTCTAATTTTCTATAAATTTCCTATTATGGAACATTAACTCAGGAAATGAATAACGTACATCATAACCTAAACAATTCTCACATTGAAGATAAAGGGGGCTTTCACATGTCATCGTTGATGGGTCAACGAGGTTCTTTTTCAAATCATTACAACAGGTTCTCCCCCGCTCAAAGACAGGGTACTAACCCTGTCCAAGGTCAACGGTCAGAGCCATCACCCGTTCGACAACAGCTTCCTACACTGGTCGCTAAACCGAATGTTCAGCCAGTAGTCCGACCGACTTCACCCGTTCAAACTAAAAAGGCATCTTCTGTACCATCCGTGTCTTCCCCCCTCTGGCAACAACAAGCAGGAACTCTCCTGAAACAATACGGACCTTCCCTTATGCGACAATTCGGACCTACCTTAGGGCGTAAAGTTGGTCTGCCGCTCGTCCAGCGCCTTGGACCACCTCTAGTACGCAAAGTCGGCATGCCCCTGGTTCAACGTGTCGGCCTTCCTATGGCTCGCAAAGTATTTCTTCCTCTCGCTAAACGAGTGGGATTTGCGCTCATTCGGCGAATGGGATTTCCATTTTAATGTATTCTCATCCGCCATACTCGCTCTTAAACCGGAAAAGGCTGTTATCGACGATTAATCGTCGGCAGCCTTTTCACCTTTCTCCAGCACTCATTTATTTGACGATTAGAACAGGACACGTTGATTTTCTGAGAACACGCTGACTCACGCTGCCCAAAACTGAACCAGCAATTGGACCGTAGCCATGGCTCCCCATGACGACTAAGTCTATGTTCTCATTGCTGATTTCTTCTAGAATTACGGTCGACGCGTGCCCCTGTATTATTTTCTTCTTTAAGGTAACGTCGGAAACATCGATTCCTTTAAGTGAGGCGATTAACGTCTGCTCTGCTGTTTCTTCGATTTTGTCTTTTGCAATTTCAAAAACAGTATAAGCTGGATTATAACCCCAATATGCTTCGGGTGTGTAAGAAACGAATAGAAGAACCACTTCAGCTTGAAATTTCCTCGCAAGTTCCAATCCAGTGATTATCGCTCGTCGCGAATATTCCGAGGCATCTGTTGGCACCATTATTCTTTTATACATTACCATCCTCCTCATTGATCACTCATTATGGCCTATTCCTGTAAGAATATATTCCACAGGAAAACCATTAATCCTTCATGTTTTCTAATAATTCAAACTATTTTTAAGAACTTCTATTATTTTTATTTTTTTGTATGAAATTAACTTTAACCTATAATTTTATACAAAAAGCTTGTTCTAATTGATGGATTCTTAAAGCTGTTAGAACTCAATATAAACTGAACCCTGCAAATGGTATTTATATAAGATGTGATCATTATTCCCCATATTTCATGGGTATTACGGAAACTGCGCTAATTCGAGACTTGTAATGTTTATTTATTTTATAGTAAACTGTAGATGATGATGAAGAGGTGAATATATGATAGATCTAAAGACTAAGAATTTTCTATATGCTCTTTTTCCTTTTTTGGAGGATGTCCACCTCGATGCATATGATCTTGCCCCCGTTAAACTAAGTGCTGGAATTTGCGCTTTTACTGATGGAGGGGAAAGTACTTCCATCCCACTCTTAATCAAAGGGTCCATTAAGGTATTAAAAACTGCTGAATCAGGGCGAGAAATTCTACTCTATCGTATTAAACCAGGTGAAACCTGCATTATTATGCTCTCTAGTGCCTTGAGTAATATTCCCTATCCTGCCACTGCCATCGTTGAACAGGAAATGGAAGCTCTTATGATACCCAATGAATTATATAAAACTTGGCTGCAATATTTCCCCTCTGTTCAGACTTTTACCTACCAAAGTATGGCCCAACGTTTGGGTACTGTGATGACTCTGATCGAGGAGATTACGTTCAAAAGAATTGACATACGCCTCATCCGTTTTCTACTGGAGCATACTTCTGAGAGACAGACCATACTTTACGAAACTCATGAGGAAGTCGCTGTCGAACTCGGGACTGCGCGCGAAGTCATCAGCCGTCTCTTGAAAAACCTGGAAGGTGATCATTTGCTCATGCTTTCGCGGGGTAAAATTGAAATAACCAAACGGCAAGAATTAGAGAAAATGCTTCTCATTCGGTGACTTTGTCACTGAAGTTTCTTCCCCAAACGTGTATCATTCATTTTAGATAATGAAAGCTCACAAGAAGGAGGAAATTTTATGAAGTCTAATGAAGGAAGTATCGACAGAATCATTCGTGTTATGATGGGTCTTATTATTTTGTCTCTATGGTTTGTTCTCCAAGGCAATGCCAAATATTTTGCAGTAATAGGTTTTGTCCCACTTATTACGGCCCTATTAGGATGGTGCCCCCTTTACTCAATCTTCGGCCTCAATACTTGCAAGCGAAAATAAATGAATTCTCATAGTTCTTAGTATAATAACAAGTAGAGGAATAACAAGTAGACCGCCCTTTTAGTTAAATGGGCGGTCATTTAAATTGAGGAGGAATTTAAAATCAACACTGGCATCCAACCAACTCTTTGGCTGGCTTTCATAGCGGGTTTGCTTTCTTTTATCTCTCCATGTTGTCTGCCTCTTTACCCGTCATATATCTCCTATATTTCCGGAATTACTTTTTCCGGGAATGAAAAACAAGTCTTTGGTCGCCGATTAAAGGCGTTAACCCACACACTTTTCTTTGTGCTTGGGTTTTCAATGGTCTTTTTAGCGCTTGGGTTGTCCGCGACCATGCTCGGGCAGGTCTTTATCGCCCATAGGACTCTGATACGGATTATTGGCGGAGGAATTGTCATTCTAATGGGGCTGTCCCTAAGTGGCTTGCTAACCCCAAAATGGCTGATGATGGAGAAGAAATGGGAATACCGCCAAACGAAAGTTGGCTATGGCGGTTCTGTTATAGTTGGTATTAGTTTCGCTGCCGGGTGGACGCCGTGTATAGGGCCCATATTGGCGTCGGTTTTGGTCATGAGTGCCAACCAGCCCTCCGCAGGGTTGGCTTTAATTCTGGCCTACATTGCCGGGTTTTCTATTCCTTTCTTTGTTTTGGCCTTTACGCTGGGTTCAGTGCGCAAATTAGTCCGCTATGGGGCCTTACTTTCTAAGATCAGTGGTTTTTTGATGATCGGGTTAGGAATACTGTTAATCACTAATCTGATGACCACAATCACGGTTGGCCTAATTCGTCTGTACGGTGGGTTTACAGGCTTTTAATAAGACATAAGAATGGAGGTCTCAAGATGAAAAAAGGCTTGAAATGGTTAATTCTAGTGAGTTTAGTGGTCGTGTTTGCAGGGGTTGTGTGGATGACCAATCGTCCTGTTCCTCCCGCGAATGCACCGAAATCAAGTGAGCAAAATATCAGTGTATCCCCCCTGACCGGTTATCGCGTACCCCCGTTTTCTCTGCCAAGTTTTCCAGATAGTCAACCAATTTCCCTAGCGGATTATCAAGGTAAACCGCTCTTAATTAACATTTGGGCCTCGTGGTGTCCGCCCTGTCAGGCTGAAACACCAGATTTGGTCAAGGCCTACGCTAAATATGGGGATAAAGTCCAGTTTATTGGAGTTAATTTGATCTCTCAGGACTCCCTGCCAGATGTAACGGCTTTTATCCAGAAATATGGCATCAAATACCCTATTGCCCTGGATACTAAAGGAGCTGTAGCCCAACAGTATCAAACAGTGGCCATACCGACCTCCTTCTTTGTTAATCGTCAAGGGATTATCGTCGATCGGGTTGTGGGTGCAATTACTCCGCAAGTTTTAGAGGCGGACTTACAAAAGATTTCTCAATAATGGGACTCTTGAATCACTCATGGTGGAAACAAAGCTATGGTCCATGTAATAAAATAGCCCCTTTGCTTGGAGCATGGACCATTAAAAGTTCTTAGTCATTCGATTAATCCAGAATCCACCCCTAAAATTTTTAGGTTCAAAAGAGATAACAAATGCTTTAGGACAGAGCTTATCGAGTATATTATATAACTTACGTTCGTTACACCGCTTCGCCAAAACCTGCATCATAAGCCTATGTCCATCCTTACCATCGGCTAACCAGCAAGTCACACCATACCCATCATCCCGTAACTTAGTAGGGATTTCCGTCTCAGCACAATCCACCGTAACTTGAACCGTGACATAGCCCAAGGCCAAATACTCCTCGATCCGACTGCCAGTATACACCCCTAAACCAAAACCAAAGCAATAAGCTGCTAGATTCCAGGGATTTTCTAGGTTTTTCAGAACAATGCCTAATCCAGTCATGTAAACATAGATTTCGGCCATGGCAAGAAACGTTGCCAAACCTCTCAGGCCCTTAATGACAAAAATCATACGGAGGGTATAAAGAGAAACATAGACTATATTAATCCCCATAATAATAAGAATAAGTTTCATAACTGCCTCCATTTTCTAGCACTATAGCTTTACCTACCTACCTACCTACCTATCTATCTATCTATCTCTAGTCTATCTCATATAACAACACCTGGTCACGGAAGAAAATGCTTAAGGTTTCATCTTTCCTTTGGTTTTTTGTCACTTAGTATCGATACCGATCACATTTTGTCGGTTATTCAAATTGCACACCTGCCCTCCCGACCCAATGATTGGATACAATTAAATAGAGGAGAGCTTCTCGCTCCCCTCTTCGTCTTCGATAGAATAACAGCTCTTACTATCCCTCTGACCGACACTCCTCGTTGAAATAGATGAACTCTGCCTTCCTAATGATCGTTAAGATGCCTCATCAAAGCTTCGCCTTCTTGAAATTGTTGGGCAAGGATCTTCTGTACATTCTCAAGAATGGTCAATACTTCAGGATATTTAACACGATACATGACTTTTAAACCAACTTTAGTCGATGTAATAATTTGTTGTTTCCGAAGAATACTCAAATGTTGAGATAAATTCGACTGTTCAACACCTAAATCCTCAATCAGCTCACAAACACATACTTGCTCATCGTTCTTTGCCAGTCGTTCCAGGATACGTACCCTTGTAGGATGCGCTAAGGCTTTAAAAAAATCACTTTTCATAAAAACAATCTGTTCTTCCATATAAACCTCCATTCCGCCGCTACCGCTGATTCTCAAATCTTATTTTGTTAATAATCTGCCCATAAATAAACCATTAACAATATTATAATATAGTTTTAGATCTAATTACAAATTTACATCCGCAGACCATTGTTGATACTAACCTTCATTTTACGCTTTCCCAATTCTTGTTCCACTAAAAGAAGGTATTGAATAGGCCAATTCATGGACAAACTGTTATTCCCCGTCCCCATAGACAATCTCCACAAGAGGGTGCATTACCCAAACAATCCATGTCTGTGTGCAGCACCATATCGCACCCATCAATCCACTGACAATCAGGACACGAGGCGTATTCTCCGTGCAAAACATTGTAACGGTATCTCATAAATTCAGGAGACGTCCAGATTTTAAGCAACGATTGCTCCTTGAGTGAACCAAAGCTGTGCGCAGTTATGTGCTTGGATCTTCCAAACACATATTCAGGATAAGAATGCAAAAAACGATAACAAGGAGAAACCTCACCATCCCAGCTTAACAACGGCACTTTGAGTTTCCACGAACTTGCAATACCTTTCTGTCTTTAACTCGCTTTTAGGCAATATTACCTCCACGCCTTTAGCCAGTCCCACAAACAAAGCCTCTTGAAAAGTTCGATCGGTCTCATGAAGGAAAGGATGATATAGGGTTTCCTCTATTGACTCTTCCCGCATGGGAACAATATGGGAAACAAAGACTCTATTGACACCCAGTTGTGCCGCCTGGCGCACAGTCTCGACCAAATATGGGAGCGTGCTCTTCATCGCCAAAAACTCCCAGACGACCTCTGGTCTCCCCTTAGCCCTATTGTCTGATAGACGGCGCGTGCTCTCTAAAATACCTTGTATATTTTGATGCCGAATTGCCGCAAACGTCTGTACATCTGTCGAGTCAACGGACAACGCTATCCGGGCAACACCACGAGATATCAAAAATTTGATCATAGGATCGTCCAAGGTCGTCCCGTTCGTCGTTACGGTCACTTCATACCGGGAAGCGAATAGCTCCACGGCCTGGCGAAAACCATGAGCAATCGTCGGCTCCCCAATCCCACCCAGAATCACTTCCTTAAGGTCAGGAAATACGGCGACCTCACTGGCTATAGTACTCAGCATCTCGGTCGACATATCGCCCAAGGGTTCTTGCCAGTTTTGTCGATAGCACATTTCACAAGACAAATTGCATCGGTTAGTCAACTCCAGGTAAAGGCGTTCTATTGAAGGCGC
>DHWG01000023.1 GCA_002413075.1 Desulfosporosinus sp. UBA5188 | reverse complement strand
TCTTATATAAAGGAGGGAATTTGTAATGGCTAATTATGCGGAGCTTGCCCAAAGTGTTATTGAGGGCCAGAGAGATCAGGTTAAGACTCTAGTTACAAATCTTATCGCAGCGGGAAATAACCCATTGGAGATTGTGAACGAGGGCTTAATTGAAGGAATGAATGTAGTGGGAGTACGCTTTAAGGCTGGGGATATGTATGTGCCAGAAGTCCTCATGGCGGCTAAGAGTATGAGTGGTGGGCTAGAGATCGTTAGGCCGTTAATTTCTGAAGCAGATCAAAAAAGCAAAGGGAAAATTGTACTGGGAACTGTAAAAGGGGATCTACATGATATCGGAAAAAACCTAGTTGGCATGTTGATCGAAAGTGGCGGACTTGAAGTGATCAATATGGGAGTTGATGTCTCTGCGGAAGACTTCATTGATGCAATTATTGAACATGAGCCTGATATCTTAGCCTTGTCCGCTCTATTAACCACAACCATGCCAGCTATGAAAGACATCATTGAGTTGTTAGAGGAAGAGGAGCTAAGAGATAAAGTGAAGGTGATTATTGGGGGAGCACCGGTTTCTAGGGAGTACGCTGACGAAATTGGTGCGGACGGTTATGCTCCGGATGCTGGTTCTGCAGTAGAGCTTTGCAAGCAACTTCTGGCGTCCAAAGTGTAAATTTAAGGAGGTGATTATTTAGTTAATTCAGCATAATTTAGAGCCTTGGTAAAAATACATGGAGGTGATTAATTTGACCGTCAGAGGGATACACGCTGGTTCTACCCGTATGGATGGAATCGGACTGAATATGTTTACGAACGATGAGCTGTACGATGTCCATCTAGCAACCTTGGACGTTCTCTGGGACATTGGGGTAAGAGTGGAAAGTGAAGAAGCACGAGAAATATTCTACAGTGCTGGATGTACTGTCAACAGGGAAACCAATGTAGTGAAAATACCCGCATTTCTTGTCGAAGACGCTATACGTTCGATTCCCAAAACGTTTAGAGCGTGTGGGAGAAAGCGTGAGAATGACTGGCTGAATGAAGGCAATCGCACTGGGTTTGTCAACTTCGGGGAAGCTATTCGCATGATAGATCCTTATACTAGAAAACTTCGTAAACCATTCAAAAAAGACGTTGATGATGTAACGCGCTTCTGTGAAGCCATGGATCAAATTGTCGTCTATGAAAGGGCATTAGGGCCTTCGGAAGTTGATCCAGATGTTGCGCAAGTTCATATTGCCGAATCGTTTTATAACTTTTCGACAAAGCACGCCTATATTGGAATGAATCGACCTGAAAACATGCGGGCTGTAGCAAAAATGGGGTACGTTGTTTCCGGAGGCGAAGATAAATTCCGAGAAAGACCACTTTTCTCACAAAGTACAGACCCAGTTGCTCCGCTCGTCCATGCTAAGGGCGCAACTGATACTTTGTTACAAGCGATCCGCTTGGGCGTACCGGCCAAGATCAATTCAATGGGACTTGCTGGGGGAACGACCTGTGTCAACCTCGCTAGTACACTTGTTACCCATAATGCTGAAATTCTGAGCATGTTTGTTTTGGGACAACTTGAAAAGAGAGGATATCCGATGGTCTACGGAACTTCCACAACCATGATGGACCTAAGAACAACTGTGGCTTGCGTGGGAACTCCAGAACTGGCCCTCTTCAGTGCAGCATGCGCTAAGCTTTCCCAATTCTACAATATACCTGTCTGGGTGGCCGGTGGATAGACAGATAGTAAAGTACCTGATGCCCAAGCAGCCCATGAGTTTACCCTAACCGCCTTATTACCAGCGTTAGCAGGCGCTAACATGATATATGGTTTGGGGATGCTCGAAGGTGGTCTGACTTGGGACTATGCTCAGATGGCTATGCAGAATGAAATGGCTCGTATGATCCTGCATACTATTAGAGGTATTACGATAAGTGATGAGAAAATGGCATTGGAAGTTGTCCGTTCGGTAGGCATCGGCGGGGAATTCATTAGCTGCGATCACACTTATGCGCATTACAAAGAGCTTTCCAAAACTGAATTGTTAAATCGTCAGAATAGAGAAAACTGGGAAACGGCTGGCAGTAAGGATATTGTCGAAACTTCCTATGCGAAATCTATTGATATTCTTGAAAATTATGAGAATGAGAACCCACTTCCAGAAGATATCCAACGTCAGTTAAAAGACATTGTCTTAGAAGCAGAAGCGGAAACAACAGAAATCAAGGCTAAGGAAAAAGAAGCTAGAAGAAGACCGAGAAAATCGAAATTTTAACCCAAATTCCATCCCTATGGTTCAGGCGCGAGCCGGTTAGTAACCGGCTCCGCAAAACTTATTATGGTTGAATTTGACTTACAGACAAGTCAACTCTGACTTGTTTCAGTTATAATTAAGGCTAAAACCTTGCCGACAGGGTATATATTCAGACTATTGAAATATTATTTGTTGGCAAGGTTTTTGCATATAAATTTAGGTGTGAAAATTCTGACAGCCGAGAATGAAAACAGATACCTATGTTGAATAGGAAAGGAGGCGTAAGACTCTTATAAACTAAATCTGAAACTAAATGTTAAACTACAAAACAGTCATTGTAATGCTTGCCAAAGTCAATTGCGAAGGAGTGATGATGAGTGGGTAATGTTACTGATGTAAGTCCAATATGGTACTGGTTAGTCTTTTTTGCTTATATTGCTTTTCTTATTGGAGTCGGGTTGAATGCTTATAAAAAGCAGAAATCTATCGGTAATGCGGAAGAAGAAAGTAATGATTATTGGATTACAGGCCGTAGTCAACCAGCCTACATGGTTGGCATGTCAGTAGCTTCTGGGTGGATGTTAATTGGGATGATCACTTGGATGACATGGGCTACTTATGATTTGGGATTATCAGGCTTGTGGGTCGTGGCTATACCTTGGTTTTTATCAAATATCTGGCAATTTTTAATGGCTCGTCCACTAAGAAGGATTAAAGCTATATCACAATGCCAGATGCTAGAAAAACGTTTCGGGCTTCCAGCGAGGATCCTGTCCGCTCCTATCAATATATTCTCTTACACGATCTGGTCAGCTGCCGAACTTTACGCAGCATCGCTTATCATGGCCCCTGCTCTCCATATATCTATCGAGGCAATGATTATTATTTATGCGATACCTATTGCTATGTACATGTGGATGGGTGGTTTCCGGTCAGTAATCAATGCAAATATTGTTCAATTCTTCATGGGAACGATAATATTGCTTGTAACTTCAATTGCAATATTTTTAACTGCCAACGGTATTGCATCAGCTCATGGTACAACTATTTGGGGTATGTTACAGGCCCAGCCAATCGTAAACAGTCTTGCTTATCCAGTTGATGCAGCAAAGAACTCAACCAGCTTTTTCGCCTTTGTTTCCTTATCCTTCCCGTTGATCGTCATGCTCGGATTGGTACCAGGATGGGCAGCGGCAGAAGATTTCTGGTTAAAAGCTCAAGCAGCTAGAACCACTCGAGAAGCTCGCCTAGGCTCGCTTTATAGTATCCTTTTCAATACTGTCATAATCGTTATACCCGCTGCGATTATTGGTATTTTGGGCTTAATCGTGTTCCCTCCAGAAACCAAAGACGGCATCGTATCTGCTGCCGCTATTCTGGGAGACAAAGGTGCTTATAACATAATATCAACGTACATTAATTCCTATATGCCTCCCTTGCTTAAAGGGCTCCTGATTTTCTTATTGTCAGCGCATACGATGTCTACAGTTGCCAACTACAGTAATATCACAGCAATGAACCTTTCATACGACGTTTTAGAACCTTTGGTATACAAGAAGAGAAACTGGTCTGCTGCCAAGATTGTTAAATATTCACGTCTTGTTACAGTCTTCATGATTGTAGTTAACATTCTTCTAGCGATACTCTATAACAGCCCAGTCATGGGAGCGACTCTCAATGACGCTTACTTCTTGTCATCAGGTTTGCTTACGGCTGGTGTCTCCGTGATGCTTTATGTATTATGGTGGAAGCGTGCCACCCTTTTAGGAGTCATGTTAGGTGGCTTATTCGGTACGGTGGGAACCTTTACCTTCTTTATCTTGGAATACAAGGTATGGAAATCCGTATATTACACGCCAATTTGGGACGCCATATTCGGGGCAGGATCCATGGCTAATTCATACTTGGGGTACTGTGTCGTCGGTTTAGTCTGCGGTATTGCTGGTGTAATAATCGGTACGTTCGTTTCTCCACCTCCATCTGAGAAACAGCTTTCTGCTATTGCAGATCAACCTATTGATAACAATGAAGAGTTCTTTGCGGGTATGCACGATTAAAGTTATTGAAGGATTAGATTGGTAATGCGGACAAAAATGGCTAAGGAATAATTCCTTAGCCATTTTTTACAAGTATCGGAAATTGACGCGACCAGTTCATTATGATATTTTTATGCTCTTAAATGAGAGGAGTTTTGAAATGCTTACAGCGAATTTTTCGAGATTTGTTCTTATACCTTTATTTGTACTGAATATGGGCGCAATACTTATAACTTTGCAGATGAAAAAGAAGACCAGACCGGAATTCTCTGGGAATCTAAATAAACTTTTTGTAGTGGAAAATATAATCGGCTTAGGTTGTGCGATAGCGTTAAGTTATATTGCTTTTTTTGTAAAGTAGGGGGATTGTATTCGTAATTTCTTTTACAATCAGCTTAATCCGGCTGTTTAAGGTCATGTTCTTCAGATGGGAAATATTTTCGTATCAAACGACTGGCTTTACTTTGGCTGATATCTAGGGATTTGGCGACCTCATAGGAGCTTCCTAGCTCTTTATAAGCTTGTAATATCAGGCTTTTCTCCACATCACAAACAGCATTATCAAGGGAAAAGGGACGCGTGGATATTGTTTGAATAGTAGCAGAGGAGGGTCTTCCTAGGTGGTTAAAGGATTTAGGTAAGTCACATTCATCAATAATCGATCCCTGCGTTACAACGGTTAATCGTTCTATAATATTTTCCAGCTCTCGAACATTTCCAGGCCAAGGATATTGCATAAAAAGTTCATAGCATCTCGGGCTAAATTCGTGCTCGGATTTATACTTTTTATTAAATTTTGCTAGGATATATTGAGTTAGAGGGATAATTTCCTCTTTTCTTTCTCTTAAAGGTGGAAGTATAAGTTCGAAAATATTTAAACGATAATATAGATCCTCTCTGAACTCCCCTGTTTTGATCATGCTTTGTAAGTCTCTGTTCGTGGCCGCAATTATTCTGCAGTGGACTTGCTGAATTTCACGACCGCCCACTTTAAAGTATTGATTTTCATGGAGCACTTGTAAAAGCTTCGCTTGCATACGCGGAGATAGTTCTCCTATTTCATCTAAGAAAAGAGTGCCGTCTTTAGCCAACTCGATCAAGCCAATGTTCCCTTTGACATTGGCTCCAGTAAAAGCCCCTTTTGAGTAGCCAAACATCTCGGCCTCCATGAGTTCTGAAGGAATAGAAGCACAGTTAACGGTAATAAATGGGCCATCTTTGTGGGGGCTGTTATTGTGAATATATTTGGCCATATGCCCTTTTCCTGATCCGGATTCACCAAGAAGCAGAACGGTTGAATCAACAACAGCAATTCGCCCAACTAGCTTCAGAAGTGATAACATTTTTGGACTGTTGCATATAAATTCGGGGATGCGTGTTTCTTTTTTACGAAGGACTTCTACCTCCATTTTATAGCGCTTTAGAAGTTGTATACTCTTATCTAATTCATGTTTCATTCCTTCAGACTCAGTAACATCTCTGGAATTCTCAATAATCAGTTCTATATTACCCTCCGAGTCTAAGACTGGGGTTGCAGTCGTGAGCAGCGTTTTCCCAGTACATGTTTTTTGTTCGAGGGTAATGCTCATCTTTTTATCAATTGCAATGGGGCTGACTCGGGGGCCCCAATATTTCTTTTCTGATATCTCCCTAGATTTTTTACCAATGATTTCAGATGCTTTTACACCATAATGCTTTTCACAAACATTATTCACATAAATGACAATTCCCAGAGCATTGGTGACATAAATCTCATCATGGGAATTATCAAGAATTTTCATTGCGGTTTCAAAATCAAGATCCGACGTCCCTATATCCATATTTGCTAACCCCCTATTATCACGTGGCCACGGAGTTATTCGATGACACCTTGTATTCTATGCCTTATGAAGATATACACCAAATATTTAATTTCTATTAATAATATTTTCGCTATAATCTCTAATTCTCCTCTCTGAATTATTAGAATATACAAAATATATATTGCGCATTGGATTAAGATGGACGAACATATACCAGGGGTTACAATGACTTAGTGAG
>DHWG01000053.1:2606-4874 GCA_002413075.1 Desulfosporosinus sp. UBA5188 | reverse complement strand
CTTGTAGAAGTGGGAGTCTAACTAAAAGCCGACTTGCGAACAGTGCAGATGAATCATTCGTTCGTAAAATATTAATCTATAAGGGGCGGCAGTTCTTGCATAGAACTGTCGCCCCTTTTTGACAAGCCAAAAACAGATGAAGGAATATAAAAATCAGAATAATCTTCGCGAACTGGAATACCATTTCTTTATTTAAGATTAATTTTCATGCTATAATAAAGTCGAATCTTAAACAATCATAAGAGTGAACTCGGTCAGCTAAAGCTGAACATCGAGGCTTCGGTGGGGGAGTCTACCCCCACAGAAGTGGAAATAGGAACACCCACTTATAGAAGTGGGTGTCTCGGAATTGATTAAAGCAAGGAGCAGATATATACCATGATGTGGAAGCTGTGGACCAGCAAAAAGAATAAGATTTTAGAACAAATGCAGGAATTACTGACGCCCATTAATCAACACTTGACGCTACTCAGTCAACAAGTCAACAGCAGTTTAGAGCAAATTACGGAGATCGGTGAACAACTACGTAAGTTGGGTCGTCTCCAGTATAAATCTGGTCAAGAGGTACAGGGTAAATTGGGAGGGATAGATACTCGCTTAGAGGTTTTGCAACAAATGCAGGACACTTATACCATCGATAAATCCCAGTTGGAAGCTCTCGATCAGCAAATTGGGCATGTAAGCGAAATTCTGCTCGTCTGGTTAGATGATTTAGATCTTCTGTCTATCAGTTTGCGAGACCAAGGTCAAGATGGTTGGGAAAAGTTATTGGAAACCTGGACCAGTCAAGTTCTACAAGCTTTGAAAATACATGGCGTAGTCGAAATGCACTTGGTGGGTACTAGTTTTAACCCTAAGATTGCTGAAGCCATCGGAACTATGCCCAGGAAACCCACTAAAGTTAACACAGCTGACGTATACAGCTCACCTGTTTCGCTACCGTATGAAGTCTCAGAAGTTGTCAAGCGCGGCTTTGTGAATCATGAAGGCACACTGCTTCGCAAAGCTCAGGTAATGACATATCAGGAGGATGATCATGGAAAAAGTTAATAATCCTAATCAACAAGCAAGTTTTCGCCCAATAGTCGGCATCGATTTAGGAACAACGACGTCGGCGGTAGCCTACATTCACTCCGGCAAACCGGACATGGTACCGTCTCCCCATAATAAGAGAATTATCCCGTCCGTAGTTTTAATTGATCTTCAGGGTAAGGTCATTGTCGGTGAGGATGCACGAGCGGCCCTTATTGCCATGCCTGATCGTACTATAGCAGCGGTCAAACGCAAGATGGGTTCTACAGAACGAATCTCCTTGGCGGGAAAAGACTTACTCCCCCAAGAAATTTCTGCCTTGATCCTTAAAGAGCTAAAAAGCTATGTTGACACCCATTTTGGTGAAGGGGAAAAAGAGGCTATTATTACAGTCCCTGCTTACTTTACGGATGAGCAACGCCGGGCTACTAAACAGGCTGGAGAGCTGGCTGGGTTTGTGGTGGAACGCATTATTAACGAACCGACGGCAGCGGCCTTAGCCTTTGGTCTAGGGCATATCGACGAAGACCGTCATGTTCTAGTTTACGATTTAGGGGGCGGGACCTTTGACGTCTCAGTCATAGAAATGATGAGTGGACTCCTGGAAGTCAAAGCCTCGACGGGAAACAGCCTGTTGGGCGGTGAGGATTTTGACTGGAAGATTGTTGATTGGTTGGCCGAACGGATGTTGGAGGAACATGGCGTAGATCCGCGCTTAGATCTGCGTGCCAAAGCTCTCCTTAAAGGTGAAGCCGAAAAGATTAAAATGACGTTATCGACGGAGGAATCAATGACCGTGTCATTACCCTTGGTTACTGTGCAAAATAACAGCCCAGTGGGACTCCTTGTTGAATTGTAAGTATAGGGGGAGCGGCATGGAAACCAAGAAACCTTCTCGCATCCGAGCGAGGAAACCAAAATCGGAAAATTATTATAAGCTATTAGGGGTAAGGGACAATGCAACCCAAGCGTCGATCAAACAAAAGTATATTGCGTCAGTTAAGTCCTTCCCTCCTGAAACTAATCCAGAAGAATTTGAACAAATCCGTCGAGCTTATGAGACCCTAAGGGACCCTCTGAAACGGCGAGAATATGACTTTGCGCGCAAGTACGGTGGTAAAATTGATAAAACGATGGAACAGATCACCAAGTATATGGAGACTGGGCACTATACTAAGGCGGAAGCTTTAGTAAAACAACTTATGGAGCTCATGCCAGAGAACCATAAACTCCATA
>DHWG01000053.1:0-2394 GCA_002413075.1 Desulfosporosinus sp. UBA5188 | reverse complement strand
AAAATTGGTCAACACCGAAGAGGACAAGCTGATGATCACGGAAGCCCTGCAAGATGAACATGATGGCTTTCTTGAAGTGGGTAGATTTCGAGAGGCAGAAATCTATATTGATTTACTGTATTACATCGATTCAGCGAATCCGGAGACAAAAGAGAAACGCAGACAAACGCAAGAATTAATGCGGGTAGACAAAGAAATCCATAAAATGGAACGTGATGAAGCCGTCTTTCCACCTATTCTATTTCACGCCATGGAGTGGTTTTATAGTGGCTACTGGTTGCCTGAAAACCTTGAACTTATGAGTATGAGCGTTCCTTTTCTCGATAGCGAAGCGGGTGAGGATTTGCAAATTGACGAGATGTTTGCGCAGGGGATCGTATACTTGCGTAAGAAATATCCATTACTATACAGGCGCTTTCAAAACGATTGGGATGAAATATTTGCCGAACGGATACAAGATCTCAATCGTGAGGCTCGTAGACAGTTGAAAATTTGAATGGGAAAATATTGATCGCTACAAGGATTTAATTATGCGTTTTATGGTAAAATATAGTAGTAAATGAAGGATGATAAAATAGGAGGATTGTTTTATGTCGTTACCACATGAGGATAGAAAACATACCTACGCCGATTACTTAACCTGGCCCGAAAACGAACGGTGGGAAATAATTGATGGAGTGCCATATATGCAATCGGCTCCTAAATGGGAACATCAAAGCATATCCGGTGAGATTTACAGGCAAATATCAAACTACTTGGTTGATAAACCATGCCGCGTGTTTGCATCACCCTTTGACTTATGTCTGGCAGAGTATCATGAAAATGATGATGACGTTACAAATATTATACAGCCGGATATTGTAATAGTGTGTGATGAAACCAAACTTAGGAAGACTGGATATTTCGGAGTACCTACTTTAGTCATTGAGATATCTTCACCATCAACTGCCAGACAGGACAGGGTCGTTAAATTTAACAGGTATGAAAAGGCTGGCGTTAAAGAATATTGGATCGTAGAACCAGAAGGCAAATATATAAACGTGTTTACATTACAGGAAAACAAACGATACGGTCGTCCCGAAGCGTATACTGAGGAAGATAAAGTGCAATTAACGGTTCTCCCAGATTTCACCCTACATTTAAGACCAGTGTTTGATGTTATTCTAAATGACTAAGGTAAGCAAAACCTAAAACTATACAGGTCTCTGCAAAAAAGGTAGGACCTTAGCTAGGGTTTTCTTGGGTAAGGGCTCGCTACTGCAAGAGTCACACCCTCCGCCACAGCCAGTTTTATTTCCGATAAAAACTTTGCGCCAAAAAATCTGCCATTTTTCTTTGACTGGTTCTATACGGGTCTCCACTTCATACTGGGGTCCCTGCGGTTGGTTCGCTAACCTTGCTTCAGTTGTTGCAACAATATTTGCCGTTTTCAAGGCGTGTTTCTCGGTGTCATAGAGTGTTTGTATTTTTACCCATTCCATTAATTCCATCATTAATCGCTCCCTTAATGAACATTTCTTATACTATACTAACCACGTAATTGAAGATATTGCAAGATGTTGGCCTAAAAAAATAGAGTTAGTCGTTCGGTTAGAACGACTAACTCTATTTTGATGAAACCACTGAATCATTTCTGCATGCGGATTACTTTTTAATCCCTTCAGTAAACCAAGATGAGAATTTCTCATAAGATTGTTTTGATTTGCCTGTCCGGATCAGCTTATCATACATCTCCGGGGCTAGTTCCTCTATGGCTTTCACTTTATCCTGTATATTAGTCGATGATCCCGTAATATCTTGATACTTTTCACATAATAGTTGATTTTTCCTCTGGAGGATTCGATCGGTGGCGGGTGTTCGAGTCGCTGGTGGTGTTGTATGGGGACTGCTAAAGGTGAAACTAACTGTTGCGCCATTTGTTCTGAATCCATCAAGTGGATAGCCTGCATCCCATAATCCAGTCACAAACGCATTACGCATCATGACAGTTTGCAAGGTAATCGTTATCTCCATAGTTAGTTCAGAAGGTTCAGAAAACTCGCCAAGCTTAAAACCTGTTAGCCACCAGTGTTCTCCAGTTCTTGTAAAGAGTGTATTGCCGTTCTTTTTTAATGTATAGGACATATTTAATCGATCAATATCACTGACACAATCATAATAAGCACCATTAAAAAAACCATGGATATTTCGATCAACGGCCCTGGTGTAGACGCCTATCTCAGCACCCGTGACTAAATCATACTGACCTTTCCAAAAACCAATCATCCATTCCTTTTCATGATATTTAAAGTGAATTGGTTCACAATCAATAATCATGCCCAAAGGTGCTGCGGCTTCATCATACAGACGACAATATCCAATATTTCTTTGCCAGGGATTCATGGTTGAATAAAA
>DHWG01000068.1 GCA_002413075.1 Desulfosporosinus sp. UBA5188 | reverse complement strand
ATTAAGGAGGGACATTATGAAAATAAGCAGAAGAGATTTTCTAGCATGGACCGTCGCAGCAGGAGTAGCCCTAAACGTAGAATTTAATCTTGATAATGTGAACAATGTTATGGCGGCAGAAACAGATCCCCCTATTATTTGGCTTCAAGGATCAGGGTGTTCAGGTTGTACAATATCCACGTTAAATGTTACGAATCCAACCACGATCGACAATGTGCTCTTAAATAAAATCAGTATGAAATATAACAGTACCTTAATGACTGCTTCCGGTGACCTGGCGATGCAAACCTTAGACCAAAGCGCCACTCAATACAAGGGCCAGTTTATTCTAGTCATTGAAGGGGCAATACCCACTGGAGCCAGTGGAAACTACTGTGTCATTGGAGAAGTGAACGGAGTTCCCTTAACTATGCAACAAGCTGTCTTGAAATATGGGCCCATGGCTAAATATGTGGTTGCAGCAGGAACTTGTGCTTCCTTTGGAGGCGTTGCCGCTGCCGCGCCAAATAAAACGGGTAGTTCAAGTGCCAGCTCTATATTAAGTGGAAAGACAACAAACCCTGTCGTTAATCTATCGGGATGTCCGGTTCATCCAACGGTTATTATTCAAACACTTTTAGATTTAATTCTCATTGGCATGCCTGCCGTTGATACCAACCACCGGCCCACAAAATATTATGGCGCTACGGTCCATTCTACCTGTGAAAGAAGAAGTTCAGGTCATTGTTATGAAGATGAAGGCTGTAGAGGACCTTATAGTCAAAATGTATGTTCTACCCTGAAATGGAATAATGGACAATCATGGTGCGTTCATAATAACTATGCTTGTATAGGATGTGCCGATCCTACTTTCCCAACGACGCCTCTATTAAGTGGTGCTGATTGATCGACAAATAAGTGGTGCTCACGAATCAATAACAGAAAGGGATGAAGTAAATTGAGTACAATCGTATTAGATCCGATCACAAGACTCGAAGGGCATTTGAAAGTTTCAGTCACCCTTGATGCCAATAATATCGTAACAGCTGCGGAGTCAACGGGTAACCTATATAGGGATTTCGAAAATATGTTGGTCGGGAGAGTGCCTAAGGATGCAGCGTTTCTAACCCAACGAATTTGTGGAGTTTGCCCAGTTTCTCACGCTATTGCTTCCTCAAAGGCAACGGAACAAGTCGCAGGTTTTAAGCCAAGTCTTCAAGGCTTATTATTAAGAGACTTGATTCAGGGAGCTAACTTCATTTCAAGTAATGTTTTGCACTTTTACCAACTCGCTTTAATGGACTATGTTCAAGGCCCACAAGTGCACCCGTGGACTCCTGGATATACCCAGGACTTCAGATTTAATGCGACAGACAGTCAAACACTCATTAATAATTATGTCGCCGCTTTATCTATAAGAAGACAAGCCCATGAAATGGGAGCCATCTTTGGTGGAAAGCTTCCTCATGTCGGCAACGTAGTGCCAGGAGGAGTCACCGCAAAACCTACCGCTACTGACATAACTAACTTCCGTAATTATTTAAATACGATCACTTCCTTCATCAAAACGACGTATGCAGCTGACGTCAACAAATTGGCAGCCGCTTATAATGATTATTATACGGTGGGCACAGGGTATGGCAATCTTCTATCCTATGGGGTCTTTGATACCAATACTTCTGGCGGTTTGCTATTTCCTGCAGGAACGGTGACGAATGGAACGGTAGGAAGCTTTACGCAGACCAATATCAAAGAATATGTCGGACATTCTTGGTATTCTTCACCCTCAGGTATTAATCCAGCCTCCGAGACGACGACGCCGAATTTTGGAAAAGCAGGCGCGTACACTTGGCTAAAGGCTCCAAGATACAATGGAGCGGCTTATGAAGCAGGTAGCTTAGCTAGAACTTGGATCAGTGGAGATTATCGGCGCGGTGTTTCTGTGATGGACAGGCACTTAGCAAGATACACTGAAACTAATAAAATTGCTACAAATATGCTAACCTGGTTGAACCAAGTGGTTGTAGGTCTAAGCGGGGCCGGATCGACCAGTTTAGGAATAGCAACGCCCGTTTCTGGATCCGGAATCGGTTTAACGGAGGCCCCAAGAGGAGCACTCGGTCACTGGTTAACCGTAGCAAATTCAGCAATTTCGAAATACCAAATAATTACTCCAACTTGTTGGAACGCTTCGCCCATGGATGACACCGGTAATGTAGGCCCGATTGAAAAGGCCTTAATTGGAACTCATGTTGTCAATACTGCGCAACCGGTCGAGCTTTTAAGAATCGTTCACTCCTTCGATCCATGTACTGGGTGTTCCGTCCATGTGATGTCTCCAGAAGGCGTAGAAATGTCCAACTTTGTCGTACAGCCCATAGGCGCTTAAGTATGAAGGACACTGTCATCATAGGAATTGGTAATATTCTTCTACAGGATGATGGTGTGGGAGTTCATGTCATAACACAACTTGAGAATGAGACGCTTCCATCGACGATTGAATTAGTCGATGGAGGCACTTCCACACTGGATACCCTTGGTTACTTTCTGGACTATAAAAAGGTCATTGTGGTCGATTGTTTGAGAGCAGGTTTAGAACCCGGTACGATCTACAAAATAAAGCCGGAAGACATTAAGAGTTATCAAAAAGAGAACCTTTCTATTCATGATGTTCAGATCTTGGATGTGGTTAAAATGGCGAATATGATGGGTCAATATCCAGAAGTGGTTATCTTTGGGATAGAGCCCAAAACCATCGCGATAAATTTAGAAATGACGGATCTCATGAAGGCTAAAATTCCTGAAGTAATTGCCAATATCAAGAAAGAACTCCTCTTAGGCGCTGAAGTAGTCATAGGTGAAACCTATGCATGAAGTTTCCATTATCCAAAACGTGATTGAAATTGCCACCCAAAAAGCATTTGAGAATAATTTCAGTAAAATTAATAAAGTGTCTCTAAAAATTGGACAACTAACCGGTGTCATGCCTGAATCTTTAAACTTTGCTTTCGACAGTTGTATTCAAGGCACGATGTTGGAAGAGTCTACGTTGGGCATAGAAGAAGTTGACGCACTTGGTAAGTGTGAGGCTTGTAATCTGCAATTCTCTATAAGTCATTTCAATAAGCTTTGTCCAACTTGTAACAATTTCTGCACGAGTATTGTTCGTGGATATGAGCTTTATGTCGATACCATTGAAGGAGACTAAACGATGAGTGAGATTAAGGTGGTTGCTAACATCCTCCACACCAATGAGGAGATAACCTCAAAGAATAAAGAAGTGCTCAATGAAAAAGGTATTTATGTCATCAACATGATGAGTTCCCCTGGTTCTGGTAAGACGTCTCTGCTGGAAAGAGTCATCTCAAAACTCAAAGGACAACTAAGTATTGCCGTTATTGAAGGAGACTTGTACACAACTAAGGACGCTGAAAGAATTGAAGCGCAAGGTGTCCCAGTGGTTCAGATCAACACCGGTGGAGCCTGTCACTTGGATGGGAAGATGATCAAAGGTGCCTTAGAGTCGTTAAACCTGGATAATGTTGATTTACTGGTGATTGAAAATGTCGGCAATTTAGTCTGCCCAGCCGCTTTCGAACTGGGTGAAGATATAAAGATCACTGTCTTAAGTACCACAGAAGGCAATGACAAACCGTTGAAATACCCGCGCATGTTTGAAAACAGTGGGGCTATTATCTTGAACAAACTGGATTTATTGGAATTTACAAATTTCAATAAAATGGAGTTTTACAATGACATAAACGCTCTGAACGCCCATGCAAAAATTTTCGAAACATCCTGTGTTAAAGACCAGGGTATCGATGATCTATGTTTTTGGTTAAGTCAGCAAATAGACCACAAAAGAGGAGGAAATATATTATGCCAAGAATAGGTTTTCCAGAATTGATCGTCATACTGGTCATTGCGCTTGTACTCTTCGGACCAGGAAAGTTACCAGCTATGGGTAAAGCCGTCGGGGAAGCCTTAAAGGAATTTAAAAAAGCGACAGGGGAGATCATGGGGGGGAACAATACCGTCGTTGGTACAGAAACGAATGTAGAAGCTAGAGTTGAAGCTCCTATGAAAGCAAAAGCACCTGACTCCAAGCTGGAAGCAAAGGTCGAAGATATTGAAAGAGAAGACGTTAAATAACAACCCGGGAGTAAAATGAATGATAAAGAGTGAAATGATTGTTGAGGCTGCACGTTGGGTTGAGAGCATGAGGAAAGTCCTTCTATGGATCGTTCTTGCCCTAGTCGCTGCGGTCTCTGTTGTTTATTTTAAAGCAGACTTACTCATTAGTATCCTTACAAAACCACTAGGTGGTGTACAATTATATTTTCTAACGCCCGCAGAAGGTTTAATGGCGAAAATTAGGGTTTCATTTCTAGGCGGTATAGTCCTGGCTTCCCCCGTTATTTTATGGTTGATCATACGACAAACAGGGGCGACATTACCCAAGAAAACGAAACGACTCTTAATTTTTTTCATTATTCCCTTTTCCTTTGTCCTGTTTGTAGGGGGCATGGCTTTTGGGTATAGACTGATTCTACCTTCAACGATTAAATTCCTCATGGAAGTCGGAAGTGGGTTTATGACGCCGACTCTATCGGGAGATGAATATTTCTCCTTTGTCGGCACCTTGCTTTTGTGTATAGGCTTGATCTTTGAACTTCCGTTAATTCTCATTGCCTTGTCTAGAATAGGGATTGTTACTTCGAAAATGCTCAAAGGCAAACGTAAACTTGCCATTATGTTATCGTTAGTTACGATCGCTGTAATTTCTCCAGCCTTAGACGTATTTACTTTCTTGATGGTTACTATGCCAATCTTGGTGCTTTACGAAATCAGTATTTGGACCATTGTCCTCCTTGAAAAAAGAGATAAGCGACTCAGTCTCATCAAGAAAGACGCGGATGCTTAAAGAGGTGAAACGTTTGGAAACCACAGAAATGTCTGTGGTCGATCACTTACATGAACTAAGAAAAAGAATCATCATCTCACTGGTTGGTATCCTATCTATGACCATCCTTATATACAATCAAGTTCATGTTTTAATCGATATACTGATGATCCCTATAGCAAAGTTCCCTATGAATCTTGTGTTCTTTAAATTAACCGATGGTTTTGTATCAAGACTCGAAGTGTCTTTGATTGCAGGTTTAATCGTTACGAGTCCTATTACAATCTATCAAATTTTAGCTTTCCTGAGACCAGGACTTAAAAAAGGAGAGCAATCGTTCTTAACTAAAAATGTAGTGATTATCTCAGGTTTATTTTCGATCGGTGTTGTCTTTGGATTTATCCTGGTCTTACCTTATTCGCTAGGATTTCTTATAGCTTATGGTAACAGTTATTTGAAGCCAGCACTCAGTGGTATCCTATACTTTAATTTCATAGGGATATTCTGCCTGTTTACGGGTGTTATCTTTCTATTTCCCTACCTATTAATTGTGCTGAGTAAGACGTCCCTTATTGATTCCAAACGTCTCAGAATATACAGAAAATACGTGATTATCGGGGCTTTTATGATTGAAGGAGTGTTTCTTCCCTCCGCAGGTTTATTGACCTTTGCCACGGCGGCAGCGCCTATTTTAATATTTTATGAAGCCTCAATCTGGATAATTTACTTTAATGAGCGCAAAAAAAGGAGAGAGTAGTATGTGTCTAGCCGTTCCAGGAAGAGTGTTGAGTATTGACGGGGATATGGGAATTATAGAAGTTGGAAACCTCAAAAGAAGTGTCTTCTTGCATCTGACACCCGACGTATCGGTGGATGACTATGTACTGGTGCATGCAGGGTGTGCTATTTCCGAGATTGATGAAGTAGAGGCAAAAATAACCCTTGATATACTGAAGGAGTTGGCGGAATGTGAAATTCGTCGATGAATTTAGATCGAACGAGTATTCCAAGCTACTTGTAGAGAACTTGAAATCTATCACCTGTAATAAGATTAATATTATGGAAGTTTGCGGCTCACATACTATGGCAATCTTTAGGTATGGCATAAGAGACATCCTCCCTCCCAATGTGAATTTAATATCGGGACCAGGCTGTCCTGTTTGCGTTACGCCTCAGAGCTATATCGATACAGCCCTAGAACTTTCAAGTCGCAAGGATGTCATTATGGCAAGTTTTGGAGATATGATGAAGATTCCCGGTAGAAAAGGCTCTCTACTTAAGAAAAAAGCTGAAGGTGCAGATATTAGAATAGTCTATTCCCCTATGGACTGTCTGATTATTGCACAAGAGAATCCGTCAAAACAAATCATTTTTTTGGCAGTGGGCTTTGAAACGACGGCCCCAATGACGGCAGTAACAGCGATTGAGGCTAGAAAAAAAGGCTTAAGTAATTTGTTTTTCTTTACAGCCCATAAAATTGTACCTCCTGTAATGGAAGCGCTCGTTAATGATCCTGATTTGAACTTGGACGGTTTTCTATTGCCGGGGAATGTTTGCGCTATTATTGGAACGGAACCCTTCCAATTTCTAAGCAAAAATTTCATGATTCCTGGAGTAGTGACTGGTTTTGAACCCGTAGACATACTTCAAGGGTTAGTGACCTTAGTCAGTTTAATCAGCCAAAAAGACCCTAGGATTTCTAATGACTATAAAAGAATTGTAAGAACTGACGGGAATCCTAAAGCTAGACAGTACATGGACGAAGCCTTTAATCTAGTTGACTCTAATTGGCGAGGAATCGGCAAGGTTCCCAAAAGTGGGTTAGAGTTTAATCGTGAGTTCGAAGAATTTGATGCAATTAAGCATTTCGGAATATCTTATGAAGCGTATGATGGCGGTTCGGGATGTCGATGTGGCGAGATACTGAAAGGTAAAATAAAGCCAACGCAATGTCCCCTTTTTAAAAAACTTTGTACGCCTGAAAATCCAGTGGGATCTTGCATGGTCTCGTCCGAAGGCACTTGTGCAGCTTATTTTCGATATTACAAAGAACTGTAAAGATGGAGGCGTAAAATGAATACCATAATGCTTAGCCACGGAAGTGGCGGTACCCAAACCAACCAACTAATAAATGATTTGTTTTTTAAATACTTTAGTAATGATATCTTAAACCAGATGAACGATGCCGCTCAAATAAATATAGACTTTAAGAAATTAGCGTTTACCACAGATTCTTTTGTCGTCAATCCTATTTTCTTTGCGGGCGGAAATATTGGTAAACTCGCTGTTTGCGGAACGGTTAATGATCTATCCGTAAGCGGAGCAAAGCCACTTTATTTAACCAGCGCCTTCATTATTGAAGAGGGATTTTCGATGGCTAACTTAGAGATTATAGTTCAGAGCATGGCAGAAGAGGCGAAGAAATCTGGCGTAAAAATTGTGGCCGGAGATACAAAGGTTGTCGAGAAGGGCAACGCTGATGGACTATATATCAATACCTCAGGAATTGGAGAAATTTATAAGAATGTCAATATAAATTGTGCCAATGCCTTGCCCGGAGATGTAGTCATAGTCAATGGTACCTTAGGAGACCACGGTATGACGATATTGTGCGAAAGAAACAACCTCGGTTTCGAGGGTGATTTAACCAGTGATTGTGCTTGCTTAAATACCTTAGTCGATTGCATGTTAGAGGCCTACAACGGAATTCACGTGATCCGAGATGCAACAAGAGGGGGAGTCGCTGCAGTCCTTAATGAAATCAGTGATTTTAGCGATGTCACCATAGCCCTAGAGGAAATTCTCATTCCGATAAAAGAAGAAGTAAAAGGTGCCGCAGAAATGTTGGGGCTAGATCCCTTATACATCGCCAATGAAGGGAAGCTCTGTGCCTTAGTGCCAGAAGCCCAGGCGAACCAGGTACTTAGTGCCATGAGAACACACCCCTTAGGTGCGAATGCCGCAATCATCGGTAGAGTCACTGAAGAATTGGGTCATAGAGTCTATATGAACACCGTGGTTGGAGGAAAGAGACTGGTGGATATGCCTTCGGGAATTCTACTTCCTAGGATATGCTAGACCTTCATAAGCCCTCCGCCTTGTTTTAGGCTGAGGGCTTTCGATCTAACAGGATGATGCGTAGGTATATCTAAAGAAGGCGGTGTAGTTTGACGATAAAGAGATATTTCATTGTGGTTGAAGGGATTGTCCAAGGTGTAGGATTTCGCCCTTTTGTCTATAATCTAGCGAAGTCCTTTGATTTAAAAGGCTACGTCAATAATAATTCTGAAGGGGTTCACATTGATATTGAGGGTCCTAAAAAGACGATCGACAAATTCTTGCAAAGAATAGAACATAATCCACCCCCACTTGCACGCGTAGAAAAAATATCACGCATAGAAAAACCTAGTATTAATTATGTAATCTTTGAAATCAAAAAAAGCATAAAAACATTGGATAAGATCACCTTAATATCGCCTGATATAGCTATTTGTAAGGATTGTGAGGAAGACATTAAGAGAAAAACAAATAGGCGAAGTGGTTATGCTTTTACCAATTGTACAAATTGTGGGCCAAGGTTTTCTATCATCAAAGCACTTCCTTATGACCGAAACAAAACCACCATGAATGAGTTTGAAATGTGCGAGGAATGTGGAAGAGAATATTCAGATCCTACAAACAGAAGATTCCATGCCCAACCCAATGCGTGTCAAGCCTGTGGCCCAGAGCTATGGGTTGAAGATAATAAAGGTAATAAATTACAGATAGAGAATCCTATTAGTTTTGCTCAAAACAAGCTTGCTGAAGGGAAACTATTTGCTATAAAAGGTTTAGGCGGCTACCACCTGACCTGTGATGGATGGAATGAAACGGCCATCCAACTCTTAAGGACTAGGAAAAGAAGACCGTTTAAACCCCTAGCGGTTATGATGAAAAGTGTCGAAGTTATTAAAAAACATTGTAAAGTAACGACACTTGAGGAAGAATTGCTCACTGGAATCCGTAAGCCGATCGTTATCTTAGATCAAAAGATTGACGATGATTTACCACAAACGATTGCTCCTCATCAGAAAACTCTCGGAGCTATGCTACCCTACACGCCGCTTCACAGCTTATTATTTTCAGATAAGATCGAAGTTCTGATTATGACGAGTGCCAATGTGAACGGACTTCCGATTGAGCATCTAGATTCTGGCGCTAGAAGTAGCTTATCAGGCATTGTGGATTACTTCTTAATACATAACCGGGAAATATATCTACCGATTGATGATTCCGTGATAAGGGTCATGGAGGAGAAACAAACGATCATAAGAAGGGCAAGAGGCTTTGCCCCAGAACCCTTTAGGGCCTTAAATATGAGGGATATTTTAGCCTGCGGTCCCAATATGAAAAACACGTTTTGTATTAGTAAAGAGGGATTTCTATTTCTGAGCCAGTTCAATGGTGACTTAGAGAATCTAGAGACCTTTGAGCATTATAAGAACAATATCGAGCATTTTAAAAAGGTATTTTCCTTTTCCCCTAAATTTATTGCTCACGATATGCATCCGGGATATCTGTCAACGAAGTACGCGTTAGACTATCATTTGCCAAAACTAGCCGTTCAGCATCATCATGCCCACCTTGTTAGCTGCATGTTCGAAAATAACCTAGAACATAAAGTTCTGGGCGTTTGTTTTGACGGAACGGGCTATGGGACTGACGGCAAGATTTGGGGTGGGGAATTCATGGTCTGTGATCGATTCGAATTCACCAGAGTAGGACACCTTGATTATATTGAAATGCCCGGAGGAGAAAAGGCCATTAAAGAACCTTGGAGAATGGGGGTCGCTTATCTATATAAAGCCTCGGGAACGAATAGAGAAGCTTGTGGTCAGTTATTTGAACGATATGGTAAAGATGCCGAAAAGCTCATTGGTATGATCGATTCTAAGGTCAATTGTCCTCAAACTTCAAGTATGGGAAGACTTTTTGATGCAGTCTCCAGTATTATTGGAAAGACTGATCAAGTGACCTATGAAGGCCAGGCGGCCATTGAACTTGAAGCAATATCGGACCCTGATATTCAAGACGCTTATTCCTATACCATTATTAAACAACAGGATATGTATATCATAGAACCTTATGAAATGCTCAGAGAAGTTCTCCAAGATAAACTAAATGGGGTAGCTATTAAAATCATGGCAGCTAAATTCCAAAATAGTGTTGTGGCTTTGAGCGTAAGACTATGTACTTACCTTAGAGAAGACACAGGGATTAATGAGGTTGCCTTGAGCGGCGGTGTTTTTCAAAATACCTATTTACTTACTAAAATATCTCATAATCTGGAGACGGAAGGGTTTAACGTTTATACTCATACCCACTTACCTTCTAATGACGGTGGTGTGGCCATTGGCCAAATATTGATTGCAAATGCAATCATCGGAAACTCTACAGTGGGTGTTAACCAATTTATCCGTGATGAGTAGAGGAGGGAGTGGGTTTTATGCCGGACTCGGAGATCATGAAAATTCGTCGCCATGTCTTGTGTTCAGCTTTGCAGTCGAGTGCCAATGAACCTGGTTCAGCAGATTGCGCTAGACTTTCCAAAGAAATTATTTTAGATGGTGCAGCACGCTATCGGTGTTGTATTCATAAAGAACGGGCCATCGTTGAAGAAAGACTCAAACTAATTTTTGAGCCTAAAAAAGGCCCGGTGGTCCGCGTCCTAGCTGAAGCGTGTAATGGGTGCGAAATGCACCGGTATCTTGTGACCGATGGATGTCAGAATTGCCTAGGCCAATTCTGTTCTTCAAACTGTTCCAAGAAAGCAATGCTGTTTTTTAATGGCCATGCGTTTATTGACCAAAGTCGGTGCGTTGAATGCGGACTCTGTGCTAAAAAATGCCCGTTCCATGCCATTATAGAGCTGCGGCGTCCTTGCGAGGAAAGTTGTCCAGTAAAGGCCATTTCAGTGGGTGAGGACCGTGTTGCAAGTATCAATCAAGAAAAATGTACGAGCTGTGGGTTTTGTGTTGTAAACTGTCCCTTTGGGGCCGTGGTGGATGCCTCTGATCTCGTTACCTTGCACCACACGATTCGCTCTGGAGAATATCCAGTGCATGCTGTCCTTGCTCCGGCATTCGTTGGGCAATTTGGTCGTAAAGTTGCACCCGGCCAAGTCAAAGCTGCCCTTCTGAAATTAGGCTTTGCTGAGGTTTGGGAGGCTGCCATTGGTGCTGACAGGGCGATTGCTCTGGAAACAGTGGAATATGGAGAAAGAGTTCATAAGGGCGAGAGGCTCATGACTAGCTCGTGTTGCCCGGCATATGTTGCTGCAGTGCATCAACATAAAAGCAATCTGATCCCCTACATTTCTTCAACGGCTTCACCCATGGTTCAAGTGGCAACCATAATCAAGCGTCAAGATCCTAAGGCTAAAGTGACCTTTATTGGTCCATGCATAGCAAAGAAAGCAGAAGGTCGGCGCGTGGAATCTGGCGTGGATTTTGTGATAACTTTTGAAGAATTAATCGTTTGGTTTGAACATACCGGCATTAATCTCTTAAATGAACCAACTCTCTTAATGGAAGGTCCAAGCTCTTTCGCAAGGTCTTTCGCCAAGGCTGGAGGCGTTGCAAATGCCCTGCAAAACTATATGGGAGACAAAGCGCCGCCTGTTTACAGAATAGAAGGAATAGCCAATAGCCTGAAAACCTTAGAGCAATATACAAGGAAAGGTGAAATTGGCTTTATGGAATGTATGGCCTGTGAAGGCGGATGTGTCGGTGGACCGCGAACGTTGATTAATCGTCCTTTGGCAGAGAGGGCAGTGGATGAATTTGCTAGAAGTTCAAATGCGTGAAAGGACCAGTTGAACTGGTCCTTTCACGCATTTGGCGCCTGTTAACCTTCCTCTACGGAAGTGCGACAAGAGACCTCTGTTCAACAATATCCTATTTTTCTCCACCGCAGGGTTTGGAAGGAGATGATGCACTGGCACTCTTTACTTTGCAATCCTCACAAACCTTTAAACCTTGAGCCTCATACAAATCGTCCTTAGGAACTTCAACCCCACATTCTTCACATTTCTCCATGTAAATCCTCTCCTCTCTCAGTATGTAATGAAGTAATATATTATTATTAGACTTCATCATTACGATTATGATATAAATATATATTATTTTAGACTTATAGTCACTGACTCTTTTGTAAGAATCGACAAAAATGTAACGCTGCAATTTTCATCAGTAAAAGCGACGGCTCAAAATAGAAATTAAATTTCTATTTTGAGCTAGCCACTTCCAAATTTACCAGAAACAACTAATCAACTCTGGCAGAGTCATCGGGTGATGAACGTCGGTACATCTTTTCTCCAACATTGGGAATACGAGGTGCCTCATTTGGATCTTTCGCTTCAATGGAAGCAGTTTTTTTAGTGAGCTCTGTTTTGGACTTAGTCATCATTAATACCCCCTATGAACTTTGGTAATATGATTTTGTGATTTGGGTTGGATGATCAAATCCTCTTCATTATTAACACTAGGTACCTTAATTAGGACATTGGATGCAAGAGTGTGTTTAGTTACCTCACCATTGGACTTTTCCATAATTAGTCCTCCTCCTTTTTTTATATGGCTTGTTGGTCTGAGACACTAGTTATAAGTGAAAACAATAAGCCAACAATATTAATTTCTCCGAAAGCTGCTTAGATAATCCTAGTAAGTTTTGGACAGAGTTAATTGCTTTCCCATCTCTGAAATGAAAAGAAAACAACTAAGGCTAAATTGCTTATAATAATTCGACTTTACGACCTCATAGTATTGGCATATAATGTATAAAGGAATGAAGAAATCGCACAAGTTTGGTTTTGTAAGAATCAACAAAGATGGATCCTTTGTCATTTATTACAAAGGCGGTCCATCTTTTATTTATGACAAATGTAGGTCGATGTACACCTGTGTAGACAAAAGCAACTCGGAGGTAGAATAGCTATGTTAAATCCTTTCTATATTTTGATAGGAAGTATAATTTTTCTAATTTATGGCGGACTTAATTACTACATTGGTCTGCGTGGCTGGCAGGCCTTGTTTAGCTTCATTCCAATATTTAGTTATAAAGTATATTGGTCCATCTTCTGGCTTCTCTCTTTGTCCTATATATTTAGCCGGTTGAGCCAGAAATACCTACCCACGATTATATATGAAGGGGTGGCCGTGGTAGGCGCTTATTGGCTGGCATTTATGTTCTACTTTTTATTAGTGATTACTACTTTCGATCTCCTCCGTTTATTGGATCACTTTCTTAAAGTGATCCCGTTGGGAATAAAAACAGGGTTAAATCCCGCTGTGGGATTCATCGTTTTCATCTTGGTAGCGGGTGCTGTAGATTATGGGGCTTGGAATGCTCGTCATCCTCAAGTGAAGCATTATGACTTGACAATCGCTAAACAAGCTGGGCCGTTAAAACAGTTGCATGTTGTTTTGGTTTCGGATATCCATTTGGGAACGATTGTTCATAACGATACGCTTACGAAGATGGTTAAGACGGTGAATGACCTAAAACCCGACCTAATTCTGCTGATTAAGTTTAAATAGCCGCGAAAAGAAAAAGCACCCTATGCGGGCGCTTTTTTAAAAAAAATAAGGCGTTATTTCTTATGGGTTTCAGTGACGAACGAATAGGTGCCAAAGTGAAATAAACGCAAGCCGATTTGAGTAATAGGTTTTAAAAGCGGGCTGATAGCCCACATGATTCGAGCACTCAGTAGTCCCACGATGGCTCCTGCGATGACGTCTGTTGGCCAATGCACTCCAGTGTAGACACGGGCTATGGCGACAAGGATGGCTAAGATCGTAAAACTATAGCTCACCCAATGTTCACTGTCTTTCCAGGATCCTGCTGCGAACGCGAAACTGCCAGATACATGATCACTGGGAAACGAGGCATCAATCGAGTGGGGAATGAGTTGGGTAAACGAACCCTTGGATAGAGAAATAAAGGGGCGTGGTCGGAACCAAATATGAGAGACCAGGACATTGATCAGTAAGGCGAGGACCCCTGAGAAAAATGCAACGACCAAAGCGTGTCGTCGGTTGCTTTCGCGCTGGGGCAAGATAAACCAAGCGACAACAAACATAAGAGCATAGAGCTCTAGGGCGTATTGAGCGGTGAAGGACATGAATTTATCGAACATCGGTAGATGACCCGCCCACTGGTTGAGAAAATGGTAGCCGTAGAGATCGAACGTATTCATAATTATTCCTCCTCGTAGATGGGCGCTTGATCGTTATACACCTATAAGACGAGATAATATTCTTATAAGTTCGCGAACTTCTAAGAATATTATCTCGTCTTATAGGTTGAGTTATGAATAATAGGATAGAAATTAATCGGAATAATATAGATAGAAGGGTTGAATAGGTCTGACTTGACATTAAATCGTTGAAGTGATTTCAGAGAGGGGACGAACTGATGCTGTGATTACGACAGATTTAGAACTGATTGAACAAGTTCGTTCAGGCAATGAAGAAGCATTTGCACGATTGGTCAAACACTACACGCCCTATGTCTACCGCACTGCATTTGCCTTTTTGCACGATGAACACGAGTCGGAAGATGTTGCGCAGGAGATATTCTTGAAAGTTTATCGCTCCATTCAAGAATTGCAGGATATCTTGGCTTTTAACGCTTGGATTAAGAGGATCACGACCAATAGTTGTTTAGACCGTTTGAGAAAACAAAGACCTACCCCTGTGCCGGATCATCAATTAAATCAAATCATGGGGAAAAATTCTCAGAAAGGGGAACAACTTCTAGAGATAAAAGAGGCCATCAGCCAATTGATTCCGGAATATCGAGAAGCGTTGATCCTCAGGGAATGGCAGGGTTATGATTACCAAGAGATCGCGACGTTGCTCTCCATTCCCCTAGGAACCGTGAAATCAAGAATTCATGGCGCGAGGGTACGGCTACGCAAAATTCTTTCTGAATAAAGTATCAAGGAGTGAGAAACATGAATTGTTTTGAAGGCAAAGCCGAAATTTCTGAATTTCTCGATGGCGAATTAGCTGATAGTAACTCGTTAGCTATGAAGGAACATTTGAAGACTTGTTCGGATTGCCAAAGATTGGCCGATGAATTTCTCTCGCTAAAATTTGATATCGAGCAAGCACTCAACAGTATTCCCATTCCACTCTATTTAGAAGAACGCATCTTAATCTCAATTCATTTAGAACATAAAGCTGCGAACAAGCAAGCGTGGGTAACTGGGCTATTTTTGATCGTGTTGGGAATCCCAATCCTAGCATTATTTTCTCCGATTTTACTCAGCTCATTACGCTTGTTTAATAAGACGCTCTCAGTCTTTATTCATACATGGCTGACGCTTCTCACCATCGCTGTTCAACCATCGCTTGGGCTAGGCATTACATTGATGTTAGCAATTATAGCAGGGCTTGGAGTTTATTCCTTGAGAGCCTTGTTAAAGGGATTTCAAGCGGATGAGGTGTTATCATGAAGAAATTAAAGATCACGTTGACAGCTATTCTTACAATACTCATTCTGATGCTCGCTCCGTTGTCGGCCTTCGCAGATACTTTATTGACGCAGATGGGCGGAGATCCTGTAATCGTACCCGAGGGACAGATGATACAAAACGTTTTGGCGGTGAATTCCGATGCCCGAGTTAGTGGTTCCGTCAACGATCTTATTCTCGTCATTAATGGAAATGTTTACCTGGAGCCAACATCCCAGGTTAATCTAGTCATAGTTCTTGGTGGTAACGTACACAACTTGTCTCAGAGCCCCGCTAAAAATGGAATTTTTGAATTTAGCTTTACGTTGCAACTGATCAATCAATTTTTGATTGGCGCTGTAATGGTGGCAGGGTTTTGGTTTATAAGACTGATGGGGAGTCTGCTAGGAATTACTCTTTTGACGTGTTTGGGTTTTCTCTTGAAACATTATCTGAGTCATGTTACTAAACAATCCGAAGAACTATTAAAGACTTCTGCCTTCCGATTATTTGGAATTGGCTTTGCTATCTCACTTGTATTCCTTACCCTAATACTCATGCTATCACTTACAATAGTCGGCATTCCTTTAGCCTTGTTGATACTTATGGTCAATATGATCTCCGTGATTTTAGGCCTTGTTCTAATCATGGAGTATCTAGGAAAAAATTGGCTATCGACAAGAACTCGCGATCTCCCAGTCCTAACAAGACGACTAATAGAAGCAATTATTTTTGTAGCTGTCGTTAATCTTCCCCTGATCGGACTCCTCTTTCTTACCGGCTCTGGAATCATAGGATTAGGACTTGTATTGACACAAATCTGGATTGGGTTTAGAAAAGGGAAAAAATTTATATAAGGTAGATCACAGCGCACTAAAGTAAAAGTAATGAAGTGACAGGCCTTAATAAGTCTTATTGGAAACCCTGGTTTCAAAAACTCTTTGCTTACCTTGTCAGCGAAGAGTTTTTTTGTTATGATGTTATTTAGTTTGAATATCAAATATTTTTAGTATAAAACATTATTAGTAACTTACTATCATTGAAGGAGGGGCTTTTAGTGACGATTAATGAAGACCTGACCCATGAACTGTTGGCGTTTTTCAATGGATTTTCTTCCTGGGAGAATTCAATTGTGCGAACCAGTGAGCTAACGGTCTCTGAGGCGCACGCCTTAGAGGTCCTCGGTGAACATAATAAAATTAATATGAAAGGTTTGGCCCATAGACTAGGGGTTACGACAGGAACCACGACGGTAACCGTGGATCGCCTAGAAAAGAAGAATTTTGCGCACCGTGAATCGACGAAAGAAGATCGGCGTGTTAATCTTATCAGCTTAACTGATATAGGAAAGAAGGCCTTTGAGGAACATCATGACTACCATCTGCACCTTACTGAGCAGATGACATCTGTTCTGAGTGACGACGAAATAGATCAGTTTTTAAAGACCTTAAAAAAAATTAATGCCGAAACCTTTTAGAGAGATCGGCCAATTTAAGAGGCGAACAGCCTAATGAAGTTATGTGAAAAGAAGCATAAGGGGAGAAGTGACATGAGAGCGTCTTGGAATATACTTTGGTCAAAGCACAAGGGGTTAATTGTGACGGCTCTGAGCCTTGGGTTTATTATCCTGGCTTGGTATTCTGGCAGATATGGGTATTCTGAGTTTGAGGTGCCATTTTACGTAGTGGCCTATGCTATAGGCGGTTATCAAAAAGCCTGGGAAGGTCTGCAAACCCTCATTAAGGAAAAAGATTTAGATGTGGATTTGCTGATGGTCGTTGCTGCCATTGGTGCAGCCAGTATCGGATTTTGGAGAGACGGAGCTGTTTTAATCCTCATCTTTTCCCTAAGCGGGGCACTGGAAGGCTATACTCTGGAACGAACGAATGACGAAATTAAGTCCATCATGAAACTTCGCCCTGAAGAGGCTATTGTGTTACAAGGAAACGTGGAAAAGCGTGTTCGAGTTGAGGAATTGCAGCTGGGCGACCACTTGTTGGTGAGACCAGGCGAAAGGATCGCGGCGGATGGGATTGTGCGTGAGGGATATTCTTCAGTAAACCAAGCCTCAATTACGGGGGAGTCGATGCCCATAGACAAATCCGTGGATGATGATGTGTTTGCTGGAACTATGAATGGTCAGGGAGCTTTAGTGATCGAGATGACCAAACCAGCAGAAGCCACTTTGCTGGCTAAAATAATCCATCTGGTTCAAGAGGCACAAAGTGAAAGACCTCCTAGTCAATTATACATGGAACGTTTTGAACGTATCTACGCAAAAATCGTGATTACTGGGGCAGTTTTGATTTCAGTCTTGCCTCCCTTGATCCTAGGATGGTCTTGGAGTGAGACCGTTTACAAGGCGATGATTTTCCTGGTGGTAGCCTCACCTTGCGCTCTCGTGTCTTCGATCATGCCGGCTGTTTTATCCGGCATATCGAAGGGTGCACGCAATGGAATATTATTTAAAGGAGGTGCCTATCTGGAGGCGATCGGTAACGTAAACGTCGTAGCTTTTGACAAAACTGGAACGCTCACTGAGGGGATGCCAAGAATCAATCAGGTGATACCGTACGGAAACTATACCGAAAATGAGGTTCTAAACATCGCCGCCTCCCTAGAAACATGGTCGGAACATCCAATTGCAAAAGCTATAATACATAGGGCGAAAGAGAAGAAACTCCAGCTTAGCGTGGCTTCCAAACTGGAAGCAATCCCTGGATTTGGGGTCCATGGCATTGTGGAGGGTCAGGAATATCGAATCGGAAAACTAGATTTGACCCAAGGACAAAAATTGTCAGAGGAGGAAATAAAGGCTGTCCGGAAGCTGGAGGAGCAAGGCAATACGGTGATCTATGTTCAGGTGGGAAAAGAACCAATCGGTGTCTTAGCACTCCAAGATACCCTGAGACCTCAAGCAAAAGAAGCGATCAATCAATTAAAACAAATGGGTATTAAGGTCGTAATGCTGACGGGAGACAGTTCTTCAACCGCGCAAATCATGGGTGAGCAAGTAGGCGTTGACGAAGTCTATTCAGAACTTCTACCGGAACAAAAAGTAGATCTTATAAAAAAATTAGGGGACTATGGCAAAGTAGCGATGGTCGGTGACGGTGTGAACGATGCCCCCGCCTTGGCGGTTGCTTCCGTTGGGATTGCTATGGGTGCTGCAGGCACTGATGTAGCTCTGGAAACAGCTAATGTGGTGCTGATGGCGGATGATCTGGCTAAGGTTGCCTATGCTATTGCCTTAGGGCGTCGCACAACCAGAGTGGTTAAACAAAATGTGACCTTTGCAGTTGCCGTCATCCTGTTTCTGGTCCTGTCTAACTTTTTTGGTAATATTAATTTGCCGGTAGGCGTGATCGGACACGAAGGAAGTACCATCCTTGTCATCATCAGCGGCCTGCGTTTACTGCGCTAATAGTGCCGGTTATTGTGTGACAAAAAAGCTCGGGAATCATTGGATGATTCCCGAGCTTTAATAGAATACTTTTATAAGACATGAGAAACGTTAAACTTTAGGTGGGATTTGTTCGGCGCTGCGGTCATTCAACATTTTAAGAACAACATTACTAAGTGCTTGTTCCTTAGGATCTTGAAAATTCTTCCCTTCGAAACTGTTACCCTCGCCAAAATCATGTCCCTTGTCGCTGCGGATTTCTTTTCCACCCTTATTATTGCGACTATTAGGATCACCTTGATTCGGTTGGTTGGTTGACTGCACATTTATATTCTGACTATCCATTAAAATTGAGTATTGGGCAGGAGTTAGCAGACCATAAACCTGTTTAGCAAGATCAGACTGTACTGTGGGGTCGGTAGCCGTGGATAACTTCTCCATTAAAGGTAGTATTACCTTGGCCTGGACAGGGGTGACCTTTGCAGAAGCGAATGTCTCCAGAAGGACCAGATCAGTATCCACTTGGCGATTAACTTGAGATCCCATTTTCGCGGTGGCCAAGGTTTTATTTTGCCGTGAATGATTAATACGTACGGCCGCACTTCCTCCAATGATCACAACAATAATGAGTAATAAGTACCACCTTTTTCTTATAGTTTTAATTTTTTTGAACAGACTCATTGATATCCCCCCTTAACTATTTGATCTTAGTATATAGGCCGAACCTTTAATTTTCCTTAAGAAACGAAATCTAATGTAATTTTAAGAAATATGCTTTAAACTAGACACAGGTGGTGATTTATATGCGCTTACTCTTAGTAGAAGATGAACCTAGACTCTCCGAAGCCCTGACCTATATCTTAAAAAAGAATGGCTATGGGGTGGATACTGCGTATGATGGAGAAACCGGACAAGCGATGGCGGAGACTGGGGTCTATGATTTGATCATCCTCGACCGGATGTTGCCGCGAAAAGAAGGGGTTACCCTTCTAAAAGAACTCCGTAGTCAAGGGATTCATCCCCCCGTTTTACTTTTAACGGCTAAAGATTCCGTTCAAGATCGAATCGAAGGTTTGGATGCTGGCGCAGATGATTATCTCGTGAAACCGTTTTCTACTGAGGAACTACTTGCTCGTCTGAGAGCTTTAGGAAGAAGACCGAGTGGCCAAATTCAGGACGAACAAATAAACGTTGCCGGGCTTATTCTTAAACCCCTCCACTGCGAGTTAACTCAGGGAATAGAAACCGTTAAACTTACTTTAAAGGAATCGCTGCTGTTGGAACTTTTTATGCGCAATCCTGGGCAGGTTATCACCAAGGAACAAATTCTAGACAGGGTATGGGGACTAGACACTGAAGTAGAAGCCAATAATATAGAAATATATGTCCACTATCTACGCAAGAAACTGAATTCACCCAACGTGAGAATTGAAACCGTGCGTGGCATAGGTTATTGCTTAAAGGAGGCGCCCCATGTTCGATAAATTGAGGCGTAAATTGACCTTGATTAATGTCTTAGTCACGGCGCTGCTTTTACTGGTATTTGTCATAGGAACCTTTGTTATTATGCAAGAGCAGCTCTTCAACCAATCCCAACAATTAATGCAAATTGTGGCGACTGATGCGGGCTCAGGTTCTGTCAGTGATACAAGGGAACATAACAAGCACCTTACTAAGTATTTTTATTTGAAAACGGATGCCTTAGGTAAGATCACTGAGAGTTCTTCAGATTTGCCACTCGTGATCGATCAATTAGCTCCCTTAGTTCAGGAAATATTCAATCGTCCAAATTCTAAAGGGGAAGTAGACTTTCACGATGAAACCTACACTTATCTGAGGGTACCTCTTAAGCAGAGTCCCGGTTTCGTCATTTCATTTGTTGACCTTAAGCAAGATAGAGAAATACTGGGTAAACTATTGATCTCCCTTACCATTGGAGGGCTCATCTGTTTAGTCCTCGCTTATTACGCTAGTCGTTTTATGGCAGACCGAGCTATGGCCCCCATCAAAAAATCCTGGCAACGGCAGCAGGACTTTGTGGCCGATGCTTCTCACGAACTCCGTACACCCCTGACGGTCGTTCAGGTTAACTTGGAACTTGTGAAAGGAAACCCAGATGAAACCGTAGCCAGCCAGTCCAAATGGTTGGACTATAGTCTGATTGAGACCGAGCGCATGTCTAAATTAGTGGGCGATCTCCTCTTCCTGGCCCGAGCGGATTCTCAACAACAAACGTTAGAGATGAAACAATTCTCTCTTGATACAGCCATGAGTGGGGTTATAGATTCCTTCAGAACTCTAGCAGAGACCAGTGGAATCCTTCTCGAAACCTCTCTGGATTCAGACGTTACTTATTGGGGCGATGAATTCAGGATTAAACAATTGCTGGTTATTCTTTTAGATAATGCACTCAAATACACGCCCTCTGGAGGGAAAGTTACCATAGGTTTACAAAAAATTGATAGTTCAGCAGAAATCACGGTGTCCGATAACGGGGAAGGTATTGAAGCAGAACATTTGTCTAAGATCTTTGAACGCTTTTACCGTGTGGATAAAGCCCGCTCCCATCAAAAAGAGGGTACTGGGTTAGGCCTTGCTATAGCGGACTGGATTATAAAAAGTCATCGAGGTCAGGTTGAGGTCTCTAGTTCCCCAGGAAAGGGCACATCGTTTGTCATTCGTTTGCCGCATCAGAGTCGATAGAATTGATAGTATTGGCCTGAATAGACCTGTATTAGGCAAAGACGTCGTTCATAAATTAGGCTCCTACTGACTTTATAAGTCTCGTAGGAGCCATTCGTTTTTAGAAGCAGAGAGGTTGATTCTCATCCTAAAAGGATTTTCTAAGCTGTTTCTAAGAATTAAGTGTTAAGGTAACCACAGTTAATAAATATTGGCAGTTATCAAAGAGGAACATCAATAATAAGGAGAGGTGATGACTTGGCTATGTATGAGCGGATCATTGGTCAGGCACTTGGTAAGGTGACAAAGTTGCTCCTTGCTTCGGCAGGGCCTTTGCAATATTTTATCGATTCCCCAGGCGTAACGCATGTTCACTGTCTGGAACAGGCCTATATTGCTTTGAAACAGGATGGAAAAGAGGACGTGGCGACTTTATTCAAGGCTTATCACGAGACACTGACAAAAGGTTTATACTGGGCAGATTGGGGTTGGAAAAACGTCAACCATTTTTACAGCCATCCCGACAAGCAGAGAATCATCGTTTGGCCAGGTGCAACGGGCGAATGTCAGTATTATTTCAATAGGGCTTTCAATTTATTCCCACACAACATCGATAAAGGTATGTTCTTTCTGGGAGCGGCACTCCACCTAGTCCAAGATATGTGTGTACCCCACCATTCCTTGGGGATTCTTTTCGACGGTCACAAAGAGTTTGAAACATGGGCGACTGAGAACTGGGATCGATTCCCGGCAGAACGTGGTTCTTATCTGCCATATTCTCACCCAGCTCAATGGATTGATCATAATGCCAGTGCTTCTGGCTCGCTATATTCCCTGGTATCACTCGACGAAGGTTGTTCGGAAGAAAGCTACAAAAAGGCAGCAGAGGTATTAATCCCTCTAACCATTGCCACTTCAGCCGGGTTTCTGGATTTTGCCTTTAAGAAGTTTGCCGTTTAAACGTACGCTTTGCGTAAATACATGTGAGTTTGAGAGCCGTGGGCCAGTTGCCGGTTCAAAAAATGAGCTTTGAAAAATCAGTGGCAGATGATATACTTTTGTCAGTTCGATATTCTGATGTGTGATAAAGGCCCTATGGAGCAACAGGTCTTGATACAGATCGTAACAAAGTATTTATTATGGAGGGTGAAAAGTGACAATTATACATGCATTAATTCTAGGTATTGTCCAAGGATTAGGGGAATTTCTGCCCATTTCCAGTTCAGCACACCTAGTACTAGTCCCCTGGCTTTTCGGGTGGGAAGATCCAGGTTTAACCTTTGACGTCGCGCTTCACATGGGTACACTTTTTGCTGTGGTCCTTTATTTCTGGAAGGATTGGGTTAAATTATTAAAAGCAGCTCTCAGGCCGGGTCCATCGAACGATAAGCGCATTTTTTGGTACTTAGTTGTGGCCACCATTCCTGGGGCATTGTTTGGTCTTGCGCTGGAGAAGAAGGCAGAGACCGTTTTTCGTTCACCTTTGCTTATTGGAATTATGTTGATCGTTATGGGCGCCTTACTTTATCTTGCTGATAAAAAACGTGAAATTCGCACATTAAATACGATGACGTTAAAAGAGGCAATTCTGATTGGCCTTTCACAAGCGTTAGCCATTATCCCCGGAGTATCCCGTTCAGGAAGTACCATGACGACCGCTCGCTTTTTCACCCTGACGAGAGAAGAGGCTGCTCGCTTTTCTTTCCTTATGTCGATGCCCATCATTTTGGGAGCAGGTGTTCTAAAACTTCGGCATCTGACCATGGCTTCGATAAATTCGCCCTTTTTAGTGGGCGTTATTACCTCCTTTGTCGTGGGTGTCTTAAGTATTTCTTTCTTACTTAAGTATTTAAGAACGCATAACTTTGGCCTTTTTGTAGGATATCGTTTTGTGATTGGTGCGATTGTTATCGCTTTAGCTTTAGCCGGACATTAAACGATCATGGGATTCATAATACCAATTATAACGTAAAGTTCTTCCTAATCCCTTCCGTTGATCTTTAGAGAATAACAGCGGAAGGGTTTTTAATGCTAAAAAAGAAGTATGCTAAGAGCAAAGCTAATACAGATGTTTGAGTTAAACATAAAGGAGACGCTCATGTCCTCAAGCTTATTAATTCACACTATAACGCAATATGGTTATCCGGGATTATATGTTATCTTAATGGTTTCAATATTAGGGCTACCAATTCCCGATGAATTTCTGTTAACCTTTGTCGGTTTTATGAGCTTTTCTGGTCAACTCAATCCTATACTAGCGATCATCGCCTCGGCCACGGGGAGCATGACTGGGATTTCGATTGCCTATTTGCTGGGTCGTTTTTTCGAGGCAAAGGTTTTGGTACTTCTGAAAAAACATGCGGGGCGTGAGCGCCTAGAAAGGGTGCTCAGTTGGTACCAAAAACACGGGGAGAAACTTCTCACCGTCGGCTATTTTATTCCTGGTGTTCGTCATCTTTCAGGTTATATTGCTGGATTGAGCGGGTTAAGGTACCGGAATTTTGCCTTTTTTTCGTATCTGGGAGCCTTAGCTTGGACAAGTTTATTTATTGTATTAGGAAGGACTTTAGGGACCCGTTGGGAAACAATTCTTCCAATCATCCATCGTTATTCAATCCTTCTCGCGGTTATATCTGCCGTACTATTTCTGGCATTTTATCTCTTATATAAACGTCATGAACGTTGGGGAGCGTGGTTGACCGCTGAATTTTTGCGTTTGCCGAGCCGATATCGTTCTTTAGGCAAGTTGCGTTTATTGATAACGATCAGTGGCGTTGCTTTCTTGGGACTCTTTATTTTCCTGATGAGTTTGATTCAAGATTTTGTGGCTAATGATGTCGCTCAATTTGATGAACTTGTCGCTTCGGGGCTGGAACTTGTTTCGCCACCTTGGATGATTCACTTGATGCAACAAATTAACGCCTTAAGTACTCATGTGGTGATACTTTGCGTCTTCTTAGTTGCAATGGTTTACTTAAGGCGTGAAACGAAACGATGGACTCATGTTCTTCCTCTTGGTCTGGCTTGGGGTGGGGGAGCGCTTGTGGATCATCTTTTTAGATTGATTTTCCGTGGCGAAAACGTCAGCATCTTTGAAAACATTGTCCCTTTTCAAGCCCCAAACACAGGATTTTTACTGGCCAGTTTATCGTTTTATGCAGTTCTCGCCTATCTTATAGCCCGTGAAAAGCCATGGTTATCTCAATTGAGGTTTTTGATTGGAGACCTTCTGTTGTTGCTTCTATTAGGACTCAGTCCAATTTACCTCCTGATACATACTCCGAGTGCTATGGTCACAGCCTTAACCGTGAGTGGTTTGTGGGCGTTTGTATGTGTCTTCCTTTATGAGATCAGTCTTTACCGATACAAGGTCGATCACACAGCACTAAAGTAAGACCAATACATCGGAATGTTTCCTGATAAAAAAACACCCTATAGAGTAGACGTTTAAAAGGTCTACTCTGTAGGGTGTTTATAATATATTCTAGAGTTTACTCGGCTTAAAATAAGCGTAGAACGCGCCGATTAAATACGTCCAATAGGCAAGCACTTGAACCAGATTTGGACTGTCTGCATACCCGAAAATTGCTTTAAGCAGACTTCCAATCATCGATTGTTGATCCAAAAGGCCCTTGGTACTCCAAACTTGTTCTAGTCCTACTGGAATCATGTGCAGTTCTTGAAATTCATGAATTCCTCCGGACAGGAGCCCTGCCGCCATGACAATAAGAAGCACACTCATGGCCGTAAAGAAGGATTTAAGTGGAAGACGATGTGTTCCCCGATAAAGAATATATCCCATAATAGCTGCCACACCAAATCCCAATAGACTGCCACCGACAGTTGCAAGTGCGGATGTTTCCTGTGCAGAACCGACAATAAAAAGTACTGTTTCGATGCCTTCTCTGAGAACTGAGATAAAGGCTAAAGAAGCCAATGCCCAAACTGATCCATGACTTAGAGCAACCTGTATCTGTCGTTTTAACTGTCCGCCGATATTTCCACCTTGTCGTTTCATCCAAATTGTCATCCAAGTCAGCATAATGACGGCAACAATCTTAAGTATTCCTTCTAAAATTGCTTGAAACCCTTCAATTTCCGTGGTCCCCAGTACTAGGAAAATTCCCACCGCCGCCAGCACACTGACCAGGGCCGCTGTTCCTGCCCCAAGCCATACTTTTCCTGTTTCCTTCATCTGTCCTAATTGTTTAAGATATGCCAGAATAATAGCGAGAACAACCGCGATTTCAACCCCTTCGCGCAAGGTAATAATGAACACGTTTAGCATGCTTTTCATCCTTTCTCTATGAAACAAGTGATAATGATTATCAATATCGATATTATACCTTGACTTTAATGGGTTGTCAATAAACCTTTTTGGGAAGATTCGCTATCATAATAGGTGATGAACTCAGGTAAGCATTGGACAGATATCTATATATAGAGACAGTCATAGGAAACGTTCCGTCAGGAAAAATATCATGAGTAAAAGAGCGATCGATCCCCAACATAGTTTGTAAAATGTCCCTAAAAATTCCTATTGACGAAATAATATATTGATGTTAATATAAGCCCATACATAGATGACACTGATTATCAATTGCAGTTATTTAGATAAGGAGTGAGGAAAATGCCCTTAACAATGCTTACCCCAGGTAAAGAGGCAGTCGTTGGTGCCTGTAGGGCTAAGGATACAACTAAAAAGTTCTTAGAAGGACTAGGTATTATTCCTGGTGTAACGATATCGGTCATATCAGAATTTAGTGGGAATCTTATCGTATCCATAAAAGGATCGAGATTGGCCCTGAATAGGGGAGTTGCCCAACAGGTACTTGTACAGATCTGACAAAAAAGGAGGTAAGAAGATTGGAGAGAACTTTGAAGGATTTAAAGCCAGGTGAAAAATCGATCATCACCAAAGTTTTAGGCGATAAAGGCGCGGTAAAGAGGAGACTCATGGATATGGGTGTGACCCGTGGGGCAGAAGTCATGGTTAGGAAAGTAGCGCCGTTGGGAGATCCCATTGAAGTGAACCTTCGCGGCTATGAACTGACGCTTAGAAAATCTGAAGCGGAAAATATTATTATCGCATAAGGAAGCTCCAGAATAAGAAGGAGCATTTTTTAAAACTTGTATTGAGAATGGATATCATTAGTCTAAAAGGAGTTGAAAATGTTCTATGTCTTTGAAGTTTGCCTTGGTGGGAAATCCAAACTGTGGTAAAACGACCTTATTTAATGAAATAACGGGGAGTACGCAGTATGTTGGGAATTGGCCGGGAGTAACCGTCGAGAAAAGAGAAGGGAAAGCGAGAAAGATCCAGGGAGATGTAAAGATGATTGATTTGCCTGGAATCTATTCCTTATCCCCTTATTCCATGGAAGAAATCATAGCGAGAGACTATATCATGAATGAACAGCCTGATGTCGTCATTAATATAGTCGATGCAACAAACATCGAGCGGAACTTGTATCTGACGACGCAATTGCTCGAGTTGGGTGTCAACGTTGTTGTTGCACTGAACATGATGGACGCCGTGGAGGCAAGAGGCGACAAAATCGACATAGCAATTCTTGAAGCTCATCTCAAAGTCCCAGTGATCCCTATTACGGCTAGTAAAGGTCGCGGTGTTAAAGAACTTCTTGAGACAACCTTAAACGTTGCCCAAACAGCCGCGTCAGTGGTTTCACCGGCCTCAGAAGAGGTAGAAGCCATATTCAATGAAATTCATGATGAAAGTATCATAAGCTGTATCCTTAAAATTGAAAATAATATTCTTCCTCAGCTGAAGATTAAGACCAAGAATGCTCGTTGGACTGCGTTAAAGCTATTGGAAGGCGATGAGAAGGTTCAGGATACGTTAAAAGTTCCCGACGCTTTGCTGAGCGAGATCAAGTTGTTTCAGGATAAGCTGGAGAAAAAGTATGACATGGATATCGAGACGATTATCGCTGACAGCAGGTACCAGTTTACGACCTCTGTAACGCGCAACGCGGTTAAGAAGAAAGAGCATAGCGCTCATTTAACGGTTTCGGATAAAATTGACAAAGTGGTAACGAATAGGCTATTGGCAATCCCTTTGTTTTTAGCGATGATGTTTGGCATATTTTCTATAACCTTTGGCACAATTGGAACTTTTACCATCGACTTTGTCGACCAATTGGTTAACGGCATGATCGCACCTTTTTTATCAACGTGGCTTGCGGGAGCAGGAGCGGCACAATGGTTGCAGGATCTCATTGGAGGCGGGCTTATTGGTGGCGTGGGGAGCATGTTGGTCTTTGTCCCACAAATCATGATCTTATTCTTCTTCCTATCCATTCTTGAAGATACTGGCTATATGGCAAGAGCAGCCTTTGTCATGGATCGGCTCCTTAGAAAGCTGGGTCTGAGTGGGAAATCATTTATTCCCATGCTCATCGGTTTTGGGTGCAGTGTTCCGGCGCTTATGAGTACGAGGACTTTAGAAAACGAAAAGGATCGGCGCTTGACCATTATGCTCATCCCGTTTATGTCCTGTGGGGCAAGGCTACCTATATATGCCTTGTACACTGCCGCTTTCTTTGCAAACAATCAAACGATGGTTGTCTTCTCACTTTATTTGCTGGGTATAGTGATTGCCATTCTATCAGGATTTCTCCTCAAAAAAACCATTTTGCAAGGGGAAGTGGCCCCTTTTGTCATGGAGTTACCTCCCTCTATAAATTAAGAT
>DHWG01000192.1 GCA_002413075.1 Desulfosporosinus sp. UBA5188 | reverse complement strand
TCCCGAGTCTTTCCAGTTCGTAGTAAAGGCTGACAATGAGACGCAGTCCAGTAGCACCAATCGGATGTCCTAACCCAATTCCAGAACCATTGGTATTAATGTTGCCGTCCTGCTCCAAGGTCCCTATATTCAAGGTGATATCTGCTTCATCTTTAATCTTTTTGCCAACACCAATGACCTGGGCTGCAAAGGCTTCGTTGATTTCCCAGTAATCAACGTCTTCATACTTCATGTCTGCCTCTTTCAAGCATTTGAGAATAGCCGCTGCAGGGCCTAAGCCCATAACGCGAGCTTCTACTCCGGCATCACAAACATTGATGAGCTTCATCAAAGGTTTAATGCCTAGTTCTTCAGCTTTTTTCTTAGTCATCAAGATGACAGCCGCTGCCGCGTCATTAAGACCAGAAGCGTTGGCCGCCGTGACAACACCCTCTTTCTTAAATGGGGGCTTCAATTTAGCCATAGATTCTAGGCTTGCTCCCCGAATAGGATGCTCGTCATTTTTGAAGATGTATTCTTTCTTCCCCTTTTTAACTAGAACAGGGACAATCTCTCGCTCAAAACGACCTTCATCATTCGCTCTTACGGCCCTTTGATGGCTCAGAACCGCCAGCTCATCACATTCTTCTCTGCTGATTCCATACTGTTCAGCAATATTTTCAGCTGTTACGCCCATGTGAGAGCCAGCCAGTTGACAGATTAGTCCGTCCACAAGCATGGCGTCCTGAAGTTTGACATCGCCCATTCTTGCACCCCATCTGGTGGCCGTAGAAATGTAAGGGATGTTACTCATACTCTCTGTACCAGTTACTAAGGCTATCTCGTATTTACCCAGTTGCAGTTTCATGGCCGCAATTTCCAAAGCCCTCATGGCCGATGCACAGTTCTGGTTGACCATGCAGGCACTTGATTTGGGATCCATTCCTATTTCCATCGCCACAATGCGGGGCGGACAAGAGCCATTACCATGGCCTAAGCACATTCCTGCCACAATTTCATCGATCTGTTTGGCGTCAATTCCCGCCCTCTTAATAGCCTCAATAGCTACAATCTTCGTCAATTCATTGGCCGCTACGGGTTGAAGTGAACCTCCATAATCACCAATAGGTGTTCTACAGGCGCTAACCATTACTACTTCATTGAGTTCCATAACCATCAGTAAAATCTCCCTTTATTCCTTTTTAGGATATTTTGTTGCTTCTTAGCCAAATTTTATTAGCCTCCGCTTCTTTAATGAGTTCCTCACGCAAATCCGGATGCGCAATATTTATCAAGGCTTCTGCCCTTTGCCACGTACTCTTACCCTTAAGCATCGCTATGCCGTATTCAGTAACCACATAGTAATTCATACTTCTCGGAACGGTAACAATTGCTCCAGGCGTCAGAATAGGCTTGATACGTGATTGCAACTTGCCCTCATTATCAACGAACGTAGAGGTAAGACAGATCAGGCCCTTACCTCCCCTGGATTTATACGACCCATAAATAAAATCTAACTGGCCACCCGTCCCTGAAATCTGCCTTGTTCCTGAGGACTCAGAGGCGACCTGACCATAGAGATCCACTTCTATAGCGTTGTTAATGCAAATCATGTGATCATTTTGACAAATGATGTCGGGGTCGTTGGTATAATCGACCGGGTAACTTGCACAGTTCGGGTTATTATCCAAAAAGTCATAGAGTTTCTTGGTTCCCATCGCAAAGGTATAGACCATCTTCCCTTTGTCAAGCTGTTTGCGCAGACCCGTGATTCTTCCGGCTTCGTACATATCCACATAGGAATCCACCAGCATTTCAGTGTGAACGCCCAGGTTTTTCAGATCTGATTGGGCTATCATAGCACCGACTGCATTGGGCATGGCGCCTATACCTAACTGTAAGCAGGCACCATCCTCAATTTGGCCCAGTATAATTTCAGCGATTTTCTTGTCGACCGCCGATATTGGCGTCGCAGGGAGCTGAATCAAAGGTCTATTATCGCCCTGAACAAAATAATCGATTTCGGAGACATGTAAGGTCTCCCTTGAGCCTCCCAGGCACCTTGGTACTGCCTGATTGACTTCGGCAATCACTATTTTAGCCGCATCACAGAAGGCATGAGTAATCGAATTAGAGGTGCCCAAGTTGACATAGCCATGTTGATCGGGAGGCGTCACCTTGATGAGGGCTACGTCAACCGGCACATAACCCCGGTCATAAAAGCTCGGACCTTCATGATAGGTCAGCGGAATATAGTTGCACATATTTTTATCATGTAGTTTTCTGCTAGCCCCACTAAAGTGCCAGTCATTATAGATAAAATGTTTTCTTTCCGGATCATTTACAACGGTTTGAGGCGGAAAAGGACAGGTAACCGTTCTAATGTTTACGCCTTCTAATTCATCGCTTCTCTTGGCTAAAGCAACATCCAAAACATGAGAAGCCATCATGAATTCACCATAATGAACAACATCTCCCGATTTAACAACCTTGACTGCTTCATCGGCAGAGACTAATTTGCGTTCGAACTCGCTCTTATATTCCACGTCAATCCCTCCCTTGT
>DHWG01000015.1 GCA_002413075.1 Desulfosporosinus sp. UBA5188 | reverse complement strand
TAAAGCCCGTATTGTTCAATAAAATGACGAACTGGCTCCGGTAAAAGGTAACGAATCGGTTGCGCATGTTTAACTCTCGCTCGAATATCTGTCGAGGAAATCGCTAAGGCAGGCACTTCCAAGTAATGAATTCTTCCCTGAATTTCAGGATGTTCGTGTTCGACCTCCAGGAGAAAATCACTCGCATCAAACCCCGGCCGTGCCGCTCCAATAAATTCCGTCATCATTAAAACTTCTTTGGCTTCATGCCAGGAAAATATCTCCCGCAAAGCATCCGTTCCTGTGATGAAATAAAGTTCATGGTCCGGCCAAGTACGGCTCAAAACGCGCAACGAATCCACCGTATAGGAAGGTCCATTTCTCTCGAGTTCAAGGGTTGAAATATCAAACGCTGGATTATCTTGAATGGCGCGTTCAATCATCTCGAAACGCATGCCCGCCGCGGTGATGTCTCCTCGGTCTTTATGCGGTGGCGTCCCAGATGGTATAAAGAGTACTTTATCAAGATTAAACTTACTTCGGGCCATTTCTGCCGCCACCAAATGACCATAATGAATCGGGTCAAAGGTACCGCCCATAATCCCCAAACGCAGTTCCGCAAGAGGACCTTTCTCTTTCAAATCCAGCATAGAAGTTTCCTCCTTTGAAATCAAGCCAAACGTCTTAGACGATCTTCGTCGTCCACTCCTCTAAATTCCAGACATGCGTCACCCAATCCTCATAGAATTCAGGTTCGTGAGAAACGACAATCACCGTCCCTCTATATTCTTTAATGGCTTTCTTAAGTTCTTCCTTAGCATCCACATCTAAATGATTGGTCGGCTCATCGAGCACTAACCAGTTCACATCCTTCAGCATGAGCTTACAGAGTCGTACCTTGGCGTTTTCTCCGCCGCTTAATACCATCATCTTACTAGAGATGTGTTCCTTGGTCAAACCGCACCTTGCAAGGGCACTGCGCACCTCAGAATTTGAAAGCCCGGGAAATTCGCCCCAAACCTCATCTAAAGCGGTATTATAGTTCTTGCCCTTGGACTCCTGCTCAAAATAACCGGGGAACAGAAAATCCCCGTGTTCAACTTCGCCCGACACCGGCTTAATATAGCCCAGCAACGTCTTTAACAAGGTGGATTTACCCAGCCCGTTGACCCCATGGATAGCAACCTTTTGTCCTCGCTCTAGCATCAGATTTAACGGACGGGTCAGCGGTTCGTCGTAACCCAGCACAATATCCCTCGCCTCAAAGATCATCTTACTCGGCGTCCGCGCTTCTCTGAATTTGAACGTGGGTTGAATTTTTTCCCTTGGTTTATCCAGTAAATCCATTTTCTCTAACTGCTTTTGTCGACTCTTAGCCCGCCCTGTCGTTGAAAACCGTGCCTTGTTCTTAGCGATAAAGTCTTCCATACGGTCAACTTCTTTTTGCTGCTTATCATAGGCTTTAATTTCGAGCACCTTCTGAGTTTCAAAGAGTGCCATGAATTCTTCATAGTTTCCAGTATAACGCGTCAAGCCCCCATTTTCCACATGATAAATCAGGTTGACCACGGAATTCAGAAACGATACATCATGGGAAACGAGGATGAACGCATTTTCATACTGATTGAGATAGCGCTTCAGCCACTCAATATGCTCCACATCGAGAAAGTTCGTCGGCTCATCCAAGATTAGGATGCTGGGATTTTGAAGCAAGAGTTTCGTGAGTAACACCTTGGTTCGTTGGCCTCCACTTAAATCCTCGACATCTTTGTCCAGACCTACTTCAGCCAGTCCCAGCCCGTTCGCGATCTCTTCAACTTTGGCATCAATCGTGTAAAAGCCATTGTTTTCTAAAATGCTCTGGATCTCACCGACGTCTTCCAACAGCTTGTTCATTTCGCCTTCCGAGACGCTGCCCATTTTGTCATAGATCCGTAGCGTCTCCGCTTCCAGATCAAACATCCCTTGAAACGCCTCTTTCAGGACGTCCCGGATCGTCTTCCCCTTGGTCAAAACCGCGAGTTGATCTAAATAGCCCACCGTCACTCGGCTTGACCATTCGACGTCTCCTTTATCGGGGATGAGCTTTCCTGTAATAATATCGAGAAAGGTTGATTTCCCTTCTCCGTTCGCGCCGACTAGACCAACGTGTTCCCCTTTTAATAAGCGAAAACTAACATCCTCTAAAATTCTTCGTCCACCAAAACCATGGCTAACGCTTTCTACCGTTAAAATGCTCATATCCCGTATTTTCTCTCCTTAATCAATCTCTACTTATCAAACATTCCGCCGACTTTGCGACGTTTAATGCCCTTTCTTCTCTCCCCTATTTTCAGGGTGGGTTTAATCATTCCACCTTGTTGGGAACTCTTTAGGTTTTTCTCTGCGACGACTTTTTTCATGGCTGCAATAATCTCTTCATTCATTTAAATACATCCTCCATTTATTTATATTTGTTAATCGGTTTTAGTGATCGGCTAAATCCAGTAAACTTGTTACTTATTACTTGTTACTTTTTTCCTGCTACCTGTTTCCTGTTTCCTGCTATCTATCATGTCTGTTAACTCTTTTTTTTTATTTATTTTGCGCAATTTTTTCGGCCAGTTCATTTAAGTACGTCCAACGGTCCATCATCTCATCCAGAGTTCTCTCGAGCGTTTTCTGAATTTCAATCAACTCTGTTAGTTTACCAAAATCAGACCCCATATCATTCATCCGCTGATTGTTTTTCTGAAGGTCGTCTTCCACCTGGGCAATTTGAGCATCTATTTGTTCATAGTCCTGCTGCTCTTTAAAGGTCATCTTGAGCGGCTTCTCTTTCTTCTCAGGCAGTCCCTCAGTTCCCGACGGTGCCTTCGCAGTCCGGAATGTTTTTGCCAAAGCGTCTAAACTCGCCGCCTGCTCAACCTCTTGTTTTGCCGCATACACTTGTTCCAGATAATCTGAGTAATTTCC
>DHWG01000186.1:4540-4708 GCA_002413075.1 Desulfosporosinus sp. UBA5188 | reverse complement strand
GGCTCAGATTAGGATCCCGTCGCAGTGATCGATCTCATGCTGAATGATCTGTGCAGCAAGGCCGGTAAAGTTCTGCTTCTGCTGCTTGAAGTTCCGGTCCAAGAACTCTACCTCAATGGACTTATAACGGGTAGTTTTTCGTACGCCGTCCAGTGACAGGCAGCCCTC
>DHWG01000186.1:0-4317 GCA_002413075.1 Desulfosporosinus sp. UBA5188 | reverse complement strand
GCCGCCATGCCGACACACCGATCGGCATTTGCTCTTAACGTATCCAGGAGATCATCTAACACCAGCATATCCGCCTTGGTTGCCGGAACAGATTTCTGGCTTAAAATAGTTATATCTTTACAAATTGGTCTGATCATACGACGCTCCTTAAGTGCTTTATTTATTATATGAATAATAGAAGGCAGGACCGATTTACTCAAATTCGATGATCCATCCGTCCGGAGCATCTACATCGCCGCACTGAATACCTATTAGATGGTCATAAAGTTTCTTTGTAACGGGCCCCACCTCGGTTTCGCTGTTGAAGATGAATTTCTTCTTACCGTTGGTTAGGCTGCCTATGGGAGAGATGACTGCAGCTGTACCGCAGGCACCCGCTTCTGCAAACTCGCCTAAGTTGTTGACATAGACGTCTCTTTCCTCCACCTGCATCCCAAAGACCTTCTCCGAAATATAAAGCAGTGAGATCTTCGTAATGCTGGGGAGGATCGATGGAGACGTTGGAGTGACAAATACATTGTCCTTGGTAATGCCGAAGAAGTTTGCAGTCCCAACCTCTTCAATCCTAGTGTGGGTTTTGGGGTCTAGGTAGACGCAATCAGTATAGCCTTCCTGGGCAGCTAACTCATGGGGCAAGAGGCTGGCCGCATAGTTCCCGCCCACTTTGACGGCTCCGGTTCCGTAGGGTGCAGCCCTGTCGTACTCGGAAACCACCAAACTGATCATGGACATTCCACCTTTATAATACGGTCCGACCGGTGTGACGTAGATACAGAAGATATATTCCGGAGCCGGTATGACGCCGACGTTATCGCCAACACCAATCACAAAAGGCCTTATGTATAGTGTCGCGCCAGAGCCATACGGAGGAACAAACGCTTCGTTGGCTTTGACGACCAGTTTAACAGCTTCCATAAACTTCTCTACCGGAACCTCTGGCATGAGAAGTCTCCTACAGCTTTCCTGCATGCGCTTCGCATTCTGGTCGGCCCTAAAAAGCCCGATAGTTCCATTCTTTCTTCGATAGGCTTTCAAACCTTCAAAGCATTGCTGGCCATAGTGAATTGCCGTGGAGCCCATACTAATGGTCAAGGTGTTTTCCTTGACCAGCTTTCCGTCATCCCAGGCGCCAGCCTTCCAGCAGGACACATAATTTGCATGGGTCTTTCTATAAGAGAATCCTATATTTTCCCAATCGAGATTTGCAGTATTTGACATCAGATCTCCTCCTTGGTTTTTCATAAAGTTTTCTTAAAGCTCACAATAAGAATATCATACAGGCCATTTAGAAACCATTCAATGTTTGGGTAAAATCTTCAATGCCTACCTAGGGTATGTTACCATGCATTAGACGTAGAAGTGCTGGATCAGCTTTACTATAATGCGGGAGGATTATTCACTGAACTTGTTGAACTCTAGACGAGTGATATAGATTATATTAAGTGGAGTTGAGTTAATTTGGATTTATTAAATATGTTTCATTTGTCCACATTACAATGGATTTGGGTCATTCTAAGCGCATTCTTGATAGGCTTTTCAAAAACTGGCATCAATGGATTTCTCATGCTTGTCATTCCTATATTGGCTGATGTATATGGGGGAAAGGAATCAACAGGAATTATTTTGCCGATGCTCTTGGTGGGCGATGTGTTCGCAGTGTGGTATTATAATCGGCATACCAAGTGGAGTAACATTAGAAAACTTTTGCCCTGGACAGCGGTAGGACTTGTCTTAGGTTTAACCATCGGTAATTTTATAAACGATGCTCAGTTTAAAACCCTCATTGCCTCAATCATTTTAGTATGTCTGTTTATTTTAGTATATATCGAAAAGAAGGGGGATAGCCTAAAGGTTCCCAAGAAGTTGTGGCTGTATGCTTTAATCGGTATTATGGTCGGGTTTTCATCGATGATCGGTAACGCTGCTGGTGCGATATTCACCATTTATCTACTGGCAATGGATTTTAATAAAAACGATTTTTTGGGTACTACGGCGTGGTTCTTTCTTTTATTAAATTTAACCAAGGTACCACTTCAAATTTTCGTGTGGCATAATATCTCAGTACAAGGTCTCTTGCTGGCCTGTGGTATGATACCTGTCATTGCAATAGGCGCATTGCTAGGGGTTGTGATAATAAAGAAACTCAATGATAAGTTTTTCCGCTATCTGGTCATGGCTATAACTGCCGTTGCAGCGATAAGGCTTTTCATTTAGATTGTAAAATAATCAAGGCACAAAACAAGACGCACATTCCTATTTCATCGACTCAAAGGTGAAATCAAGGAAAAATGCACACGCACGCATAAATCCCAGGTGAATATCCTATAGAGTAAAATTATAGGATGGGGGTATTGACATGGGATATAAGATCGAAGTTGAACCAAATGTAAACGTCTATGTGGAGGATATCAACCCGGCCGGCAACAAGACAATTATATTCATTCATGGGTGGCCGGGAGACCACAATTTGTTTGAATACCAGTTCAATCAATTGCCTAAGCTGGGATACAGGTGCATTGGTATTGACTGCAGGGGGTTTGGTCTATCGGACAAACCGTGGACCGGTTATGATTATAACCGATTGTCAGATGATATCCGATGTGTGGTCGAAGCACTCAAATTATATAATTTTGTGCTTGCAGGACATTCAACCGGGGGAGCAATATGCGTCAGATACATGGCCAGACACCATGGTTATGGAGTCGCAAAACTCGCCCTTTTTGCCGCAGCGGCGCCGAGCCTTGTGCAGCGTCCGTATTTCCCATATGGTCTGGAAAAACAAGCGGTCATTGACATCATCAAAGGTACATATAAAGACCGCCCCAGTATGTTGAGAGCGTTTGGAAAAATGATCTTCTTCAATCCTGTCAGCGGCCCATTATCAGACTGGATATTCCAATTGGGGCTGCAGGCGGCAAGCTGGTCCACAGCGGCTATTGCCCGAACCTGGCTAGGGGAAGAAGGATTATTTCAAGATCTGAAAACAATACAAGTTCCTACGCTTATTCTTCACGGAATTAATGATCAGGTCTGCCTGTACCCGCTGGCTATAGCACAAAAGAACAGTATCAGATATGCCAGGCTTATACCCTTTGAGGCGTGCGGACATTTCCTTTTCTATGATCAGCAGGAAAGATTCAACAAAGAATTAATCCGCTTCATAGCGGAATAGTATTTTTCGTAAAGGATTCTATTATGAAATATTGAATGAGCGTAACCAAGTGTTTGCTTGTACGCCTGAAGAAACGAATTCATCTAAGGTTGAAAAATAGTATAAGAGACTCCAAATCCATGTTTTTCATGGGTTTGGAGTCTCTTGCTTTACTGCGAAAGAGTACGATCTTCAAACCTGCAAAGATATGTCAGAGAGTCGTGTTATGATCGACACAACACCGACCGCTAAGGAGGTGATCGGGGCTGTTGTATAACTCCCTAAGCACCAGTGACAAAATCTGAAAAATAAACCATAAATATAGAAATATTGGCAGGAATCGCCAGAATAATGCCGAATGATGGATATAGTACAGTATTCATTATATTCAACAAAAGGATCGGGTGCAGAAAATGAGTGTAAAAATCTACAATAAACTGATTCGAGATAAAATACCCCAAATCATCGAACAAAGTGGGAAACAAGCGAACATTGAAGAGGTCTCTGGCAAGGAATACCTGCAATTATTAAACGCAAAATTGGGTGAAGAGCTTCAGGAATACCTAGAGAGCGAGAGTATTGAAGAACTGGCTGACCTGGTTGAAGTTGTTTATGCGATCTTGGACTATAAGAACGTTTCCTTACGAGAATTCGAATTGATCCGGAAGCAAAAAGTTACGGATAGAGGTGCCTTCATTAAGAGGTTGTTGCTTAAAGAAGTTATCAGCAATTGAGGGGATGAATTCAATTGACAGTTAAGATGAAGCAGAAGGGGAGTCTTGGCAGTGTAGCCGAAGACCTATTTGTCGAGCTGTTTTGTGACACGTTTGGCCCGGATAAATCACAATATCTTTTTCTCCAGTATCCCTTCACAGACATTTACGGTAACAGGCGCTCCATCGACTTTGCTCTGGAAAGTGAAGATGTGAAAATAGCGATAGAAATTGATGGAGAAACCTATCACAACCCCAATAAGGTCTCCTCCAACAAATATTATGATGATCTCGCCAAGCAAAATAGCCTAATTTATCAAAACTGGAAGGTCTACAGATGGGTTTACAATCAGTTGAAGCAGTATCCTGAGAAGGTTAAGGACGAGCTGCGTATTTTTGTGGGAGAGATCCCGGCTTTTAAAATGATCGAGGATTATCTGCCCAAGCAAAAGG
>DHWG01000028.1:23212-25036 GCA_002413075.1 Desulfosporosinus sp. UBA5188 | reverse complement strand
TGCTTGTGCCAAGGCAGGTGTTGATAACATCGCCATGATCGATAAAGTACCTGCCATTATTTTTAATTTCACGTAATCACGTCCTCTTTATTATTCTGTCTTCATTGATTCTGATTGATTATATCGTGACGAACTGAGTTGGTCCTGAATGAAAGCTGAAAGTACGCTGAAATATATTGACATTATGAATAATAAGAGATAAATTAAGAAGCAAATACGTGTATATACACATTAATTTGAAGATAATGATGAGAAAGGCGTTAGGTTAATGAAAGATAGACCATCTAAGCCCAAATTTTCTAGCCCCTGTCATTGTTTGAATATAAGGCGAGCGTCCCGGGCAGTCACTCAATTTTATGAAAAGGTTTTGGAACCAAGTGGACTTAAAGTTACGCAGTACTCGTTATTGCGTAATCTTGAACTGGTTGAGTCAGTGGCTATGAGTGTCTTGGCAAAAACCATGCGCATTGACAGAACAACTCTGAACCGAAATCTGAAGCCACTCTTGAAGGCTGGTCTTGTAACCGTTAAGGCTGGAGAAGATTCCAGGTCCAGGCAGGCTATGCTCACTGAAGCTGGTCACGACGCGTTGGTCAACGCTTTGGTGCTATGGGATAGAGCTCAAGCATCATTGGAGGATTATTTGGGAAAGGCAGAATTAGCGAGTTTGGAGAAATCACTTTCAAAGCTGGAGGTTCTGCTTCTGTAAACGTGAAAAAGATAGAAAGCAAGAACAAGGAGGAAGAGGCATGTCGCTCACAACACAAATTAAAGAATTTGCCTTTGATCTTGGGTACAGCAAAGTAGGGATTATTCCTGCGGATAGTTTTCCTGAGTACATCGCGGATTTAACGAAGAGACACGAAATGTACTCTTTTTATATCAAGTCACCATCTCGGCCGTTGGTTGGAGCAGATCCCCGTTCGGTAATGCCTTCAGCAAAATCCATTATTACAACCGTCTATGACTATTCACAAAAGAACTTTCCAAAGGAACTGACCGATAAAATTGGCCGGGTCTATCAAGCAAGGTGCTATAATGCACCGCCTGATCGTATCAATGGTGCCAGACCACAATTAATGCGGGAGTTTCTGCGAAAAATCGGCTGCGAAGTGGGAGATAAGATTAGTTTGCCGGAACGTTTGGTTGCGGCCAAAGCGGGCATCGTTACTTATGGTAGAAATAATTTTGCCTATGCCGAAGGTATTGGCTCTTTTATTTACCTGACGTCCTTTGTCGTCGATAAAGAGCTGGACTATGATAGCCCGACCGTTAAGGTGGGTTGTCCGGAGGGCTGTTCCGCCTGCCTGAAAGCTTGTCCCACGCAAGCAATTTATGAACCTTTAAAATTGGATCCGCGCCGTTGTATTGCGTTTAATACGTTTATGACTCAAGATCGTATAGCTGGCAGTCATATTGCCCCAGAAATTCGTGGAAAAATGGGTACCAAGGTTCATGGGTGTGATATTTGCCAAGAGGTATGTCCTCGAAATCAGGTCAAGTTAAAAGAAAAACTGCCGGACGATGAATTTTTGGTGAAAGTGGCTCAGGATTTCAGCCTCACTCAAATGCTCAATATGACGGATGAGTTTTATTCGACAAGAATTCAGCCGCTGATGTTCAACTATATAAAGGATCGAAAATACTTTCAGCGTAATGCCGCCATTGCCCTCGGTAATCTAGGCGACCCGGCAAATGTTCCTGATCTGGCCGTTGCGATGAAGGATCCTGAAGAATTAGTTCGTGGTTACGCCGCCTGGGCTTTAGGGAAAATCGGTGGTGCGTCAGCCAAAGAAATCCTTGAGGTAAGTCTTGGTAGGGAAA
>DHWG01000028.1:0-23005 GCA_002413075.1 Desulfosporosinus sp. UBA5188 | reverse complement strand
GTTGTGACGTTCTTTAGCGTAGAGTATGTTTTGGATTGCACTACCGAAACGATCTATAGGAAAACAGACATGTTTGTCCCGGAGATTATGGCCTCCATCATCATGCTTAATTACCTGGTCTATGCACGAACTCCTCAAGAATCCGCCAAAAAATGGGTCAGTCTCAAAGAAATACCGAATGGTGGTATGTTGTTTTATCCTGCGTTTCATAAACAATCCATCGTAGGTCTCATCAAGGCCTTTGGACATGAAGCTCAGCAATTATTGGTGTGCTCAGCCACTTTGGGGGGACAGCCGACCTCCTCAGGTGATGCGTCTGTCATTTTCCAAGCCTTTCCCGAGATTCTTTTGCGGGTGATTGTTTGGGAGGGGGATGAAGAGGTTCGAGCAAACGCTACCCTTCTATTCGAGCCAGCCATTGAACACTTATTGCATATTGAGAGCGTTATCGGCCTCGGAATGTATCTTGTGAGTCAATTAAAGCGGTCTCTTAGAACAGCTCGTGATAGACCCTAATGACCGTCTTCCCAAAGTTCTCCTTTTAGACATTGCTGAATGTGGGCAGGTCTAATTTTTTTGGGAAATTTTTGGGTGAGACATTGTCGAAAAGGACATCCTAAGGTTAAACAGAGAAAGGAGATGAATCATCATAGAACAACATTTTCTGGTGTTCAAAGAGGTGGCAGAGACTCAAAATATTACGTTATCAGCTAGGAATCTCCACATGAGTCAACCTAGTATTAGTTTGCAGATCCAGAATCTGGAATGCGAATATAATACCATTTTTTTTGATCGCACTAATAAAGGGGTTACGCTAACTAAAGAGGGTAAAATTTTCTATGATCGTATTTGTACTATCTTGGACCTTCTTGCAAGCTTCAAAGAAGAGATAAACACTCTGTCAAAAGATCCGAGAAGGCTAATATACCTCGGTGCGACTTCGACGATCGGAGAATATGTTCTTCCCAATATTCTAGCGTTTTTGTTTAGGACCCACCCCGAGGTGGATTTCAAAGTAAAGATTGCAAATACGGAGTCGATAACACAGGATGTTTTAGATAAGAAAATCCATATCGGCCTGACGGTGGGACCCGTCTCCCAGTATAAAAACCTTAAGGTTGAGAGCTTCTGGGAAGATGAGTTGGTGGTCGTGCTTCCCTATTCCCATCCTTGGGCGTCAAGGAAAAGCATCACCCTTGCGGAGCTTTCGCAGGAACGTATGGTAACAAGAGAGGCAAGTTCTGCGACTCGGAAGGTGATGGAAGTGGCTCTTAAGGAGAGCGGGCTCGATCCGGAGCAATTGAATGTAAAGATGGAGCTGGGAAGTACTCAGGCGATCAAACAAGTGGTTGCTGCGGGACTGGGAATTACCATTATCTCCTCGTTGACGGTTAGTAAAGAACGCGATAAAAGACTATTTAAGATCTTGAAGATTCGAGATGCGCCTCTAAAATTGCCGCTTAGCCTTCTTACCAATGCCCTAATCACTCAGACCAAAGATGAACGCGTATTTATTGACCTAATCCATGATCACGAGTTAATAGCGGATATTTTAAGGAAGGATTATCATGGATTAGAGGAACACGAGAGTGGGGCATGTTATACGCTCCCTCCAGTCAGTCCTGAAGCACAGGAACATTCGCAGGTACAGTAAAAACGAACTCCCTTTAGCGCTAAGGGAGTTCGTTTTTGTTCTGCTAGACAGAAAGTATTACTTTTTATTATATACTTTCTGTAAGCAACTAAGGCGATCGCCGGCGCCTGAGGGCTTGGTGCTAGCCAAGTTTTCTTTACGTGCGCTAGTAAAACTTCTTCATGGCAGAAAGGAGCATATTAGTGACTAATTATATTTATTGGAAAATAGTACTCAGCATTTCCTTTTGTAGGTTACTACCTATAAAGCTAACAACGCCCAGAGTAACGTCTTCTGAGGGTGAGATCGTATAAGTCCCATCGGTATATTGAAATTCGAGAAAGCTATCGAACGATTTAATGATTCCTTTGCCTCTTAGGATATTGCCGTATACGCCATTCTTACACTTCTCAAGGATACTCTCCAATTGTTTTCTTGCAAAAATTCCAGTGGGCCTAAATCCCAGTGAATCAAAATCATGCCCTTTTGAGTGTGTCGCTGTGACATCATGGGGAAGATATTTCGGATTTTCATTGAGGAGACATAATAGGTCTGAAGGAGATAACTCCACCCAATCTTTGGTCAGAATCTTGGCGTCCTTGTTTAATAGACGTAACGCTTCGGCAACTTTAGAAACCTCGTTAGGCTTAAGAAACTGTGATTTACTCAGGACGATCGAAGTCGCGTTTGATATCTGGCTTTTAAAGAAATATGAGTAGCTTTGTACATGCTTAGAAAAACTCCCAGCATCAACAATGGTTGTCACAGAGTTAATAAAACATTTGGCAGAAATCTGGGAGTCCTTAAAGATATCAAATATTTCATCCAATATAAAAATACCTGACGGTTCAAAGATGATTCTATCGATATCCTGGCTTAAGATGTCTCTAAGGGTGAGAAGAAAGTCGCCCTTTAGTTTGCAACAGACACATCCGTTGGAGAGTTCATAAACGTCGAAGCCCTGAATTTCTAGGACCTCCCGATCAACACTAACCTCACCAAATTCGTTTTCAATGATGACCACTTTTTCATGATTAAGGGATTTTAGTACTTTTTTAATAAAGGTTGTTTTCCCAGCGCCTAAAAAGCCTGAGACTATATCGAATTTTACCATTACCTAAGGTCCCTCCACGATCAGCTACCTTATTTTACCCTTTTAGTAAGTTTAATGTTAACTGATTAGGTTTGCTATGGATTATCCAATAGTAAATTGTATTTTCCGATACTTTTTACTTCAGAATGTCTATTAACAAAATAGTCAGATTAGTTTGAACCGTGATGGCGTGGATGGATATAGGTCTTTTGAGCTAAATAATACCTCGACAAGCAATGTTTAACCGCATTTAGTACAAATAGGTACAAGACAATCGGTTCAGATTCATCAAGATAAAACAAGATATTCCATAGTGGAGCGTGGCATAAAAGGACTACAATGATATTAACAGAATATAAAAAACTTTTTGGACATTCATGAAGCGCCGAAAGTAAGTGTAAAAATTGAAGGCCAATGAGGAAGGGAGTGAAAAAACGTCATGTAAATGTCTGATCAGTCCTGTGGCATCAAAATAAATTAATAGGAGGATAAATATATGTATGATTATAAAGAGTTAAGCAATGCCGTCATTGAGGGAGATCGGGATGAGGTTCAAGTATTAACGAAAAAAGCGATTGAGGCGAAGGTTGATCCGCTTGAAATTATTAATGAAGGTCTTATTGGTGGAATGAATGTTGTTGGTCAGCGCTTTAAAGTGAATGATATGTTTGTTCCTGAAGTATTAATGTCCGCTCGGGCAATGAATGCTGGCGTTGATCTAATTAAGCCATTGCTTGCTGGTGGAAAAATGACCAATAAAGGGACCGTTGTCATAGGAACCGTTAAAGGCGACTTGCATGATATCGGAAAAAGCTTGGTAGGTATGATGCTTGAATGCTCTGGGTATAAGGTTGTTGACTTAGGTGTCGATATTTCCCCAGAAGAGTACATGACGGCTATCAAAGAAAATGACGGTAAAGTATTAGCCCTCTCAGCCCTACTTACAACGACTATGTTGGCGATGAAAACCACCATTGATGCGCTGATTGAAAAAGGCATGCGTAAAGATGTTAAGGTCATGATTGGTGGCGCGCCAATATCCCAAGAATTCTCGGATCAAATTGGTGCTGATGGCTATGCCGGAGATGCCGCAGCAGCTGTAGATCTGGTTGGAAGATTACTAGCGTAAGAGGTCCAAAGGGCTTGCTAATAATTAATAAATTTATGGGAGGGTATTTTATGAGTAATGTAAAGTTTACTGAAGTTGCTTACACTAATATAGAAGAGTTTATTTATGGGACTGCTAAAAAACCTGTAAAATGCAAAAATGGAATGGTTATTGGTGGAGGAACAGTGTATCCGGAAGTTAATCTTACACTTCCGACCATGTTGATCAATGAAGAAACCATGCCGAAAGTATTGTCCCAATATGAAGAAATGATTCACGGCATTTGTTCTAAAGCTCACGAACTTCATTCCCCAGGGATCATCATAGAAATTGAACTTCTTCCACCTTGTACCTTTAATCCTCAGTGGGGAATCGACGTCACCAAAGTTGTTAGAAAAGTGATGGATGAATACACGACTAAATTTGACCTGAAAAGTCTCCTGAGAATGACCGTGGTCGATATCCGGGAAGGTAAAACGTTAACTCATATGTATCATGGCGAACATTGGGATAATGTGATGAAGACCTTTAGAGGTTGCGCTGAAGCAGGAGCAGACTTTTTAGCCATTGAGTCTATTGGAGGTAAGCATCTTCATGATGAAGCCGTCATGAACTGCGATCTTCCGAAAGCATTGTTCTCATTAGGCGTTGTAGGTTGCCGTGATATGGAAACTTTATGGGATGAAATTGTTAAGATCGCTAAAGAAACGAAGTGTTTGCCCTCTGGAGACACAGCCTGTGGCTTTGCTAACACCTCTATGGTTATGGCTCATAAGCAATTTATTCCGAAAGTTTTTGCAGCCATTGATAGAGTTATGTGTGCCGTCAGAACTATGGTGGCCGTTGAATGTGGCGCTGTTGGACCAGATAAAGATTGCGGTTACGAAGGGGTTTACCTTAAAGCAATTACAGGAACACCTATTTCTATGGAGGGCAGAACAGCAGTCTGTGCTCATTCCAGTGCCGTGGGTAACATTGCCGCCTGCTTGGCTGATTGTTGGAGTAATGAATCCGTAGAAAATGTTAGATTATTAGGTGGGATGGCACCGACTGTCTTCACCGAAGAGCTTATCTATGATTGCCGAATCATGAATGTAGCAACTTCTCGTGGATCAGCGTTTGAAATGAGAGATATTTTAGCGGAATCTGATAGAATGTACGATCCACAAGCCTATATATTAGACCCTAGAGTCGTCCTGAAATTGAGTCAAGAGATTGTTAAGGGGAAAACGCACTTTGAACGTACAAAAATTGCTGCGTCTGTTACGATTAATGAATTGCGTACTGCATCCGCAGAGGGTTTATTACTGCTTGATGCTAAGGAACTAAAATACCTTAACATATTAGAAAAACAGTTAAAATCTGTACCAGACAATGAAGCTGAATTTACAAAAACCATGATGGAAACCGTGACAAAGGATAAATTTGATCCTGCAAAGTATGACATGTAATATTTAGTGGCCATAGACAATTTATTAGAAGCTATTAGTTATTAGTGAACAGTAATCTATCGACATGTTGGCGCTCTAGTCTTCCTAGGACGATTTATTTGAACCTAGTCAAAGACTAGAGCATCCTTTTATCTTAAATTATCAGAATTAATTATATATTTAAAAAACTATAAATTGTGTTATAATGAGTTATCTATAATTACATTCTTATATTGAGTGTGTTAAGCCTACTTTGGAGGTGGTAGTGTGAATCAAGAGGAATCACAATGGCTTGATAAATTAGTTGGACGGGATCTTCTGGATAAAATGTTATGTTCATTTTCAAAGTCTACCGGTCTAAAAGCGATATTTGTTGACAACAAGGGAAATGCCTTAATTTCCACCGAACATGCGATTAAGGACTGTCGTTTCTGTGAAATCATAAAGTCTGATAGCCTCGGCGCGAAGAAATGTCAGCGATCCTACGCCCGAGCTTGTACTGAAGCGGCTAAATATGGAGAGCCCTATATATTCAGATGTCATGCGGGCTTGATCATGTGGGCCGCACCAATTTTACTCGTTCAACATGTTGGCGCCATTGTCTGCGGACAGGTTTTGATGTGGGAACCAGAAGACTACTTTCTAGAAGAAATTGAGGAAATGGTCAAGGGAATTGACGTCGATGTTGCTGCGGTCAAGTGGTCAGCAGCCCAATTAGAGGTATTATCAATTGATAGAGTACAGGCAGCAGCAGATCTGTTGTTTGTACTGGCTAATCAAATTATGCAAAGCGGTACGACGGTCTTAGAACAACGCAGGCAAATAACTGCCCAACAGGCAAGGCTGGCCGAAGAAATTCAGGCTCGCAAATCTGCGGAAGTTGCTATACGTACGATTAAGTCGAGAGCTTTAAGTATTATCTCCTTGGACAAGGAACATGAACTGAAGACGTTGGTGCGTAATGGCGAAAACACAGCGGCTCAACAACTTCTTGAAACTTTATTAGTTGATATTATCGAATCAAATTCGGAAAATATAGATACGGCCAAAACAAGAGTCATGGAATTAGTGTTCATAATATCAAGAGCGGCTGTGGATGGAGGCGCTGAATTGAGTGCTACGCTACAACTTAATGTGGTATTCTATCAGGAATTGCTTGAAATAATGACTTCAGACGAACTGTGTCTCTGGTCTATAAATATGTTAGAAACATTTATGAATCAGTTGGAAGGTAACAAAAATCAGAAAAATATCCAAGCGATTCAAAAAGCAGCTGAATATATTCGACAGAATTACCGAAATAAACTTACCATTGATGATATTGCCCAGGAAGTTTATCTCAGTCCCTGTTATGTCAGTCGAATCTTCAAACAGAGTCTTGGTTGTACTCTGATGGAATACCTCACTCAGGTAAGAGTGGAAGAAGCCAAAACTATGTTAAAAAACCCGAGATATAATGTTATGCAGGCTGCTGAAGAGAGTGGCTTTGAGGATGCTGGATACTTTACCAGGGTTTTCAAGAAACTTGAAGGAATTACTCCAAGTAGCTTTAAACAAAATGCCTTGTAAACTTCAGTTGCCGAGGAGTGAATTCTGTTGTTAACTTCAGAACTTGAATTAATCACTAATGCTTTATTGAAGGGCCAGGCTAACCGGGTGAAAACTCTTACCATACTTGCGATTGAAAATGGAATCGAACCTCAAAAGATTTATGAAAAAGCGTTACTACCAGGCATGGAGATCATTGGTAAAAGATTGCGTGATAACACTATTTATATTGCCGAGGTTTTGATTGCTTCAAGGGCAATGCATGCGGGGTTACATGTCTTGAAGCCTCTTTTATCGAACCCACGGCAGGCTTCAATAGGTAAAGTCGTGATTGGCACTGTTGCTGGTGATTTACATGACATTGGAAAAGATTTAGTCGTAATGATGCTTCGCGGTGCTGGTTTAGAGGTTATTGATCTCGGAATTGATGTACAACCGGAGGAATTTGCCGAAGCAATCATAGACCACAACCCGGACATCCTGGCGATGTCTGCGATGCTTACAACCACGTTGGGGATGATGGCTGAGACTATGAGGGAATTAGAACGGAGAGACCTTCGTAATAATGTGAAGATAATTATTGGCGGAAATCCTGCAACTCAGGATTTTGCTCAGGCGATTAAGGCTGATGGTTATGCGGATGATGTCTTTAAAGCGGTTGATTTGGCACTGCGAATTGTTAGATAAGTCAGAATAAATCAAGATTAAACAAGAAAATCCCTGTGAAAATACTTCGTTTGCGACTAGAATTAGTGTATGGAATGAAATTACACCAGTTTGTATTCGCAAACGTATTTATTTAATCTAAGGGAGGAATATTCATGATAATTGTAGGAGAACTAATTAACGCAAGCCGTAAGGCCATGGGAGCAGCGATCAAAGCACAAGATGTAGAGTATATTCAAAAGATAGCTAAAGAGGAATTCGAGGCCGGGGCAAATTATATAGATGTTAACGCCGGTATCTTTGTCGGTAAGGAACCAGAATACCTACAATGGCTGGTCAAAACGGTTCAAGAAGCGGTTGACGCACCTTGCTGTATTGACAGCCCCGACCCAAAAGCCATTGAAACGGCCTTGTCTGTGCACAAAGGTATTGCGATGATTAATTCAATATCGCTAGAGAAAGATCGCTATGATGCCTTGATGCCTCTGATTGCCGGGACAGATTTAAAAGTTGTGGCGCTTTGCATGAGTGATGAAGGAATGCCTGAGACGATGGATCAACGGTTAAAAATTGCCGATAAATTGATCAATGGGCTTGTCCAAAACAATGTGCCGATTGATAACATTTATGTCGATCCACTGGTACAACCAATTTCTGTAAACAGCACGTTTGCGGTAGAATTTATGAATTCCGTTGAAGCCATTATGACGCGGTTTAAAGGCGTTCACACGATGTGTGGGCTGTCAAATATGTCCTATGGCCTACCCGTGAGAAAATTCATGAATCACGCCTTTGCAATTATGGCGATTGCCAAAGGGTTGGATGGTCTAATTATTAATCCCTGTGATAAGATGATGATGGCAAGCTTGATTACTGCTGAGACTCTGGCTGGCCGAGATGACTATTGCGTCAAATATCTTAAGGCGTTTCGGAATAAGCAATTCGAGTTCTTAGGATAAACATCAAAAGGTTCAGCATCCCCTTCTCTCATAAGAGGAGTGGGTGCTCTTTTAATATTGATAACATTGGAGTGAGGGGATCGCCATGAAGATTAAACTGATCGGTTGTGATTCCACGAGGAACGAAGTTTGTTCGCTGGTGAATCCAGAAACTATGGATTGTGAGTTCCTGGATTTTAATTACCACGGCAACCCAAAGCTGCTTCATGTGCGACTACAAGAAATTATTGACCAAAGTCAGGACTATGAGCTAATTATTATGACCTATAGTCGATGCTCAAACGTCGTCGTCGGTTTGCTTTCCCAACGGGTACCGTTGCTTCTGCCAAGAACACATGATTGTATCTCCCTTTTGCTTGGTTCGAACGAAAGGCAACTTAAGTTGCTCAAGGGAAATCCTGGAACCTACTATTTCAGTCGTGGGTGGCTGGACCATGGTCGGACTCCCTATGCTGAGTACCTAGAATATGTCGCTAGCTATGGGGAGCAAAAGGCAGCGGAGCTTATTAAAATGTTGTATGGCAGCTATAATAAAGCCGTTCTTATCGTTACTCTGGGGACGAAAGACATCGAGAAATATAGGGAAAAAGTTCGTGAGATTGCTGATTTCTTCGGGTGGGACGTGGGTGAAGAAGACGGAGATCTTCATCTATTAACCTCAGTATTAAAGGGTAGCATTTGTCAAGACACCGTTTATGTCGAACCAGGAAGGGCCGTTACTGTAGATATGCTGGCAGGAGGTAAATTATGAAAATAACAATACTCCCTAATCGTGTTATAATTCCAAAGGATCACGAAACCTTAATGGAAACGTTGATTCGACATCAGCTTCCCGTTCAGGCTATCTGTCATGGCAAAGGAACGTGTGGTAAATGCAAAGTACGGATGACAGGTTATGTCTCTCCGCCAAGTGATCACGATCTATTGCATCTTAATCCCCTAGAATTACAGGCGGGATTTCGACTTGCTTGTAGTGTGCAGCCTGAAGACGGCATGGTTATTGAACTTAATTTTGTGGAGAGCCAAGATCGTAAGGTAAGTGCTCTGAAGGATTTGAAGAAGACGACCTTAGATCCAAGGGTTGAAAAGGTGTTTATACAGTCGAGTAAACCATCCCTCGCGGATGAGAGGGGAGATTGGGATCGCATCGTTGAGGCGCTAAGCACTGTCACGGGCAAGCGTTACGACCAGACAAGTCTCTATATCTTAAACAAGGTTCCAGACATTTTACGAGCGGATAAATATGCGCTAACGGCGACGGTCTCAGAAGATAAGATTTTGGAAATCGAGGCTGGGGATACCACAAAAAGGCTTTATGGTGTTGCAGTTGATGTTGGGACAACCAGTGTTGCGGTCGCTTTGCTCGATTTGAATCAGGGGGACATCCTAAAAGTCGTGTCGACTGAAAATGAACAGACCGCCTATGGTGCCGATGTGATTTCTCGTATTACATTTGCTATGGAAAGTAAAGAGAGTGGCATGGCCCTGCGTATAGCGATCAGGAGGACGATTAATCACTTGTTGGAAGAACTCGAAGTTCAAACTAAGGTGGGTAAGAACGAGATCTTCAAAATGACGATGGTTGGGAATACGACCATGCAGCATCTCTTTCTTGGGTTGGATGTATCCCATTTGGCCGTTTCACCGTTTGTCTCGGTTTGCAACAAACCGTTAGAATTTTCAGCGATGGAATTGGGACTGGAAATCAATCCCCAAGCAAAGGTCTTGATCTTGCCGAACATTGGAAGTTTTGTAGGGGGCGACACAGTAGGGGCTATTGTAGGATCCCCTGAGGTTCTAGGTCAAGGAAATCATTTGCTGATTGACTTAGGAACGAACTGTGAATTGTTTCTAAAGACGGAAACGACTATGATGGCTTGTTCGACAGCCGCAGGACCTGCCTTTGAGGGCGCTGGTATTGTCCATGGAATGAGGGCCAAACAGGGGGCTATTGAAGGCGTAACTATCACAGATGAGGGAGTAGTCTGCCAAGTGATCGGGGAACAGGAACCCATCGGAATTTGCGGCTCTGGCCTTATTGAGGCGATTGATGAGATGAAAAAGGCTGGGGTCATCAACAAACAGGGAAAGATTGTCGATCCTGAAAAGACGCAAACCCTTTCACCTGAACTGAAAAAACGGATTCGAGCCATCGAAAGAGGACGCGAATTTATCTTGGCCTATGGAACCCGTCAAGGGCAGGATATAACGCTAAGTCAAAAAGATATAGGGGAATTGCAGTTGGCCAAAGGGGCTGTCTGTGCTGGCATTAAAACCCTAGTGGAAATGGCTGGAATAACGGTCTCTCAGCTCGATTCCGTGACCTTATCGGGAACCTTTGCCACCTATCTCAAGGCACGAAACATTTTGAACATTGGTCTGGTTCCGGATATCTCCGATGACCGAATAAAGACGGTGGGAAATGCGGCCCACGTTGGCGCAATTCTAGCTCTGTTAAACCAGCAAGAGCTGGCTACGGCGGGAGATCTTTATAGAAAGATTAGCCATGTTGAACTTGGAGGCAGTACCACATTCTCCAACTATTTCATGGATAGTATGTATATTGAACGGTTGAGCTAAATAAAGGTAAGCGTAGTATATTTAGAGTGACAGTCAGTAAGCAGGTACTCTAAAGCTCAAATACAAGGATTGGGGGTAGATTATTATGGCGACAGGTGTAATACACGCAGGGGTCTGTGGTTTTACTATTAATGTCAAAGCAGTGGCTGATGAGGATCATAAGGTACAATTGCAGATAACCAGTGATTGTCCTAATTATCAAAAGATTGCGCTGGAATTAACTGAAGTTGATGCTTATAAAGAAATATTCAATAAGGTTCACATGGGGCGAGTTTATGAAGTGTTTGCCAAATATAGCCCTCATCCCAGTTGTTCTGGCGTTTCAGGAATTCTGAAAACGGTGGAAGTGGCCGCAGGTTTGGCATTGCCTCAGACGGCTAGTATTAGCATAACGAAGGATTAGAGGGCAATTGCTATGGAGATTGTTTTAAGGAATTAAATGAAGGGATGCCTTTGCACGTAATGCAAGGGATGCTGGGGTAATAAGTAACTCATACGAAATATTCAGGAAGATACTTTGATATGACCCCAACTGTTATATTTTATTTGATGTTCCGCCAGGCAAGACAACTGAACAATATCTGGTTCTTGAAATGTAAATGTAATCGTTTGATATAAATAGATAACCTCCTAAAGCTTTGAATTGAACTGCCCCCTGTCTACCTTAAGGGGAGCATATCAAATGATAACGCCTAGGGGGTTATTCTTTTTTGAATTATGAATCCGATTCCGACACTGTTCCTTCCGTACAGAATTGGCATAACAATTGCATAATTGATAAAGGGAAAAAGTGAGCTAGCAAAGAAGACGTTGTAAAAGGAGCATGAGGAAGTGTGTATTAATGAAGGAATCGCATACTAGCACCAGCGCCAAGGTATCCACTCGACAAAACTTAGCTTTAATGTCTATAATGATCTTTCTATTATCAATAGGTGAGGGACTGATAGCGCCTGCTATACCTTTACTCAGCAAAACCTGGGGCGCAGGTTACTGGGAAATAGGATTGCTGATGACAGGATACGGTTTGGCCTACACAGTCATGACTATTACGGCAGGTCGTCTCTCAAGTCATTTCGGACGCAAATTCTTATTATTAATAAGCCTCGGACTATCCATAGCTGCGTCAATAGGATATTTTTTGGCGGAGAGTATGCTTGTAATATCAATTTCTCGCATCATTGAAGGTGCGAGTCGTGGAATTATATGGCCAGTTTCTGAAGCCGTCATTGCCGATAATTCTGAGCCCTGCAGTATTGGTAGATGTATGGGGACGTATGCAACTGCTTATGGACTAGGAGTCACTTTAGGAAGCATCATCGGAGGTGCTATGATGTTAAACGGGGGATTCGGCGTGTTCGCTTTATATCCCGCTTTGAGTACGGTAGCTTTTCTAATAATATCTAGCAGTTTTAATAATAGCTATTTACTGAAGGAACGGGTGATTTCTCATAAGTTTGAAACGATGAAAAGGCGACGGATTCTAAAAGTACTATGGCCTGTTGGGGTAATCGGTTTTGCCTATGGAGGGTTTCTTTATTCAATATGGGCACTCCTCTCCGCTTTAGCCAATGAATTTGGAGTGCAGGCAGGCGGTATTGGTGTTTTGTTCGGTTTTTTTTGGGGGTTGCGTACTATATCATTTCTCCTTTGCCGAGTCGTAATAGACCACTGGGGAAGCAAATCGACATTGGTGTCAGGACTTCTCCTTTGCACAGCAGGAGCGGGAATTCTAATTTTGTCCAAGACCTTTCCAATTTTCTTGTTAGCCACTCTTCTTTCCGGAGCAGGGACAGGCTTAATGTTTCCAACGGTACTGGTTTTGGTTACTGAGAGGACATCTGAAGAAAACCGTGTTTTCGGAATGGGTTTTCTCGAACTTTTAATTGGGTTAGGTATGGTTGTACAAACGGCCGTGGCTGGATATTTAGGTCAGTGGGTTGGTCCAGGGTGGATCTATTCCTCAATTTTTGTATTTAACGTTATAGCACTCTTAGTTGGAGTACGTACTAAATGGGACAAAAAAGAAAACATCTTAGAGATTGGGACATAAAACGCTCAGTCTAGTAAAAAGCTTGAGAAAATCCTAAAGAAGGATAATATTTTCTCATATTAGGAATACGAGCTTTGCATCGGGAGGAGCGAAGTCATTGGCCATGCACTTTGATTAATTGTTCTGAGAAGAATACTAAATAAACAAAATTATTAGTAAATTCGATAATAAAGTTGCTGGAATATTCAATAATAATTGTAGCTTTGTTGTAGCATTAGATATAGAATAATATTAAGCATTAAGTAATGCCGTGATCTGGTAAAATAAGAAATATATGGCGATATTGAATAGGAACATCGCGAAGAAATATCCATGCTAAAATTTACAGGATATGGGTGAGGATATGAAGGCTATGCGGAAGAAATTACATCCACCGTTGTATGCATCAGAATTGAAATCAAACCAATCCTACGTCCAGCAAATTGCTGAGGTTATCGCAGCAGTGATAGAATATGAGGTTGCTATCATTGATAATAACTTGGAAGTCATTGCAGGTACCGGAAAGTATAAAGGAGAAATTGGTGTCTTTTACGGAAAAAAATCTATTACAGGTCATATAATCACCAATGGCAGTAATTTTGTATTAGATGATGAACCCCTAAAACACGATATTTGCAAAGATTGTTATCAAAGAGTCGATTGTAAATTAAAAGCAGCCATACTATCACCAATAATATTATTGGGCCGAGTCATCGGAACAATATCCGTTTTTGCATACGACGAAAGTGAGAGAAACCATTTACTTGCAAATCAAAATAAATTGCTGGATTTTCTGACCAAAATATCGGCATTAACGAGTAGTAAGATTGGCGAAGATGAGATGCATGATCTTCTTTCATTGATGGCCGATCAATTCAGCGCTGTGATAAACTCGATTGTCGAGGGGCTTGTAACCATTGATCGTTCTGGTTTTATTACACATATAAACAAGTCTGCTGAAAAGTTATTGCTTATCTCAACTCAGCAAGCCTATGGGAAACATATCAATGATATTTTTCCAGAATTTACTGCACCAAAAGTGCTGAAGTTTGGACAACCCTATGCCGAGCAAGAGATAAAGTATAAAATTAAGGAAGAAATAATCCTTTTTATCAGTACAATTACTCCCATTAAAACTGATAAGGAAATTATCGGCCTGGTTATTTCTTTTCGTAGTATCCATGAAATGCGTAAGTTAGCAGGACGTATGATTAAAGAAGATCGTAAATACACTCTAGACGGAATATTAGGTACAAGTAAAATAATGACTATGTTAAAACAAAAAATGCAACTTGTCGCTGCAACAGACTCGACAATCTTAATCACGGGCGAGAGCGGCACTGGTAAAGATTTATTTGCGAGAGCAATTCACGAGGAAAGCCATCGCAAAAATGGACCTTTTATCGCCATAAACTGCGGAGCTATTCCAGAGATGCTCTTAGAAAGTGAACTTTTCGGATATGAAGAGGGAGCCTTTACTGGGGCTAGACGTGGAGGAAAACCAGGGAAATTTGAACTAGCGAATGGTGGGACAATATTTCTCGATGAAATTGGCGACATGCCAATGCTTCTTCAGGTGAAGTTGTTGAGAGTACTGCAAGAAGTAAAAATTGAACGGATTGGAGGGGTGAAACCAGTTTGGATCGATGTCCGGATTATTGCTGCAACCAATCATAATCTCGAAGAAATGATCAAAGAGAAACTCTTTAGAAGTGATCTCTTTTATCGGTTATGTGTTATTCCTTTCTACGTTCCTCCGCTCCGCGAAAGAAAGGAAGACCTAATGCTTCTTCTTAATCATTTTCTAGATAAGTCTAATGTAATTCTTGGTAAACAAATAACAGGTTTTACACAAGAGGCACAGTCAAAAATACTCGCATACCCGTGGTTGGGAAATGTAAGAGAACTGGAAAATGCAGTGGAGTACTCAGTAAATATCTCCACAAAAAATATTATTGACAGCACTTTCTTGTCGACTCGAGTCAATGACTATTTTGAACATAATAACCATTTACTCCAGTTTGATGTTCAACCAACACTCGCTGAAATTGAAACAAATGCGATTATAGCTGCGTTGAAAAAATTCGGCAGCACTGGTCAAGCTAAAGAAAAAGCTGCCGATAGCCTAGGTATGGCTAGATCTACTTTATACAGAAAAATAAAAGAGCTGGGACTGGATACTAAGGTTCGCAAAGATCGCTTGAAAGACAAATCCTTTGAAACAGAAATGCCTTTGCCTGTATTTGACGTGGTCTCTCCCGCTCCAGCTATAAAAGACATGAGTAAAGCGACAATTGCTTTGTGTACAACGGGTGGCATTGTTCCAGAAGGAAATCCCGACCATATTCAGTCTACGAGCGCTCAAACATGGGGTAAATACGACGTTGGCAAGAAGAAGGATCTTGAGGGCTTTTATTCAACTCACGGTGGATATGACCCGATTTATGCGAATGAAATCCCAGATCGGATTGCTCCTTGGGATATTTTAAAAGAATTTGAAGCGGAAGGAACTATTGGAAAGACTTTCAACTGGTTCTATTCGACCACTGGAACGGAAACTTCCGTAAGTAAAGCTAGAGAATTCGGGGTGCAAATTGGAGCAGAATTAAGAGCTGCAAACGTGGATTGTGTTATTTTAACCTCCACGTGAGGGACCTGTATACGTTGCGGCGCAACGATGGTAAAGGAAATCGAGAGATATGGAATTCCTATCGTTCACATGGCTACTATTACTACTATTTGTGAATCAGTCGGAGCAAACCGAATCGTTCAGACCGTGGCTATTTCGTACCCAATTGGAAATCCTAAATTGAATATAAAAGACGAACATGCCCTTAGAAAAGCATTAGTAAAAAAAGCCTTAGATGCTTTGACTACCGAAGTTACTGACCCCACCCATTTTGAGTAGAGGAATTTTTAGAACATAGGCTAAACATAGTAGAATAACCAATTAGAACTTACCCTCTTGGGTAGGTTTTTTTATTTTCTGATTTGGGAGCAAGGAATTATCTCGAAATGACACAAAAGTAAAGCAAATTCAAGATTTTGCCGCGTGAATAATGCATTTAGAGGCAATTTGCAAGCTGGCACAGTTTTTGCAAATAGAATATCTACAGGATGAACTCAATTGTAAGAACTAAAGGTACAAAAACAAAATTAGTAGAGGAGTGGTCAAACGTGTTTATCGTTGGAGAATTAATCAATGCAAGTCGTAAATCTATTCGAGCGGCGATTGAAGCCCAAGACAAAGCAGCAATACAAAAAGTGGCGGTAGATCAATTAGAAGCAGGAGCCAATTATATCGATGTAAACGCTGGAATTTTTGTAGGGAAAGAGGCCGACTATCTGAAGTGGCTTGTAGAGATTGTACAGGAGGCTACAAATGGCGCTCCATGTTGTATTGACAGTCCTGATCCAAAAGCAATTGAAAAAGCACTTTCAGTCCATAAAGGGATTGCGATGATAAACTCCATCTCTTTAGAGAAAGATCGCTATGCAGCTCTTTTACCATTAATTGCAGGTACAGATCACAAGGTCGTAGCCTTGTGTATGAGTGACGAAGGGATGCCCGAAACTACGGATGCTAGAATGGCAATAGCGGACAAACTTATTAATGGTCTGGTTCAGAATAATATACCCATTGAAAATATATTTGTCGATGCGTTAGTACAGCCGGTATCCACAAAAGATACCTTTGGAGTCGAATTTTTAGAAGCCGTTGAAAAAATTATGACGACGTATCAAGGGGTTCACACAATGTGTGGTTTATCGAATATTTCATACGGTTTACCCATCAGGAAAGTATTGAACCAGTCTTTTGCCGTAATGGCCATTGATCGCGGTTTAGACGGCTTAATCATCAATCCGTTAGACAAGCAAATGATGATTAACATCATAGCGGCGGAGACTATCGCAGGACGTGACAGTTATTGTGCTAATTATTTAGTTGCGTATCGAGCCGGTAAGTTTGAATAGGTCATCTTTGACATGTCCTAAAATAGGTGCCTCTACCGTTTATAAGGGGAGAGTTGGCATAAAAATTGCATTGATAAGTTAGACAGAGGGTCAATACAGGAATGGGATTTTGCCGATGTCAAGTCATTGGGAGGTGAATTGAAAAGTAACTCACGTTAAAGTCACCATAGGTGAAGCACCTATTTTGTCAGGAGTCTGCTGATAGAAGTGAGCGCGGATGGATTTGATGCTGATGCGGCTTCCGCAGTGATCACTGTAATGGGCTCTTGGGCTAAACTTTTGTAGGTTTAGAAAGGGGAGAAAACAAGTGCACACAACAAAAAGTAACTATACTCGGGCAAATTATGAGGTCAATCAAACAACGCAATGGAAAATGCTCAGTGATGATCAATGTAGTGAGCTCTATATGACAACGATGGAGGTTTTAGAACGTACAGGGGCTGAGATTCTGAATAAAGAAGCACAGAAAGTTTTTGAAAAAGCAGGTTGTTGGGTCGATGGAAATAGAGTTAGGATTCCTTCTGCGTTAACTGAATGGGCGGTGAGAACAGCGCCCTCAAGGGTGACCGTATGTGACCGAAATAGCAAAAGGGCGTTAAGGCTAGAAACGACGAACGCATTTTACGGGCCGGGACAAAATAATACGTATGTGATGGACCCCTTAACAGGTGAACGGAGAAAACCGGTCAAAGGGGATGTCGTGAATACCGGGATCGTATGTGACGGTTTGAAGAACGTCGATTTCGCAATGAGTAATGGCCTGCCCACAGATGTCAACCAAGGGTTCGCAGAGGTTCATGCTTTCGAAGCACTGGTAACCAATACAACAAAGCCAATTGTTCAATCGATCCAAGGTGTAGAACAAGCGCAAGCAATTCTTGATATAGCCACTACCATTGTTGGAAGCCTAAAGAATTTTCAGAAAGATCCCTTTGTTATGTTTTTAATAGAAACAGAAGGAACTTTGGTGCATTCTGATGAAACGCTGAAAAAGGTCATGTTTGCCGCTAAAAACGGTGTTCCGTATATTTATTCTACGAGGCTCATTGCGGGTGAAACTTCGCCAGCGACGCCAGCAGGAGCAATTGTTGTAGCTTTGGCGGATGTTTTAGTAGGCATACTACTGGGTCAATTGGTCCGACAAGGCACGTCTGTCATTACCGGAGGGTTCTTCTCCATTAATGATACAGAAAACGGAATATTGCCCATTGGAGCGACAGAAGTCAGCTTGATGGGTACAGGGATGGCCAATGTGCTTCGGTATCTTGGGATTCCCAGCTTCGGGTTCGCAGGGGCGACGGATGCGAAAGAAAGTGATGCTCAAATGGGTCTGGAAGCAGCCTTTTCGATCCTTCATGAAGGGCTGAGCGGCACAAATTTGATTCATGGCAGCGGTCAATTGGAGTATGGTTTAACGGGTTCGTTGGAATTGCTTGTCATGAGCGATGAAGTCATAGGTATGACGCGTCGAATTATTAAAGGGGTAGAGGTCAATGAAGAAAGATTAGCACGAGGCGTTATTGATTTTGTTCAGCCTGGTGGACACTACTTAGGCGAAGAACATACTTTGAAATATTTCCGTGATGAATTTTGGTGGCCTAGCGTTTTGAATAGAACCCGAATTGATGACTGGACAGCAGCCGGGGCAAAAACCTTAGGTCAGAGGGTTAAAGAAAAGACACAAAGTATTATCAAAACGCACCAACCGGAAAAACTTTCTGAAGATGTTCTAGGTAAAATCAAAGTAATCTTAGACAGAACTGGAACGGTGTGAGATAGGCTTAAGTTTGTATGAAAGGGGCAAAAAGCCATGGCAAATTTTGAAGAACTTTCAAAAAGCGTAATTAGTGGCAATTTAGCTAAAGTAAAAAAAGTAACCCAGGCGCTTATTGATGAGGGTGTTTCCCCATTGGATATTATTAACCTGGGGTTAATCGCAGGGATGGGTGTGGTAGGTGCGCGCTTCAAGAACGGTGAAATGTACGTTCCAGAAGTTCTAGTCGCCGCGAGATCTATGCGTGCCGGGATTGAATTGGTCCAACCTCTGATTGCATCTGAAGACATGCCGTCAGCTGGAAAAGTTCTGTTGGGAACCGTGAAAGGAGACCTCCACGATATCGGTAAGAACCTGGTGGGGATGATGCTTGAGAGCCGAGGGTATACAGTAATAAACGCAGGAATTGATGTGTCTTCGGAAAAATTCGTGCAATTCATCAAGGAACATAAGCCGGATATTTTAGCAATGTCTGCTTTGCTCACTACGACGATGTTGGGAATGAAGGACACGATCGAGCTCATGAAGGAAGAAGGCCTTAAGGATCAAGTTAAAGTCATCATAGGTGGAGCACCTATATCCAACGATTTTGCTGATGAAGTGGGTGCGGATGGATTTGCTCCTGATGCTGCTTCCGCGGTCGATCTCTGCAATCGGCTCTTGGCCTAAACTTTGTAGGTTAGAAAGGAGAGTTCAAGTTGACGACTAGAACAAATTTTAAAGCTTATTCAAGCACTATGATGAAAGTATTCTCGCAGGATCAGTGTCAGGAATTGGTATTAGCTGCTGAAGAAGCGATGTGGCGCACTGGAACAGATTTTTATGATAAAGAATCTCTAGAAATTCTGAAAAAAGCAGGTTGCTGGGTAGACGGAAAAAGAGTACGGATTCCAGCACATATCACGGAACAGGCTTTGAAGACCTGCCAAAAACACGTCGTGCTTTGCAACAGCAGGACAGGAGCACGTGAACTGTTTGTTGAAGGAAATAATGCTTACTTTGGCTCAGGACCATGCACCCCATTTACTCGAAACCCATTTACTAACGAAAGACATCGAGCGACTCGGCAGTCGGTGGGCTGGGCAACCAAGGTTCTTGATGCCTTACCCAACATAGATTATGCCATGTCTTTAGGTATTGTCCAGGACGTACCGCTATTGATCTCGGATCGACATGAGTTTGAGCAGCAGATTTTAAACACAGATAAACCCATCATTACAGTTTGTGTCGATGCATGGGGGCAAGCAGACGTTATTAAAATGGCAGAGCTTGTCGCCGGTGGTGAGGAAGAATTACGGAAGAATCCTTTCATTTGTCTCTATGCAGAACCAATTTCTCCTGGTATACACTGTCTTGAAGCCGCTCAAAAACTGGTGATGGGTGCTAAGAAGGGTCTTCCAACAATTTACACACCCTGCATTATGGCTGGCGGGACGGCTCCGGCAACCATGGCTGGCGTTATGGTTCAGGGACTGTGCGAGAGCCTAAGCGGTCTGGTTCTGAGTCAGTGTGCTCGTGAAGGAGCACCCTTTATAATGGGTGGCGTATACACGGTTTTGGATATGAAGACGACCATCTTCTCCTATGGAGCCCCAGAACTTCATCTACTCCTAGCCGGCTTGGCCGATGTCGCCCACTATCTTAATATTCCAATGTTCGGTACTGCAGGTTGTACAGACTCCTGCGTTATCGACGAACAGGCTGGAATAGAAGCAGCTCTTTCAATTGCTATGACAAATATGTCTGGTGCCAACCTGAATCATGATACTGGTTACTCAGAATATGGAACGACTTCAAATCTCGATCTTGTCGTAATCGCGGACGAAATTCTTGGGATGGCCAGAAGATTAACCAAAGGTATCCATGTTGATCAAGAGACTTTGGCTTTAGAGGTCATTGAAAAGGTTGGCCCAGGAGGCAACTTTGCGGATGAAGATCACACACTAGAACATATAGAGGAAAATTATGCACCTCGTCTGGTGAACCGTGCTGCCCGAAATATTTGGGAAAAAGCAGGGAGTAAAACACTCACTCAGGTCGCCAATGAAAAGGTTCGAGACATTATTAATCATCATGAACCCATTCCTTTGCCCAAGGATGTCGCTGCAAAGATCAGAGAAATTGTTGAAAACGCTGTGGGACATGTGCCAGGCGAAGACGAGTAGCCAAAAGATCGAAGGGCTGCCTGCCTTTGCAGGTAGCCCTTGAGTAAGGGGGAAGAAAAATGTCACTGGTGTTGGGAATCGATACCGGAGGGACATATACCGATGGAGTGGTTGTGGAGCTTAAGAGCAAACAGATATTGAAGAAGGCCAAGGCTTTGACGACTCGGGAGGATCTATCAATCGGCATTCGGAATTGTATTAACAATTTAGAATTTGAAGATTTTAAGAATATTAAAGCGGTTTCACTATCCACCACATTAGCAACCAATGCAATTGTAGAAGGCCGGGGGTGCGAGGTTGGCCTTTTAATGCTTGGGCATGGGCCCATAGGTCCCTTGCCAGTAAATCATTTCTTTGTCCTGCAGGGTGGGCATGACATAAAAGGGCGCCCCCGTAAACCGTTAGATCTGGAAAAAACCCGCCAGGCGATTTGCGAACTCAAAGGAAAAGTGGATGCCGTAGCAATCTCGGGATATCTTAGCGTCAGGAATCCGGAACACGAAATTACTGTAAGAAACATGGTGAATGAAATCTTGGATCTTCCAGTGGTATGTGCTCACCAGCTTACGACTTCTTTAGGGTTCCAGGAAAGAACAGTTACGGCGGTCCTTAATGCTCGGTTAATTCCAATCATCACTGAGCTGATTGAATCAGTAAAAACGGTACTCAAAGAAATAGAAATAGAAGCTCCCATCATGATCGTTAAAGGCGACGGGTGTATGATGGGCGAAGCTTTAGCTAGAGAGAAGCCCATCGAAACAATTCTCTCAGGACCCGCTTCCAGCATTATAGGTGGAACTTTCTTAACCAAAACTTCCGAAGCCCTTATCCTCGATATGGGGGGAACTACAACGGATATTGCGATTATTAAGAATGGCGTGCCTAGGATCAACCCAGAAGGGGCGACAGTAGGAGGTTTGTTAACGCGTGTTCAAGCTGCACAAATCTATACATATGGACTAGGTGGCGATAGCTATATCCAATTAGGTAAATATGGAAATATTGAAGTAGGGCCCCAAAGAGTATGGCCATTATGTGTGATTGCCCATCAACACCCTAATTTAGTTAATGAACTAAAAGTTAACTTTGATAAGACCTATGATTTGATGTTTGGTCAAGTAACGGACTGTTTCATGCTTCTAAAGCGAGTGACATCGGAAGAATTAAATGTCTCAGAAGAAAAAGTAGTAGATATTCTCCAGTCAGGTCCAAGAAGTTTTTATTATCTCACACAAAGGCTAGAAATTGAACCCTACCTTTTAAATTTACAGCATCTTGTAAATACTGGGGTATTAGCGAGAATCTCTTTGACCCCTACCGACATTCTGCATGCCAAAGGGGTCTATACTCAATGGAACCAGGAAGCATCGGTAATCGGCGTAAATATTTTAGCCAGTCGAATGAGAAAAAACCCGGATGAGTTTATTCAACTCGCCTCCGAAAAAATAATCAATGACCTTTGTATTACGTGCCTTCAGAGTCTTGTAAGCTGCGATGAGAAAAACATTGGGTTAAAAAATAATCCCGATGTCATGTACTTCATACAAAAAGCCTTTTCTCCTGATGATGGACAGGGACTTGATTGTGCCTTTAAAATCAATATGCCAATTATAGGTATTGGGGCTCCAGCGCGGGCTTGGTTGCCAGGCATGGCCAAGAAAATGAATACTGCTCTGGTCATTCCAGAACATGCTGAAGTAGCTAATGCGATTGGGGCAGCAACTGCCAAGATTATGGAAACGGTAAAGGTATTGATCAAGCCCGGAGAAGAAGATGGTACATACTTGATGCATGCCCCTTGGGAACGCAAGATGTTCGAGGACCTAGAAAGCGCAATTTCCTATGCTCTCGAGGAAGCCAGTAAAAAAGCAGAACAAGCAGCGATAAAAGCAGGGGCGAAAGAGTATGAGCTGGTTGTTAACCATCAAGACAAATATGCAACGGTTAGTATGATAGAGAACGATATTTATGTGGAATCTCTGATCGAAGTAACTGCTGTAGAACGTCCTGAATGGGAAAGAGAAGAGGTTAAAGAAAAGTTCTTT
>DHWG01000063.1:3320-12395 GCA_002413075.1 Desulfosporosinus sp. UBA5188 | reverse complement strand
AGACAGGGGATCAGACAGGGGGACGGTTCTTGTAGGTACCGTCACCCTGTCTAGAGGGATTGGTTTCCTTTCAAGCGAGGAGGGTCCGCGATCACACGGCGAGAAGCCTTTGCGGTCGTCGTAGCCAAGCTCGGCTTTAACCCGCTTTCATAAAGAGGGCGGGGAACAGGACGTTTCCCGCCGGCCTTGAGACACGGATGTCGAATTGGCCGGGCACCCTCCTATCATGCATCACAGGTTAAAGCCCTAGTTTGGCACGACGATCACATGGCCTGAACAAGTGTCATCGCGGACCCTCTGGCATGCACATACTCCTACTGGATAACTTCCTCAATGAGCGGAGGCAGCTCAGGGGCTTCTTTCCCCACTGTAACCAGGTCCTGAGCAAGCTTTAGTCCCTCCGTCAACATGTCTTTATTACTTCCATAAAGCTGCATGAGGGGTTCTCCGGCCTCCACCCACTCTCCTGCTTTGCGTGTAAGAACAACGCCAGCACCTAAATCAATGGGACTGTCTTTTGTGATTCGACCTGCCCCGAGAGCCATCGCCAAGACTCCGATATCATGAGCATCGAATGGCTGAACAAAACCAGTTTCATCAGCGAGGATCGGAAGCTTCCAAGGTGACACCCTAAGACGACGCTCAATAACGGCTTGGGCATCCCCTCCTTGTTCCGTTATAAACGCTAAGAATTTATTCCACGCCGCTCCAGTTTCCAGACTTTGTTTTAAACAAGCCTTCCCTGCCCCAACATTCGGTACGGCATCCCCAGCCACAAGCATCCATGCCCCCAGTTCAAGACTGACCTCCATTAAATCTTTGGGGCCTTTACCCTGTAGCGCGTCAGCGACTTCAAGGATCTCAAGGCTATTTCCAACCGCGCGGCCCAGCGGTTGATTCATATTACTCAGCACTGCAATCGTCTGACGTCCCAATGCTTTCCCAATATTCACCATGGTCTTCGCCAACAGCCGCGCCTCCTCCACGGTCTTCATAAAGGCACCCGATCCGTACTTAACATCTAAGACGATCCCCTGTGCTCCGGCGGCAATTTTCTTGCTCATCACTGAAGAGGCAATCAGAGGAATGGAACTGACCGTTGCTGTTACATCACGAAGCGCATAAAGCAATTTGTCGGCAGGGACAAGGTTTCCCGTCTGAGCGATCACGGAGAGACCAATTTTCTGGACTTGAGCCAAAAATTCCTTCTGCGTCAGCTCCACCCTAAAACCTGGCACCGAACTGAGTTTGTCAATGGTGCCGCCGGTATGCCCAAGCCCTCTGCCCGACATTTTCGCGACAGGGACGCCACAGGCCGCAACCATCGGCCCGAGGAGCAAAGTCGTCTTGTCCCCCACTCCTCCGGTACTGTGTTTATCCACAAACCGCCCCCCTAGGGAAGATAGATCCAGTTGATCCCCACTCTGGGCCATTGCCAACGTGAGTTCCGTCGTTTCTTCCAGCGACATCCCGCGAAAATAGACCGCCATAGCCCAAGCAGACATCTGATAATCCGGAGTATCCCCCTGGACATAACTATTAATAATGAAGCGAATTTCCGCTTTAGAAAGGGGCTCGCCATCCCGTTTCTTTTCAATCAGGTCGACCATACGCATCTGAAATCACTCTTTCTTTACCACTTTAAAGACTTCCACTTCGACAAGTGCGAGGTCCATGGTTCACTAGAGCACTTTTACTAAGGCCTGAACAAAATGAACAAATCGTTTTTCGATTCGTCCGGCAGTTTCCATAACTTCCACATGACTTAGTTTTTGTCCCAAGATCCCTGCCGCCATATTTGTCACACAAGAGATGCCCAGCACCTTAATTCCGCCGTGGTTGGCTACAATCACCTCTGGTACGGTACTCATGCCAACCATGTCAGCCCCAATCGTACGCAAAAATCGTATTTCCGCAGGACTTTCATAATTAGGACCGCTCATCGCGGCATAAACCCCTTCCTGAGGTTTTATCTCCAATTCTTTAGCGACCAATAAGGCCTTTTGACGCCAATCCTTATTATAGGCTTCGCTTAAGTCTGGAAAACGCGGACCTAAGTTCGTTAAATTTGGACCCCTCAAAGGATTGTCTCCCATCATGTTGAGATGGTCCTTAATTAGAATTAGATCGCCCGGGTGATAGTTAGTATTGATCCCACCGGCGGCATTCGTGACAACGAGACCCATAATACCTAAGACTTGCATGACCCGAATTGGGAAGGTTACTTCCTGCATGGTATACCCTTCATAAAAGTGAAAGCGTCCTTGCATAACGACAACCTTGCGACCCTCTACCTTACCGAAAACCAATTGCCCGGCATGCCCTTCAACCGTCGAAGTCGGGAAATGTGGAATGTCTTTATAGGGAATCACCTGTTTTTCCAGAACAAGCTCTGCAAAAGCCCCTAAGCCTGAACCCAAGATAACACCGAGTTCTGGCACCACTGAGACACGCTCCACAAGATAGCTACACGCTTCCGCAAGATTATCACTATATTCCTTTTCTGAAATCATTATTTCATCCTCCTTTAATTTCCGAGAGAAAACTATTCCCATGAGAAATTTTCTCCGTCACTAGGTACTCAGCCACCGTTGCCCCTATATCGGCGAACGTAGTCCTGACGCCTAGGCTAACCCCATTTTTCAGAGTTGGCCCGTAAACCAGCAACGGAACATATTCCCTAGTATGATCCGTCCCAGGGAGGGTAGGATCACATCCATGATCCGCCGTAATGATCAGTATATCTTCTGAACGCAGAGCCTCATAGATTTCTGGTAAACGTTTGTCAAAGTCCTCTAACGCCCGCGCATAGCCTTCCACATCATTGCGATGTCCATACAACATATCAAAATCCACAAGGTTTGCCATGATCAAACCGCCTTCTACCTTAGCCATATAGCCTACGGTCTTTGTAACACCCTCCATGTTGCCCTTTGTGGCCTGAAAGTCAGTGATCCCTTTCCCTGCATAAATATCATGGATTTTCCCCACCGCGCAGACCTCAAGACCTCGAGCTTGCAATATTTCCATCAAAATTTCATGGGGGGGATCCAGGGCAAAGTCATGACGATTTGCGGTCCGATAAAATTGTCCGGCTTCACCGAGAAAAGGCCGTGCAATAACTCGTCCAACCTTCATCTCATCGGTCAACAGGTCCCTGGCAATCTGGCAGATCTCCATCAACTCCGGCAGTGGGATAACACCTTCGTGTGCTGCCACTTGGAAGACAGAATCAGCAGAAGTATAGACAATAGGGTTCCCTGTCCGTATATGTTCTTCGCCAAAACGCTGAATAATCTCTGTACCCGAGGCGACAACATTTCCTATGACCTTGCGACCTATAGCTAGCTCATAGCGGTCTATAAACTGTTGAGGAAACCCCCGCGGAAAGGTGGGCAGTGCGCTCTCCAGAATGATCCCTGCCATCTCCCAATGTCCTGTCGTTGTATCCTTACCAACAGACTGTTCTGCCATTTTCCCGAAACTGCCTTCAGGGCTGGGGGAGGCCGGAACTCCCATAATCATGTCAATATTCCCCAGACCAAGTTTTTCAAGATGAGGTAGATGCAGGCCTCCCCTGAGACGGGCAATATTACCTAAAGTGTGGCTACCCAAGTCTCCATATTCCCCTGCATCAGGCATTTCTCCGATTCCAGCACTATCTAGAACGATAATAATTACTCTCCGTGGCATGTTTCCCTCTCACTCCTTATCATGGGCCTATCAAGAAAATAACAAATCAGAAAGCCAGTCTATTTTGTTTCATAGCCTTAATCCGCTCGTGGGTGCGATTTCCTAAAGACATCCAGCAAGCGTTTTCGAGTCAGGTGCGTATATATTTGTGTCGTTGAAATATCGGCATGTCCCAGCATTTCCTGAACTGAACGCAGGTCAGCCCCATGTTCTAGAAGATGGGTTGCAAAGCTGTGACGAAACATGTGGGGGGAAATCGTTCGCTCAAGATCATGAGCCTTGCCCCATTTTTTTAATATGTAGACCACCCCTTGACGTGTTAGAGGTCGCCCATGAACATTGAGGAATAAACGATCGTTTTCAAGTTTACCGCACAATCGCTTACGCAAGGCATATAAATAAAGCTTCACCGCCCGAATAGCCGGGTCACCTAACGGGATAATCCGCTCCTTATTGCCCTTGCCCAGACAGCGAACATAACCCACGCTCAATGATACATCGGTCAACCGTAGCCCGATCAATTCAGAAACACGGAGACCGCTACTATAAAGAACCTCCAGCATCGCCAAATCCCGTAGAGCGAGATCAGATTCATCGCCCGTTTGGAGTAGCTTATCCATTGTCGCTTCCGACAACACCTTCGGAAGTGGTTGATTCAATTTTGGGGTCACTAAATACGTACTAGGATTATCGATTCTCTTCCCTTCATCCAACATAAACGCAAAAAATCCTCGTAGAGTGGCATTGCATCGAGCAATACTTCGAGGTGCTTTCCCATTTTCTTTCCATTTATGGAGAAATAAGAATAGATCATTGGATTCACATCTGGTAAAATCCGTCCCCCGCTGTGTAAGGAAAATCATGAGTTGACGCAGATCCCGCTCATACGACTGCCGAGTATTATCCGAAAGCCCCCGTTCGACATTTAGGTAGTTCATATACTGTTTCAGGATTGGTTCCTTGGAGGTCACTTGATCTCCCCCTTTTATTGACACGTTCTACACAGAAAGGTTTTTTCCTTTTCAACGATGTAATACACTATTAATTATTGTTCTTTCCCGCTGGTCGGGAACAACTGAATAACAAACTTGCTCCACACTGGTGCTTGAACACGTAGTGAGTTTCCAATGGGTGCTTGCTCATCATGTAAGCGAGAAAACATCCACTGGTTACATACCGTAGCTAACTTTGGCAAGAGTACGACCAGTAAAACGAGAAGGATTAAGACTCTTATTAAATACAGAAAAAAATTGCTCCATCGTTTGGTTGGTCTTCTACCCCATCGTTTTGCTAGCATTTCACGCCCCCCTATCCTTCAAACCTATGCATCTGTGGTTTGTCCTTATCCTAAGAAGATGAAAGGAGTGCATAAAAAAGTGAATGGAACCCGCTGAACGGATTCCACTCTACTATAATAGTGCCACGAGGGACTAGAATCTCGAGCTATAGTAACACTTCTTCAAGTGGCATATACATAATGTTGAGAGCTTCAGCAACTGCCTTATAGGTTAGCTTACCTTTTATAACATTAATTCCTTTGCGCAGTGAGCGATTGTCCTGAATTGCTTTATAATAACCTTTATTGGCAATCTCAAGGGCATACTCCAGCGTGACATTAGTTAAGGCAAACGTTGCAGTCCTGGCGACGGCTCCGGCCATATTTGGGACAGCGTAATGGACAACCCCATGTTTAATATACGTGGGATCACTATGCGATGTTATGCGGTCGACTGTGGCTATGCTGCCGCCTTGGTCGATCGAAACATCGACGATAACACTTCCAGGGATCATTGCTTTTACCATATCTTCTGTCACCAAGCGAGGCGCACGGGCTCCTGGGATCAATACGGCCCCTACTAATAGGTCTGCTTTAGCGACACTAGCTGCAATATTAAAAGGATTGGACATCAAAGTTCTTACTCTACCATTGAAGAGATCATCAATCTCTCGTAACCGCTGTGAGTTCTTCTCAACAATTGTCACTCTCGCGCCTAGACCAATCGCCATCTTAGCGGCATTCGTGCCCACAATTCCCCCACCTAGAATGGTTACATTGGCGGGAGTCACTCCAGGGACTCCGCCCAGAAGTACGCCTTTTCCGCCATAAGGGCCTTCAAGAAATTGAGCACCAATTTGTATCGCCATTCTACCAGCAACTTCACTCATTGGAATCAACAAAGGCAGTGAGCCATTATCTAATTGAATCGTTTCATAGGCAATCGCAACGACTTCACTTTCCATAAGCGCTTTGGTTAATACCGGTTCATTGGCCAAATGTAAATACGTAAACAATATTTGTCCACGTTTAAAATAGGCGTATTCGGTGGTCAAAGGCTCCTTGACCTTTATGACCATATCAGCCTTCCAAACTTCAACAGCAGAGTCAAGAATCTGTGCGCCTGCTTCGCTATATTCCTGATCGCTGATTCCACTACCTTCACCTGCAGATTTTTCAACAACGACTTGATGCCCAGTAGCCGTTAAAGCATGGACTCCTGCAGGGGTAATTGCTACCCGACTCTCATTATTTTTAATCTCTTTTGGTATTCCTATCAGCATAATACTACCTCCATCTATCATCATTAAACCTCACAAGCTTATTATAATGCAACTATTATCCTATAAGCAAGCAGTTTCATGCTCTGAATGGATTGTCCATCCGACTCCGTCTGATTAAAGTCCTAAAAGCCGAGCTCCAAGTATTGAAAAATATCCTTGCAAGACGCCAACCGCCACTGCACCAACCGTAACGAACGTTGCTGCAACTGTGTAATATAGGAATTCTCTGCGTAATGATTCCCCTCTAGCCTTACCTCGTAGTAACAAAAACGAAAAAATAGTGGCTAGTCCTGCTCCTAGAAGCAGTAAGGGAATGGCTAAGATGGCGGGAATAAGAACCGTCATTAGAATCAAGCCGAGTCCAAGAGCTCCTTTGACACCAATGATAAAACTGACGGTAAACCCAAGAATAAATCCCCGTGTAAAGACAATAAGGAATATTAAAGGGGCTCCAATAATCGTAAGGCCTAAGATCCAAATTCCAGCCATCATAATAAACATATCCCTAGCAAGTTGCCCTAAGAAAATCGGATCTATCGATTTCGGTTGGCTTTTTAGAAGTGTGTCCAAAAATTTTCCCAACTGTGAGGTTTCCGATACCCCCAAGGCACCGACTCCAACCGCTCCAAACACCACACCTGCAAGGTAGACACTTGAAAGCGTGAGATAAATCACCCAATATTGACGAATGTGCTCGCCAAGTTTTTTCCACATGCGTACCATCCCTCCCCATACGTCCTATGGAATTTTATTCCACGAACAGGGAAAGTATGTCCACAAGTCACAAGTGGTAAATATTATCCTAGGTGACCTTTGACCAGCAAAATACCCAGAATAGTTTTTGCGTCATTAAACTCGCTTTGTTGTGCTCTTTGTACCGCCTCATCCCAAGGAATACGCTCCACCTCGATGAATTCATCATCATCCGGACTGAGCGGATCCCAGACCAGATCCCGTGCCAGAAAAAGATAGATGACTTCATCTGAAAAACCAGGGGTGGTAAAAAAGGTACTGATCGGCTCCATCGTGCCTCTGTATCCAGTTTCTTCGCGCAGTTCTCTGACAGCACAGTCTAGGGGGAGCTCCTGTGGGTCCAGTTTTCCTGCGGGGATTTCCAAGGTTGTTTGAGCAATGGCGTATCGGTATTGCCGCACCAGGAGCAACTGTTGGTCTTTCAAGGCAATGATTGCAACGGCTCCTGGATGCCGAACAACTTCGCGAGACGTCTCAAGTCCATTGGGCAATCGAACGGTATCTCGTTCTATGCGAAGCATCCGTCCGTTAAAAATAACTTCATTCTTAAGGCGTTCCTCAGTTTGATTCTGAATTTCCACGGTGTTTACCTCTTCCACTAAACATTCTTAAGTTATTTTACCCCAAAATAGCTCAAGTAAAAAGAAATTTCTTATCAGAAAATTAAATTCCTTTCGCCAATTCAATGCCTATCTCCAAAGCCTGACGGTTCAACGGGATAAGATGATGTCGATAATCAGGCAGGACTTTCTTTAACGCCCCAACGACAGATTCTATGGTCACAGCGCCCGTTAATTCGACAAAAGCACCAAGAATAATCATGTTGGCCACCCGAGAATTCTTAAGTTTCTCATTCGCAAGTTCTGTTGCAGGTATTTTCATAACTCGAAGATCTTGACGTTTGGGTTCAACGTCAATCAACGAAGAATTAATCAGTAGCCACCCACCTGGTTTAACATCTTTTTCAAATTTTTCTAAAGAAGGACGGTTTAAGACAATCAACGTATCTGGTTCCGTAATAATCGGAGAACTCACCACTTCATCCGAAATTGTGACGGAACAATTAGCTGTTCCACCGCGCATTTCTGGTCCGTAGGAAGGAATCCAACTCACATTTTTTTCCTCTACGAGACCCGCATAAGCAAGCAGTTGTCCCATGGACATAACCCCTTGCCCTCCGAAGCCAGCTAGAATAATCTCTTGTAACATTAGACCTTTCCCTCCTCTAGCGCTTTTTTAACGCCGAGCGGATACACAGGAATCATGTGTTCTACCAACCATTTTAAAGATTCCTTAGGCGTGTACCCCCAGTTCGTCGGACACGTCGATAAAACTTCCACTAACGTAAACCCACGACCCGCCATTTGTAATTCGAAGGCTGTTTTAATCGCCTTCTTTGCTTTGGCGACTTCTTGAGGGTTGTGCACGGAGACCCGCGCAATATAGACCGCACCTTCTATGGTAGCGAGCATTTCCGCCACTCGCAAGGGATAACCTTGAATTGCCGAATCTCTCCCGTTGGGAGACGTGGTGCTGACTTGCCCGAGAAGCGTCGTGGGGGCCATTTGTCCACCGGTCATGCCATAAATCGCATTATTGACAAAAATCGTCGTTATATTCTCACTTCTGGCTGCGGCATGTACAATCTCAGCAGCACCAATGGAAGCCAGATCACCGTCACCTTGATAAGTAAAGACGATCTTATCGGGATGGACTCGTTTGATTCCCGTAGCAACAGCCGGTGCCCGGCCATGGGCTGCCTCCTGCATATCAATGTCAAAGTAGTTATAGGCTAGCACTGAACAGCCCACCGGAGATACGCCAATAGTTTCTTCCTGCACGCCCAGTTCATCGAGAACTTCCGCAACCAGACGATGGATGATCCCATGGGTACACCCTGGACAGTAATGAGTTTTAGTCGCAGTCAGGGATTTGGGTCTTTCAAATACTGTGTTCATTGGCTTCCTCCTTCCCGCTTTTGACCCAGCGTATGATCTCTTCCAGAACAGCTCGGGTGGTCGGTACCATGCCTCCGCAACGTCCGTAGAAATGCACGGGAACTTTAAACTC
>DHWG01000063.1:850-3133 GCA_002413075.1 Desulfosporosinus sp. UBA5188 | reverse complement strand
AAATGCACGGGAACTTTAAACTCTAGATTATATCGAACGTCTTCCACGAGCTGTCCCATACTCATCTCTACCGTAAGAACATGCTTTGCTTGCTTACAAGCTTGCTGAAGGGCCTCTTTGGGGAAGGGAAATAAGGTAATCGGACGAAATAGCCCTGCCTTTATTCCTTGGGTTCTTGCTAAATCCACCGCTGCTTTGGCAATTCTGGCCGAGGAACCATAGCCCACTAAGACCAGTTCCGCATCGTCCGTCTGATAGTTTTCCCACATGACTTCTTTAGTCATGCGATCATATTTTCGTTGCAAGTGATGGTTATGTTTTTCAAGTTCTACCGGGTCAAGGAATAAGGAATTGATCACATTCGGCCTACGTCCTTTAGCGCCTGTCGTCGCCCAAGGTTTTTCCGCTATGGTCACCTGCGTTTCTTCTGCCGGAAATTCCACGCCTTCCATCATTTGTCCCAGTATGCCATCCCCTAGGATCATCACAGGGTTGCGATATTCATCCGCTAAATCAAAGGCTTTCCCCATGAGATCGACCATTTCCTGAATGGTTGCTGGAGCAAGTACGAGCATTTTATAGTCTCCATGCCCGCCCCCTTTGACGGCCTGGAAGTAATCTGACTGAGCCGGTTGAATGCTACCAAGTCCTGGTCCACCGCGCTGCATATTTACAATGACACACGGAAGTTCTGCCCCTGCGATGTAGGTAATTCCTTCTTGTTTAAGACTGATTCCCGGACTCGAGGAAGAGGTCATAACTCGCGCTCCGGCCCCTGCTGCCCCGTAGACCATGTTAATGGCAGCAATCTCAGACTCTGCTTGGAGAAACACCCCTCCGACTTCTGGAAGGCGTTTTGAAAGGTACTGTGGAATTTCGTTTTGCGGGGTAATAGGGTACCCGAAGAAATAACGACAGCCAGCGCGAATCGCCGCTTCCGCTAAGGCCTCATTGCCTTTCATAAGTACTTTGGTCATGATTTTTTCTCCTCCTTTCGAACCGTGATCACGACATCTGGACACATTCTGTAACAGAAGCCACAAGAAATACATTTATCTTGCTCGACCACCGTCGCTGGATGAAAGCCCATCGCATTGAAATGATCAGCCATAATAATAATTTTTTTCGGGCAGGCGTCTGTACAGAGCTCGCAGCCTTTACACCGGTCTTCGTCGAATTCAACGTTCAGCATCTTTGTCCCTCCCTCTTTCTTCTTCCACTTCCCAAGGCGGTAAAAGGAAATTTCTCACCTTCTGAACCTTGCCTTCTATTTCATTCACCAGCTGATCTGTATGCCTCTCCGTGATCGCCGTCCAAGCAATTGGCAACCCTAAGGCTTTCGCCATTTCTTGGACTAGGGGCAATCCAAGGCGTAGATCCTCTAGCGATGTTCCTCTCCCCAAATTTGGATTACTAATAATTCCACTGATTTTTAAGCGAGAGACCGCTTCAATGTCGTGAAACATCTTCGTTACCATCGGGATATCTCTTGTAAACGGACGATAAGGATTTATAACAAAAAACAAGTCATAGCCTTGCCTTCCAATTAGTTGAGCGAAAGCCCCCAAGGCGGTCGTCCCCATCGGGTCCCCTCCGACATCAATCAAAATTTTCCCTTGGGCACTGGTTAGTGTACCAAGGACCTTTGGGCTGATGACTGGTAGGTCCGCATTTTCCAGTTCGCCTCCCGGGGTAATTAAGTTGATACCACTCGCTTTTAAGAAATGTCGAACTTCCCGCGACCGAAAGTAAGGCTTGACGATGTCCAGGTCTATAAGATGGACCGTGACACCTTGACTCGCATAGGTCACTGCTCGGTTAAGAACAATCTCCGTCTTCCCACTACCAAAATGTCCGGTATATATCTCAATTTCGGCCATAAATTATCCCTCGCTTTCCTTATGCGAGTATGCGGGTACCACACTGCATCTCAATGAACGTTCATTTAGATATCTGCAAATCCATGTCTTGCTTATTTTCAGTAGTATCTATGACTTACTCGAAGTTCATCAATTTTATGAGGAAGGTGCCCATCCTTCTATCAGATTGGCACCTCAAATGAGCTGGACATCATGGTTATTGCTAGAAAGAAGAAAACTACTTTCTTAAATAGTTTGAATGAACTCTTCCCATTTTTTCAATACGCTCTTCTGCCATACGATCCGCCGCTTTGTAGGTTGGTATCTTATCTCTCTTGGCAATTTCAAGGACTTTTGCCACATTATCATAGACCAATTCAACTTTCACCAGGGCTCGCTCATAATTATACCCTTCCAATTCATC
>DHWG01000063.1:429-710 GCA_002413075.1 Desulfosporosinus sp. UBA5188 | reverse complement strand
TAATTATACCCTTCCAATTCATCGGCGACATTGATGACTCCGCCAGCGTTAATCACATAGTCTGGCGCATAAAGAATTCCAAGTTCATGAAGTTTATCTCCATGACGGTCTTCTTTCAGGACATTATTAGCAGCGCCCGCAATAACTTTGAATTTAAATTGTGGAATGGTTTCATCGTTAATCACTGCACCCATTGCACAAGGCGCGAAAATATCGGCTTCAACGCCGTAGATCTCTTCACATCCAACCGCTGTTGCTCCCATTTCGTCAACAACACGTTT
>DHWG01000063.1:0-211 GCA_002413075.1 Desulfosporosinus sp. UBA5188 | reverse complement strand
ACATCCTCATGGATATCCGTGACAATGAGCTTGGCACCCTCTTCATGCAAGTGTTTTGCCAAATAATAACCGACATGTCCCAAACCTTGAATAGCAATGGTCTTTCCATTCAGAGAATCGCTGCCGTAAGCTTCTTTTGCGGCTGCTTTCATACCCCGCCAAACCCCAAGAGCTGTCATCGGCGAAGGATCGCCCGAGGCACCATAAGAGG
>DHWG01000001.1:5571-5797 GCA_002413075.1 Desulfosporosinus sp. UBA5188 | reverse complement strand
GTTCTCATTATTCAGTTTATATTTGTTTTGGCAAACTGTCGTGTTTACGGAGATTAATAAAGTATTTTATTAATAATTAAAATGTTAAGAAAGTTTAGTAAATTTAAAATATACACGACAAAACAATAGCAGAACCCGGCTATGCCTGCGTTCTGCTATTGTTTCCTGGATACCTAAAATTCGTATTCGTCGTCGTTTTCATGAAGTAGGGGCACGATGCATCGTG
>DHWG01000001.1:0-5340 GCA_002413075.1 Desulfosporosinus sp. UBA5188 | reverse complement strand
GGGGCACGATGCATCGTGCCCCTTTCGTATAATTGCCCCCTGTGCATCTATAATGGGATAAATAACTTAACGGGTCGACCGACTGTACCATACTTTTGTTCAGATTTTAATACGCCGCTCTGTTCTAGAAATTCAAGGTAGTGACGTACCGTCACCCTAGTGAGCTTAACGCCTTCCGCGACTTCCTCCGCAGAAAGGGGACGTATATTGGCTTGTAAGAATTGAACGATCTGACCATAAGTGGCTTCATTTAAGCCCTTAGGCAACCCCTCTTCTCCAATATCCCCGGCCGTATTCAGGCGGGTTAGTGGTTCCTGCTCAGTATCACTATAGACGTTGCTTTCAGTAGAGTCATAGCCAGCATTACTACCGCTGGTCTGGTTCATCTTTCCTGTAAGGGATTGAATCTGCTCTACCATTTGGTTAAAGGCATCCTCAAGCTCTCCAATTTCTTTAGCTCCTGAAACCTTAATCTTCTGGGTAAGATGTCCCGTTGCTAAATCCCGAGTTCCTAACGTGATGTTATGCAAGGGATAGACGATTACCCTCTGAATGAAAAACCAAGCTAGAAGTGCTACCAAGATGGTTAAGGCTAATCCTAGTTCAGCCATATGAATCAAAGATCGCGTAATGATTTCCTGTTCATAGGCATGGGAGATTCCTACATAAAACATGCCTATGATGTCACCGTTTTCGGCACGCAATGGAACATAACCGGTGTGGTACCACTGTCCAACAACATCGGCCTCTCCAACATAAGTCTGACCATCTTTCAACACTGTCTGTACGACATTCGTCGAAACACTGGTACCAATCGCTCGTTCGCCATTAGAACCACGCACCGTAGTCGCTACACGCTTCTCTCCAATGAATACAGTCACCGTGTCACCTGTGAGACGGGACAAATTATCCACTAAATCATTGTTGAGACTGATTTTAGTGGGGCCCTTAAATAAGTTCCCATCTTTCACTGACCACGCGCCGGGATAGGTCTTATCAATAATTTCCCCACACGTTGCCAAATCAGTTCGTGCTTTTATGATAGCACCCGCCACGACGTCATCTTTCATATACGACCCAAGGACCCCCAGGAAACTAGCCGCCAGCAGAACAAGTGAACCCAGCAGCAATATGAGGATTTGATTTTTGAGCGAACGCACTCAAGTTCACCTCTTTCGTCGACTTCAGTCTCAATAAGATTATTTACTGCCCAAGGGATACAACGCTGCTTCTAATTCTTGATCCTGCGCTAATTTACTCTTTATTTGGGATTGAACGGCATACTCAAAAATCAACGGATAAATCCTTTTCACTAAATCAGGAGGAAGTTGTCGTTCCGCAGCTAGGTTCATTAACCGCTGAGTAATCTCATTTTGTCGGCTGGTATCTTTAACCCGATCCAGGCGTTTTTGATCCCCTATTTTCCGAACAATTTGCATTCTGTCGGCTAGGAGTTCAATGATACTCTGATCAACTATGTCAATCTGGCTACGCAAATCTCCTAGGGTCTCCTGCCCGCCAAACCTGAAAACTCTCTTCACTGATTGGGCGACCACCGCTAGTTGCCCTGCAAGCTCGATAAACTGTTCCGGGGTCAAGGACTGGGGTCCATCACTGACTGCTTCGTCAGGATTAGGATGCGTCTCAATTAATAATCCATCCGCCCCTGCTGCTATAGCGGCCTTAGATAAGGAGGCTATGATATCTCTTCGGCCTGCTGCATGACTCGGGTCGACAATGACCGGTAGATGAGAAAGTTCTTTGGCTACTCCCACAGCACTTAGGTCTAAGGTGTTTCTAGTACTGGGTTCAAACGTGCGAATACCCCGTTCGCAGAGGATAACTTGGGGATTACCGGAAGCTAAAATATATTCAGCAGCCAACAACCACTCCTCGATCGTTGCCGACAAGCCTCTTTTGAGAATAATTGGCTGCTTACTTTTACCCGCTAATTTCAGGAGCTCGTAATTTTGCATATTACGGGCACCGATCTGCAGTATATCGACTTTACCGGCCACTAACTCTAGACTAGCGGCATCCACCACTTCAGTGACACAGAGCAGGTTCTGTTCTTTAGCCGCTTGGACCAAGTAGTTCAGTCCTTCAAGTCCCAAGCCCTGAAAACTATAGGGAGAGGTACGCGGTTTAAACACCCCACCGCGCAATATCTTGCCTCCCGCCTTTTTGACAGTTTCAGCTGACTGACTCATTTGAAGGCTTGATTCTACGGCACAAGGTCCCCCCATAAGGATAATTTCTTGTCCTCCAATGGTTACCCCGTTGACCTCGATTGTACTTCGTTCAGTTTTGAGTCCTGCTAATTTTAAATCCTTCATATCAATAAACACTCCCTCAAATATAAATTTGCGGGTTTCATTCTCTGCACATTTCATTCATCCGCTGTTTGAATAAAACGAAGTGTATGGTACAAAATAATACGCCTGTCCTTCGCTAAGGACAGACGTTCATCTGCTACCACCCTAATTGATGCACAAAACTAGTTGCATCCTTTCTTGCAGAGTGCCATCACACCCTTAGCCCAATAACGCTGGCTTAGCGTTGGTCGCTACTAAAGTCGATGCTTTTTCGCTCCACCCTCTGGGGCCCATTGATCCGCTCCGTTACCCGCCGAGCTTCCACCTTACTCGACTCTCTGTGAGGTTGGTTTTGCGGTTTTACGTCCCCTTCAACGGTTTATATTTATACTAGCACCCCACCCAACAAATTTCAAGGGTGAATTCAGAAGGCTATCTTAAATCGAAATCCTCAAATATAAATAGTTCTTCAATGGTTGAATTTAAAACCCGTGCCACTTTCGCAGCAAGTTTAAGGGATGGATTATAGTCCCCTTTTTCAAGATACCCAATTGTTTCGCGCCTTACCCCAACTTTTTGGGTTAATTGTTCTTGAGTCCTTGAACCTTCTAGTCCATTATTAAGAAATGGGAAGTGTGTCTGATGTGTGATTTGTGGTATATAATGTGGTATCAAGCAATTTGTTTGAAGAGGAGTAAAAATGAAACTGAAAGGCTTTATATTTGATTTAGACGGTACATTAATTAATTCACTACCGGTCGTTCGTACCAGTTTAAATTCTACGCTCTTAAAATTTACTGGGCGCGTTTACAATGACAACGAATTATCCGCTTTATTTGGTCCATCAGAAGAAGGCATCTTTAAAAAGCTGTTCCCTAATTCATGGAGAGAGGTTCTGCAATTTTACTTAAATGAGTATGACCGTGTTCATCGACAATATGCTAAGCCATTTCCAGGGGTCATCGAGACTCTGACTTTGTTACAGGAGCGTAAAATGAGGTTAGCCCTTGTCTCTGGAAAGGGTCCGGGGAGTATGGAAATTTCTTTGAAACATTCCGGCTTAAAACGATTTTTTGAGCAGATAACGACTGGGTCTGAGCTCAGAGCTAGTAAAGCTGAACACATTAAAGAAATCCTAACACTTTGGAATTATGCACCAGAAGAAGTCGTTTATATAGGTGACATTGCCTATGATGTTCAAGCTGCTAAAGAAGTGGGTGTTTTACCTATTAGTGCACTCTGGGCTGAAACTGCACAGGTTCAAAAAGTGTTAGCTATGAATCCGTCTTTCGCCTTTAATACCGTCGAGGCATTGAACGAATGGATCCTAAAAATGGTAAAGTGATTGATAACAAGGTTACTTCTGAAAGTGGGAATTATATGTTCATCGGAGCACGCACCATCAAGACAGGACTTGCTGTAACAACTACATTCCTGCTATGCAAACTATTTCGTATAGAACCGGCTGTTTTCGCCGCAATTACTGCCGTCGTAAACATGCAGAATTCCGTGAGTAAGTCCCTTAATAATGCGTGGCAACAAATTGGTGTTCATCTACTCGCTGCAACTTTATCTCTAATTATAGGCCTGCTCTTGGGAGCCAATCCAATTTCCATCGGTTTGGGGGTCATCGTCCTAATACTCTTATGTAACCGAATTGGTTGGTCAGGTGGCATTCTTTTAGGAATTGTTTCAATCATTTTTATTCTTGACTCTCCCCCTACAGCCTTCCTCACCCATGCTTTCTCCCGAACCTTAAGTATCTTTCTAGGACTTGGTGTTGCCTTAGTGATTAACCGAATCTTAGCCCCGCCCAGATATAAAACAAAATTACTGAATGGCCTCCGCTCTTTATGCCTGCTCACGTCAACCTATTTCTTAGAAAGCCTTCACACCTTTATTGAGGCAGGTAACTTAACCACCTTTAAAAAACCCGATCCTCAAGAACTTAACCTTCTACTTGACGAAGTCGTTGCTCTTAACGAGCAGGCTCGTGAAGAAATAACCGTTGCTGACAATCCGCGGGCCATTGAGAGACGCTTGGAAATTTGCCGCGGCTTCATTGAACGAGGCCAAAGCATTAATACCATGACGGCTCAACGCGTCAAAAGGAGGCAACAAGCTTATTCCTCGCAAGAGCTCCATGAGATCAATGTAGAATTCCATGGCATATTAAATGTCTTATCCGTTGGAAAAGAAAAGCTTGCTGAACTGATTGATACCCTTACAATAGCCGTCGACCAGAATAAAAGTTTGGGCTTATACCATGAAGACCTTGCTTACTGGGAAACGTTTGACAAGGCGATTGATGAATGGAACCGGAAAGTCAGTGGGGTCTTTTATTTACGGGCCTTAATGGAAGTCTCGGTCGTCGCGACTGAATTGCACTGGGCGGCTCGCCGTACAAAGGCCCTGCTCAATCTGCTGCATAAATGACCTGGTTTTAAGGGCAGTTTCACCTTATGGAGCGACTGCCCTTATTTTATAAACACCTTTTTGCTCATTTACCCTCTAGATCAAGTTTTCTGCTCATATATTCCGTTGAATCAATCTCACCATGGGCATAACGTTTACGTAAAATGTCTAATTCACTATTTTGCGAAGAATTACGTTTAAACAAAAAGTATACCAGTAGAATGATACCAATTCCAATGATCATGGGCAGGATCATTCCCATCCAACCATATCCGCCTCCATAACTACCGTTTCCCCAGTTACCCATCATATGAAACCCTCCTCAAATAATATAATTTTTTACTGTTAGAAATATTATTAGTTAGTTTAACCTGTACCATTAAATCAATTCAAGCACTTCCTTATTCCTTTTTAGAGATATTGTTATAAAATCTGTGCGAGAAGGAGCTCAGGTTATTTACCCCAGCCCCCTCTCGCTTCCCAATTCACATATTCTCGACTAAAACCCCATAAAACTTTCACAATTTAGACTTTTTAACTTAACATATTTTAGTTATCCTTAGGATAGTGGCTATAACTTAATCTATTATAGTCTCTCGGAGATTCATTA
>DHWG01000137.1 GCA_002413075.1 Desulfosporosinus sp. UBA5188 | reverse complement strand
AATACAACACTTGTCATATTATATAGCATAATATGACAATATTCTATCGTAAAATATTACATTAACAACCTCGTTGTATTCAAACAAAGAAAAATGCGTTGGTTAGAAAATACCTATTTTCTAACCAACGCATTAACTATTTCATTACACTACTCCAGTAGTGAATTCCCGGTTATGGTAGCAAACGATCTCGATCTCTAAACGTGGAGGCAAGCCGCAACTCACGCATCATCGAACGTTTCTTGTTCTGATGGCCTTGCATCCTCTTGAGAATATCATCCAACATCTGTACTGCTTCCATGATATGCGGTCCTTTGTTGAGCATAACACACTCGGCACCTTCGCCCATTGCTGCATCGGTTATTTCTGCTCGTGATGGGCTTCCTTGCTTGGCCAAGCCTTCCAAAACCTGTGTGGCCCAAATGACGGGAACGTGTGCCGCTTCACAGATCCACAACATTTCCGACTGTACCTCTGCCATTCGCTCGAAACCACATTCAACCGCCAGGTCTCCGCGAGCGATCATCACGCCACAACACGGGACTTTCATAACTTCCAACAACAATGAAGGCAAGTTCTTGAAACCCCGCCGCGTTTCGATCTTGAGGACAATGCCTATCTGTTGCTTCCCAAACTTGGTGAGATGTTCCTGTAGAAGTTGCACTTCTCGCACGCTATTAACAAAAGACATGGCGACCATATCTGCATGACTGACTATGAACTGGAGATCTTCCACATCCTTAGGCGTCATAGCGCTTAGCCGAAGGTTACTTTCTGGCAGGTTAATGCCCTTGGAGCTACCCAGATTCTTACCACCCTCTCGTGTGTGGGTGATGCGTACATATAGTTTGTCAACTTCTAATGTCTCGATAATGCCTCCGATCTTACCATCATCAAACCAGATAGGTTCTCCAGTTCTAACATCCTCGAAGACTTCCGGAAATGGGAACCCAATTATGGCGGGGCTAAGCACCAGACCATCACCATCGACCTCCGCAGGTCTTCCATATTTCAGTTCTTGCGCTAAAATGAGCAGATCACCGGGTTGAAGGTGTAAGGCAATTTCTCGGGTGGGGAGGACACCGACGCTTGCTTTGAATTCTATGCCATGTTCAGATCGCACTTTAAGTATCGTGCCAGGGATGATATAAGCCGTTTTCTTAGCCTCTGCCCAGCAGCCCTCTTCCCCGACTTCAACCACCTTCAGGGTTCGCGAAGCCTCACGCGCATCCTTGAATCTAATGAGGTTCCCTAGCTTAAGTTGCGCCAGCCAGTCACGATCTACCTGTAGCGTACCGTAGGTTGTCGGCAAGGTTTGCACTAGAACTTCTTGAGATGTCAGCCAGATACGAGCGGGCAGGACGATTTTACCAAATTGATCTCGCTTAGGACGCAGTTTAAGTACAGCAGGGCCTGGTTGCAGAGCCCCAGTTCGCAGCTTTGGACCGTCCATGTCCATGATAATACGGCAACAATGATTGGTTGCCTGTTCAGCCTTTCTCAGGTTTTCAATCATGTGAGCCCAAACCACCACATCATCATGTGCACAGTTGATACGCATACAATTCATGCCACTCTTTACAAGATCATGAACAAGCCTATAGTTATGAGCAGCTTCACTAGGCATAGTGACCATAATACGTACGCGCCTATCGGGGGGTTTCTGCCCAAGTAACGCCGCTGTGTGTTCTTCCAGCAGTTGCTGCGCTACTTTAAAGTCCAAGACTGGAACGTCCAGTGGAGAGGGTTTCCAAGGGCGTTGCACCACTTGATGTAGCAATCTAAGGACAGCATCAAGTGTGGCTAACACATTGGACTCAGCATTACCTAACGAAGATAACCCCATCTGGGCCAATTGCATCTGCAAGGGGCGTATGTCCCGACTCCGCAATGCCAAGTAGTACAGCAAGTTTCGAGCGCTGGGGAGTTGCGTGGGATGATACAGTTCTAAACACTCTTTATGCTCAGTGATCATCGATAATAGGTCGTCGTGAATTAAGCTAAGCTGACTGATGAGATCCTCATAGTCAGCTGGTTGCCGTGGAAAATCGTTGAAATTGTGTGTTCTACACAAGTCTGTACACCTCATTTATTTCAATCTGAGAGTGGGGATTGGGGATTGGACCTCAAATTATTAAGTCCGCCTGTTAGAAATTATAATATAGACCTCCCCAATGAGTAACAAAACAATGCAGACGGTCACCGTCGTTATAACCACAGGATATTGGCCAGCGAAGCCGCTTGCTGATGTGTGCTTAATAAATATTCCTACATAAGCCCAAATAATAACAAGTCCGTAGGCAATATCTCTGTTTCTTAACATGGTTACAATTCCAATTGCAAGTCCAACTGCGATGATCATAACAGTCCAAGTCGGTTCAGATATTCCAAAGCGATCCCAACCCAGACTAACAAAAAGTGTGGTGGCGTTCGCAATGGTAGCGACTGTAATCCAGCCAAAGTAAACGCTAAAAGGGAATCTTATGAAAATATTTTCTCTTAGTGAAAAACTTTCTTCTTTTATTTGACGAACAATTAAAATTAAGCAAACAAGAATTATAATCATTAGTAGCATGGATAATGCTATGAGGTGATAATGCCACGAGAAAATCCAGGTTGCATTGGCAATTGAAGAGATAGAAAAGTAAAGCCCAACTTTTTCAAATAAGTCTGTCTTAAATCTCCTTTTATTAAGGTTAAAAAAGCCAAGCTGATAGGCTGTGTACCCTGCCAGCAGAAAATATATGAGTCCCCATATAGCGAATGTTAAACCTGTAGGCGCAAATAAATTTTTGTAAGAATCGGAAACTTGGCCTGTTCCCTGCCCATTAATGGGGATCGTCTCAGCTAGCACATTGACAATAACCATGACCAAAAATGAAACAGCCGTAATAACCTTTATAGAAGTATTTGTTTTTTCAGCGTCCATTTTTATGCACTCCCTACACAAGTTCTACCTCTTCCAGATTTAAGAGTCTTCTTACAGTCTTATCAGGAATATTGGTTAATATTCGTAGAGCCTGGCAATTGAGTATCCTTTCTTTGCAAAATATATAATGGGCTATTGGCAGACTGCCTAACCTCTTGAGTCATATATATATATAGCTCCAGATATTCAGATCAAATTAATGGATAGCATGGGAAATTCATCTCAGAATCTAATACTTTTAATCTGGAAACCACCTAATTACAAGAAAAGAAAATCAGATAGCAAAAAGATAGGGTGTTTCGGCCCCATCTTTTTGCTATCTGATTTTCTT
>DHWG01000095.1:42575-50990 GCA_002413075.1 Desulfosporosinus sp. UBA5188 | reverse complement strand
TAAGTATAAAGACAGTATATATATACAAAATAGGACGGTAGCAAACAAGTTCTCGATGGAGTGTGGATAATGCTGTCAACTCAAGAAGATATTCTAGTATTTATCCGAAATTTTGAGACCTCTTCTCGCGACTATCTCCAAGCCAAAGGTTTTAGTGAAAATGAGATGACCAACGCCTATCTCGATTTACAATGGAGTTTCCTCCATACCATTCTTATACAACAGGTAGCGATGACGAAAACATAAATTTCGGCTCGATGAATAACCCCAAGACACTTTGCTCACGCTCAGTGTTTTGGGGTTATTTTTTTGCTGTTGGTCGTTTACCTTAAGAAGGATTTCTTTTGCAAACTTTGAAATCTCTGCAAGGCTCGAATAGCTGTCAGTGCTGTAGTTAACGGTTCTTCATAATTCCACCCTTTTGCGTAAACTCCTTGGTAAGAAGGTTCAAATGAACCCTTGCTGTTCTGATTTATTAGTAGGTTTCTTATGCCTCGATCCATAGCTTCCCCTGAAGCAATTATTTTATTATTCCATAAACCTGCAAGCGCCAAGCTGGTTTCGACCACAGAACCCCATCCCCCGTCAGAATTCTGTGCTTTCATAAGGAACTTCTGCGCTTTCGTTCTTGACCCAAGAATTTGGCGCGCCATGTTCCTACTTCTCCAGCTAATCTTCCACTTACTGAGTAGTTCTAAAACTTGTGCGGTACTATAGACAGGTCCCTCAAACCAAGATGACGGAAAGAAACCTGCCTCATCCTGTTGGGCTAGAACCCATCTGAGACCACGCCATATACATTCATTTTCAGAACGGGTGCCATGCCATAATGCCTCAAGGACATGAATACTGACATCAACACTTGGAATATAGACCGGAAACTCCGAAAAGACATGGGGTGGTATCCCCTGGAAACTTGGAAACGTTCCCCAACTTCCGTCTGCATTTTGTAACCGCTTCAGGAGATTCACACCGAACTGATCCTCCTTTCCCAGCACCTGATGCAACCCGATCAGCGCAACGGCGGTGTCATCCAAGTCAGGATGAGTGTACGGTGGGGTACTTCCATAACTCCCATCATCATTTTGCGCCCTCTTTAGCCATTCTACCGCTCGTGGAAGCCACAGAACATCAGAAGCTTTTCGAACCGTTTCTCCAAAAATAGCTGCCGCCCAGCCTATAGACCATACGTTCAGTTGGTCAAAAGCAGGCCACCCACCTAGTCGATATTGTTTTTGTAGCAGCCATCGCCCTGCTCTCTGTGTTTGTTCAATATAGTCACCCTTACTCTTGAGCGCAAGCATTGATAAACTTGTCGCGATAACATCTTCTGCCCAAGAGCCATCCTTCATTTGTGTTTCTAAAATATATTTGAGGCCTTTCTGAAGACCCTCTTGAGAATTTGAAGCTAGAATTGACGCGGCAACGATCACCGATCTACCATAGATTGGCATTTTTGCTAAAACATTCTCTTTAAGAATGTTCGGAAGCAACATTTCCTCCCTCGTGGGCCCCTCAAGACCTGGAACCATACATTGCCCTAACGATAAAATCACCGTGGAAAACTGCTGTACTTGAGACAAGAGCTTAATTTTAGCCTTCAACCCGCCTTGACTTCCCTGCAGAACCATTGCTACGATCCGAGTTAACTCTGCATCGGGTTTGTCACCAGGAAACTTTCCCCATCCGCCTTGCTTTAGCTGTTGCCGGCCCAGCCATTGTATACCTCGTAGCTGAGCGTTCTCAAATCCGCCTCCAAGCACAAGCAAAGCAAGAGCTGCCAACGCAGTTGCACCCGGGCTTGCAGAAATACTGTGCTGTTCATCTAAATCCCTGGAGAGAATCTGTTCCACGCCCTCAGTCACAAACAAGCGTGCTTTTTCAAGGCCCTCTTGCACTTCTTTATTCAATTCCATAACATCATACCCATCAATATATTTAGCGCATGCCATAATATGATCTATGATATATAGTGGGAAACTGTTCATAAAACTAAAACGCCGACCCTGCATGGTTCGGCGTTTTAGTTTTATAAAAGCTTATAGAATACGGCTAACCGCTACCTCATCGCAATTGGGGAACTTGATACAATTAATACACTCTGTCCAAACTTTTTGGGGCATCTGATCTTTGCTGGTCTCTTCATAACCACAAGATTTAAAGAACTCAGGCTGATAGGTCAAGGCAAAGAGTTTCGAACAGCCCAGTTCCCGTGCTTCTTCTTCCAATGTTTTAACAATCTGTGTTCCGATCCCTCTTCGTTTGTACTCTTCAGACACTGCAAAGGCTCTTATTTCTGCTAAATCGCTCCATAGGATATGGAGCGATGCCACCCCCACTAATTTACCATCGACTTCCGCTAGCAGGAACTCTCGTATATTTTCATAGAGCATATTTCTTGATCGGCCAAGCATAAGTCCTTGTTCTGCATTACTATTAATCAATAACATCATTTCTTCAACATCTGATATACGAGCCTTGCGCAATTTCATGGATGATTCTCCTTTTGTTCGTTTGCATAATTATACAACATATATTATATTGTTGCATCTTCTTTTATTATCCATTGCGCCTTAAGCTTTTTCGCATATTAGTTTGTCCCCGTTATGCGTAGCCTTTCTGCATCAATGAACGGTACATAAGCGTTCGACAATTCAGCTCATAAATTCCCTTATCCTGCCAATCTTCTGGCAACGTCCAGATTGGGAACTTAGCCACGTCCTTTAACCAACAATACCAATGGCGAAGATCTTCTTCTATGTCAAGTGTCGTAAGCCAATGGACTCGACCATCCCAAACTAGTGAATTCCCTTGTGCATCTTTAGCGCAGACTAATAGATCGCTCTTTTCTAACACAGAGGCCAACAATATACTTTGGGATACTTTCAACTGCGCCTTTTCGAAGATTGGACATATGACACTTAACTGTCCTTTTCCCTGAAAGAAATACCATTGCTCCAGTTCAACCACTGAACTTTCGCTCCGATTCTTAGGAAGCCACGGCCAATGCCAGGCATTCCCCCAAAGAGTTTTCAAAACATTATCGCCTTGATGAAGCCGTAATGCAAGGAAATCTTGAGTGCGAAGTTTGCCTTCTTTCTCAAGGGTTTCAAGGTAGTCAAGGATCTTCAGAATGACCGTACAAAATTCTGAATTAAGTGAGTCTGAAGCGTCGACCCATCCCTGCTTTTGCCACTTTAATAGTTGTTCGTTGTGCTTAAGCCACTTTACTTTACTATTTAATTCGAATTTCTTACCCTTACGACGCACTTCGGCAATCTCAAAATTTCCCCATAGGAAGGAGATATGCTGAGGTTTTATTTCTATGCGGACACATCGATCGGACAAACTGTCAAAGAACGTGTTCACAATCCTTAGTTGTTGCTGAGCGACTGGATTTAAACTTTGCCCCCAGCGTTTCCAATCCAGACGTGCTTCCCCCATAGAGTAACATGACTGGAGGCTTTGATCTTCCTCTGGAATAAGGTATAAGCTTGGCGTAAGTTTTTCACGCCAATACACCGCCCTAGCAGAGATACATCCTCCAATTTTAGAAATTCCACTTAAAAAAGCTGGTGAGAAATTTGGGGCTACAAAATAAATCACAGTCTTAGCACCATTACTCAGACGATTCCCCCATAATACACCCGCTAGAAGGAATTCCTCTTCGCGCATCATAGAAGAGCTGGCGATAATGCCGACTCGCAAAGTCGTCTCGCCACCCATAAAATAGGCAAACACTGGGGAAAGGTGGTATTCCTTTTTTTTGACTTCAGGGCATTCTAGCCATTTTCGAGTAATAAATACATCAGGATGAGCTTCCCAGATCATATCCCAGGTCATACTCACAATGAACCTCCCTTAGCTTTAGCTTATCTTTATAAGCATGTTTACGCGCTAAGATGGGATATCATGACATATTTAAAGAAAACTCGAAACCTTAGTCTTAAAAAATTTCCCCGCAGATTAAGCCTCCTGCTGTTTTTCAGAGAGCCCGTCCAAAAAGACAGAGAGTGCATGATCCACCTCTTCATGCAAATCACCCACCCCTGAAACAAACCAGCGGATGAAATGCTGTACCATCATGCCTTCCAGGCTTTCAGCTAAAAAGGCTGGGTCAAACTGACGGCTAATTTCATTGCTTTGTTGTCCAACCGTTAAAATCGCCAATAGGCCAAAATGCAAACTCATGTCATAATCAGACCCATCGCGATTCCTTACAGTAACCCAGGCAATTTCACGGTCTTTTATCATGAAGTCAGCCCAATCACTGAGCAGTGATTTTAAGCGCTGTCGCGTACCCAAACTGGGCGTTTGACGGCCATGGTTAATGAGATCTTGACAGGTACGACGCGAGAATTCCAAAATAACGGCTTCTTTCGTGGCAAAATAGTTATAGAAGGTCCCTTTCCCTACGTCAGCCAGTTGCGTAATCTGTTCAACAGAAGTGGCCGTAAATCCCTGCAAGCGAAAAAGGTGCATGGCATTCGAGAAAATCTTTTCGTGAGTTTCTTTTTTCTTTCGCTCTCGACGAGACAAATCTGTCACCTTAAATCCCCCTTTATACCAATATTATAGAATGATAAGGCCTATATATATCCATTCTATAATATCCATATTTTTCCTTCTTTCTGGGGAAATTTATTTTCAGATAAGTCTTTATACGAGATTTTATTATGTAATGATTTATTGTGCTCTTATGAGTGCCTTAACTTTTTCAACTGACATTCCTCAGCAAGTTTCCAAACTGTGAGTATTCTCCAGGCTGCCCGTTCTAACTGTTCATCTGCCTTGAGAAAGGCCTCTTCCAAGGTTGTCGGACCTTCCGCAACACTGAAACAGGTTGCGACGCCAAGGTCCGCCAGAAAATCTGGAGAACCCTCTACATCTCCAGAAATACAAAGCACAGGCACAGAGTATTTCTGTGCTAAGGCCGCCACGCCGACGGGGACTTTACCGTAAGCTGTCTGGAAGTCAGTCCGTCCTTCACCCGTTATCACCAAATCAGCCTGCTTGATCTTTTCATCAGCACCGGTAATGTCTAAAATCATTTGTGTCCCTGGTCGTAATTCAGCCCCAAGAAAACCAACAAGGCCTGCACCAAGACCACCTGCTGCTCCCCCGCCCACCAACTCCAGCAAATTAGTGTTCGCCACTCTGCTCAAAACTTCTCCAAAATTATTAAGGGCTGAATCCATGATGCTGATATCCTCAAGATTTGCACCTTTTTGTGGACCATAAACAGCACTGGCTCCCTCAGGGCCACAAAGCAAATTTTGAACATCACAGGCTACCTCAATCTTGACCGTTCCTAAACGAGGATCGAGTCCTGACATATCAAGCGTGACAAGGTCAGCAAGCGCTGCGCCCCCCTGAGGCAACTCTTTTCTCTGAGCATCCAGAAACTTAACCCCTAAGGCTACTGCCAGACCAGCTCCACCATCATTCGTCGCACTTCCCCCTATTCCAAGGAGAATCTTTTTCACGCCACGATCCAAGGCGTTCTTGAGAAGCAGACCCGTTCCATAGGTAGACGTTACACGAGGGTTTCTTTCCGGAAGACTTAAGAGGGTTAGCCCAGAAGCTGAAGCCATTTCAATGAGCGCGGTCTCACCCTCGTCAATAAGAGCATAAGCAGCTTGGATCGGCCGTCCAAGCGGGTCTGTCACTTTAAGCTTAATTTTTTCTCCATGAACCGCGCAGAGTATCGCTTCCACAGTCCCTTCTCCCCCATCAGCCATTGGGATCAACTCAATATCACTATGTGGGTAAACCCGTTGAACACCCTTACGCAATGCGAATGCAACCTCTAAAGCATTTAAACAACCCTTAAAAGAATCTGGCGCGATGACAACTCTCATAGATTATCCCTCCTTAGATAGAGTACGCTGCCCTATAATCATTCCCGCCTTAAAGAAAAAGCCCACGCTTACAAAGTCAAGAAAGACCATTATCCAACTTTCAATGGGGATTGCTGAAGTACTAGCCACTAAATAGGAAAGACTATTAAACAAATACGCCGAAATGTAAGCAGAACGTATATTTTCTGACGGCGATCGAAGACCCACCAAAAATCCAAGTGGATAGAAAATTGCAAAATTAAAGGTTAGAAGATTGAGAACACCCCCCGAAACAAAAAACTCGCCCCAAATAATGTAGAGCAAGCTTAATATGAGCATATAGCGCCAAAAAGCAGAATTCAAGGTGTTCCTCCTAACTCAAAACTATCAATGAAGCTGGCAGAAGGGAGAGAGTAAACTCTCTCCCTTTGCTATTTATTAGCTGTAATTTGGTGCTTCCTTAGTGATCGTCACATTGTGAGGATGACTTTCGCGCAGACCTGCAGCCGTTATGCGTATGAAATGTGTTTGTGTTCTTAATGCCTCGATGGTTGCCGTTCCAGAATACCCCATGCCCGCACGCAATCCTCCGATCATTTGATAGATCGTTTCAGAAACGGGTCCTTTAAACGGAACTCGTCCTTCAATCCCCTCAGGAACCAGTTTTTGATCTTTTGATTGGAAATAGCGGTCACGGCTTCCTTCTTTCATAGCGCCGATTGAACCCATCCCCCTGTAGACTTTAAAACTCCGACCTTGATAAATTTCCATTTCACCGGGGCTTTCTTCTGTCCCAGCGAAGAGACTTCCGATCATCACGATTTGTGCACCAGCTGCCAAAGCTTTGACAATGTCCCCGGAAAACTTGATTCCCCCATCAGCAATCACAGGTATGCCATACTTGTCCGCTTCTTCCGCACAATTCATAACGGCTGTAATTTGAGGAACTCCGATGCCTGCCACCACACGCGTCGTACAAATAGAGCCCGGTCCGATCCCAACTTTAATGGCATCCGCACCTGCCTCGATCAGATCATGAGTGGCTTCTGCCGTGGCCACATTGCCTGCTATAATCTGTGTTTCAGGAAAACGGTTTTTCAAAGACTTCACCATTTCAAGAACCCCTTTGGAGTGTCCATGAGCCGTATCCAGAACAAGTACATCAACTCGAGCCTTAACCAGCGCTTCAGCACGTTGTAGCGCATCTGGAGTGACACCAATGGCAGCCCCTACCCGTAGACGACCGGTCTCGTCTTTGGCCGAATTTGGATATTGCCGAGTTTTTTCAATATCTTTAATGGTAATAAGACCATTAAGCATCCCCTCTGAATCCACGATAGGGAGCTTTTCAATCTTAAAATGACCTAATATTTTTTGAGCTTCTTCAAGCGTCGTACCAACAGGCGCTGTCACTAAATTAGTCTTGGTCATAACTTCACTAATCAGACGATCATAATTGCTCTCAAACCGAAGATCTCGATTGGTTAAGATCCCCACCAATTTTCCTTCGACAGTAATGGGAACGCCTGAAATCCGGTACCGTTCCATAAGCTTTAAGGCTTCGTGGACACTGTCCTCCGGATGCAAAAAGATAGGATCCGTGATAACACCATGTTCCGATCGTTTTACCTTATCGACTTCCAGGGCCTGCTGCTCGATGCTCATATTTTTATGAATAATCCCTATTCCGCCTTCTCTCGCAACGGAAATCGCCATCCGAGAATCTGTGACTGTATCCATGCCTGCACTCATTAGCGGGATATTAAGCTTAATTTTTTTCGTTAAATAGGTGCTTACATCGACGTCTCGTGGTAGAACTTCCGATTTGGCAGGAACAATTAGAACATCGTCAAATGTAAGTGCTGCTTCTTTAATAATACGATTGGAATGCATGATTGGCTCCCTTCCTAATAGTTTTCTAATTAGTATAACCTATATATTCGAAAAAGAACAGACCTTGATTCGACGTAGAATGTTTAAATGGGTATTATTGCATCATCCTTAGAAACTAATTTCTTAATACTTGTAAATTATGCAGGGGTTCCTTATGATGGGGTTAGGAGGATGAAAATAATGTTTTACCGAGTTCATCAATTTATCCAGGCGATTTTTCCTAAGATCGCTTCTTCAGAAATTACATGGGCGCTGGCAAATTTACCGCCTGAGGCCTGCTCACTCTTTCTTAAGCAGTCAACCACAGAACAGCGTCATGCTGTAGATGTGTCTCTTAGTTTAATGAAAGAACAACATAGATTAACGCTCTTAGACTTTCAACACCTTCTCACGGCTGCACTCCTCCATGATTGTGGTAAATCCATGGTTGGAAACCCGCTTTGGCATCGAGTCTTTATTGTTCTCATGCAGAAAATGCCCCAATCCACCTGGTCTCGTCTCGAAAGAGGTCACACAAGGTTTGCGACACCCTTAAGAACCGCCTCCCTGCACGCTATTTGGGGTGGCAACCTAGCTGAGAAAGCAGGTTTAGACCCCTTGATCTGTCGTTTGATTTACGAGCATCATAACCCTAAAACAGAGTTAGGAAGAATTTTGGAAAGTGCCGATAATAAACATTAAG
>DHWG01000095.1:0-42447 GCA_002413075.1 Desulfosporosinus sp. UBA5188 | reverse complement strand
ATTAAGTATTAAGTATTAAGTTTCAAGTACAATTAAAAAGCATGAGTCACCAACTGGTAGACTCATGCTTTTTGTGGATAGGCTTCCATTTTTCCTTGAAGTTCCACTATTTCCTTATTTTTGGAGAAAATCCATTGGGCAAAGCGCTTGTTATCTAGATGCAAGCGCACATTTTCCTTTTCGAGATGGTGAACTAAGTCCACCTTTTCTCGCTCCACTTTTTCTAACAGGTTCATAAGTACTCGACGACTGACTCTTAAATGTTCAACTCGTTGCTCCAGTTCCCCAACACGGGCCTTGAGTAACTTTACTTCGTCTATTGGTTCCACGGTTATTACGCCCCCCCGCTTGTGTCTACCCTTGTATTCTATGCCGGGAGCGCAAATTTTAACCCTAGACCTGAAATTCGTGCTTATTTCAGCACGTCTGACAAAAGGCGCATAAAATTTCTGCCCATAATCTGCTCAACTTCTCGGCTGGAAAATCCTGTTTTCAGTAAATCTTCCCGCAAATAATGATAGTCGCCTACCTGGCCAAGCCCTTCTGGTGTTTCCTCTATACCGTCAAAATCCGAGCCCAGTCCTACCGTTTCCACCCCGGCTACCTCTGCGATATGGCTAATATGGCGAACCACATCAGCTCGAGTCGCCACACCTGATTCTTTCAAAAATCTCGGATAGAAGTTTACCCCGACAACGCCTTTATGTCTTCCCAAGGCACGTAGTTGTTGATCCGTTAAATTTCTCGGATGCTGACATAGTGCCATAGCACAGGAATGTGTGGCTGCAATCGGATCCTTGGAAACCTCCAAGACCTGCCAAAAGCCCGCTTCATTCAGATGAGAAACATCGACAAGCATCCCAAGTTGATTCATGCGTTGCACAACTTGGCGACCAAGCTGCGTTAAGTCTAACTGAGTATGCGTTTCGCCAACACCTGCTGCCAACGCATTCCGTTGATTCCAGGTTAAGCCTAAAGCTCTAACCCCTAGTTTGAAAATTATATCCACCATAAAGAGATCTTCTCCCAATATTTCTCCACCCTCTACACTTAGCAGAATGCCTAGACGAGCTGGGTCTGGTAGCTGTTCAAGGTCAGTTTTACTCTGAACGAGGAAAACCCGGTCTGAATACTTCGCAATAAAGCGATGCGCTCCGTCTATAAGTTGCAACCCACGCTGCAACGACCTATTGGGCTTGTATTTCGTTTGTATAAAGGCTGCTAGAAATTGAAGTGCTACGCCTGATTGTCTCGCTCTTTGTAGATCCCATTGCCCACCCTCTGAGGGATCATTTAGGGTCCGATCGTTCTCTACATAATTAATTAAACTATCACAATGCCCATCCACTATATAATTATTTTGCATAATTTCTACCTCCTTGCTACATTTATTCGCTTATTCTAGTTTCTAAAACCAAACTATTCAGTCCCATGAAATGTAATATAAGCCAAAAATGCGCATAATAAAGCACCTGTCCACTTATAAATAAAGCAAACAGGTGTTTCTTAATCGACCTTTAACGTGGCTGAACAATTAACTTAATAGCCGTTCTCTCTTCTCCGTCAATGATCACGTCTGTAAAGGCTGGAATACAGATAAGATCCACTCCGCTGGGTGCCACAAAACCACGAGCAATGGCGACGGCTTTGACAGCTTGGTTGAGAGCTCCAGCTCCAATAGCTTGAAGTTCTGCGCCGCCTCTCTCGCGAAGAACTCCTGCAAGAGCTCCTGCCACTGCATTCGGACTAGATTTAGCTGAGACTTTTAATACATCAACCTTTAATACATCCATAGATTCATCCTCCTGCTCGAATTTTTTTACAAGTATTACCACAACTTTGAATATATGTATTCTAGAACCAGCCTTTAAAATCCTCTATTAATATCAATCGTTTTCCGATTTATATTAATCTATAGACTTAAATACGGCTTTATGCCTCAGTGAACTTTTGAATCCTTTCGATTCGACGTGCTTTGCCAGATTTTTCATCAATATCTAAGACCACAGCATTGATCTGGATCGCGCCACTAGCCACTTCAAATTTCGCAGGAAGTTGGGTCAAAAAACGATTGATAATAATTTCCTTCTTTATTCCCAAGACTGAGTCACGTGGTCCTGTCATGCCAACATCTGTAATATAAGCGGTACCCTCATTCAGCACGCGAGCATCGGCAGTTTGAATGTGGGTGTGAGTGCCCACAACTGCGCTTACCTTTCCATCAAGAAACCAACCCAAAGCAACTTTTTCTGACGTTGCCTCAGCATGGAAATCCACAAGAATGATGGGCGTCTCCTGTTTTATCTGATTAATACAGCGTATAGCGCAACTGAAGGGATCATCGAGGGGTGGTAAAAATATACGTCCTGAGAGATTTAAAATTCCAATTTTTAGCCCCATGGTTCTTAAAATCCCAAATCCCTGCCCGGGTGCTCCCACAGGATAGTTCGCAGGACGAACCAGTCTTGGTTCACCATCGATAAATTTCATGATCTCCCTTTGATCCCATACATGATTTCCCATCGTCAAAAATTGAATTCCATGATCATACAGTTCCTCGGCAATCTGTTTGGTTAATCCTTTCCCAGCTGCGGCATTCTCAGCATTGGCAATCGTTACATCAATTTTATACTCCGATTGAATCGGTTTAAGGAATTGCTTAACAGCTTCCCTTCCGGGCTTACCCATAATATCTCCAATAAAAAGAACGTGCAACGCACATTCCTCCCTTCTCATTGTTAATTGTTACCCTTAGAATGCCAGTAAACTAGCTCTTAAATACTAAGACTCGACCTTTTTCACGCAAGGCGACCACGTTTTTATTAATAGCCTCACTGTGGATTGAAGACAACATATTGGTAATCATCTCTTCCTGAAAAATTTGTTCTTCTTCAGGTAGATATAGCTCTTCATAAATCAACTGGTTTTTATATTTCCCCTTGATCAGTTCAACGATTAGGCCCACTTCGCGCTGAGTCATACTATCAACATCCCTAGTGACCGTAATCACACAAATATTTTCCTCACTGCGACAAGTGATATCAAAAAGTCGCATGCTCTGCCCTTCAAGTTGATGATAGAATCCCAACGCGGGTATTAAGATCTCCTGAAGAGCTGAGACCTCCTGGTGTTGCTGAATCATAAAAGTAAATTTAAGTGCATGTTCCTCAAGCCAATAATGAACCGACCCTACCTCAGCGTATCTCAACAGAATTGAGCTCAGTAATCCAACGCCATCTTGAACTCGTCCTGTCTCTTTATGTAACAAGTGACTCAACATCCCCGTGATCCGCCCTTCTCTATTGCAAAGACCTTAACATATTATTTATTCGCCATCAGGGTGTAATCTCCTGCTCAGAACGCTCCGTTTAAAGCTGGGCATATATGGGATTCGGTAATTTTGAATAAAGAAACAGACGATCCGCAGGATCGCCTGTTCAAACACTTATTTAATTATTTTGCAAAATCAACCGCTCGCGTTTCACGAATAACAACAACCTTAATTTGTCCTGGGTATTCTAGTTCTTCTTCGATTCGCTTACTAATCTCGCGCGCAACTCGTGGAGCAAGCACGTCGTCAATCTTGTCAGGTTTAACGATGATGCGAACCTCACGTCCGGCTTGAATAGCAAAGCATTTTTCTACCCCTTCAAAACTCTCGGCTATTTCCTCGAGTTTTTGTAACCGTTTAATATAGGTCTCCAGGGTTTCTCTACGTGCTCCAGGGCGAGCTGCTGATACTGCATCCGCAGCAGCCACAAGGACTGCAACGATAGTTTTCGGTTCTACATCATTATGATGAGCCTCTATTGCATGAATAATATCACTGGATTCCTTGTACTTTCTGGCAAGATCAACACCGATTTGAACGTGTGTCCCTTCCATATCATGATCAACAGCCTTGCCAATGTCATGTAACAGACCAGCTCGCTTAGCCAACTGAATATCCACACCTAACTCCGCAGCCATTAAGCCTGCTAGGTGTGACACTTCAATAGAGTGTTTCAAGACATTTTGACCATAACTCGTACGGAATTTAAGTCGCCCAAGTAAACGAATTAATTCAGGATGCAACCCGTGCGCGCCTGTCTCAAACGTTGCCTGTTCCCCTTCTTCGCGGATCTTTTGGTCAACTTCCTTCTGAGCCTTTTCCACCATTTCTTCAATTCGTGCTGGGTGGATGCGGCCATCTGCGATGAGTTTTTCCAATGCAATACGTGCAACTTCTCGGCGTATTGGGTCAAACCCCGACAAAATAACAGCCTCAGGGGTATCATCAATGATCAGATCAATGCCTGTTAAAGTTTCCAAAGTACGGATATTACGACCCTCACGGCCAATAATTCTCCCTTTCATCTCGTCACTAGGCAACGACACAACGGAGACCGTTGTCTCTGCTACATGGTCCGCTGCACACCGCTGAATCGCTAAGGCAATAATATTTTTAGCCTTTTTCTCAGCTTCTTCTTTGGCACGAGTCTCAATTTCCTTTATCATAATTGCCGACTCATAACGAACTTCTTCTTCAACTCTTTTCAGGAGTAACTGTTTGGCCTCTTCTGAGGTCAGGCCAGATAAACGTTCGAGTTCCGCTTGTTCTTTGCCAACAAGCAGGTTTAACTCTTCTTTTTGATGTTCTACGTCGCTTTCTTTACGATGCAGATTCTCTTCTTTACGTTCAAGCGACTCAATTTTCCGGTCTAAGCTCTCCTCTTTTTGCAGCAGGCGTCGCTCAAGCCGCTGGAGTTCGTTCCGACGTTCTCGAGTTTCCTTTTCTACCTCATTGCGAATATGCATGACTTCTTCTTTAGCAGCAACGACAGATTCTCTTTTCTTGCTTTCAGCGGCAGAAAAGGCATTCTCAACAATACGTTTTGCTTCTTCTTCTGCAGATCCGATACCTTTTTCAGCAGTATTTTTACGAATAAGCCAACCCACAAAGATACCCAAAGTTAACCCAATTAAAATGGCGACTAACCCGGTAATAACTGTTGCAACTGTTGTGGACATACGTGCACACCTCCTTTTATCAAAATATATTTTTACAAATAAAAAAACTGGTTTCCAAAACCAGTCACATTAAGCATAACCTTAAAGGCGGGTGTTTTTACCCGCTTCCTACACCTCTCGTTAGTCAAAAAACTCTATATTTCTAGCTGACTAGTACGAAATCTATAAGAAAACCTTTATAGGTTAAATCTTAACAGAGACAGGTCCCTGTTAAGATTTTAATATCATTTGCAAACAATGTCAAGCTTGTCCTAAACAGGTGCGTATTATACAGTAGGTTCTACTGTATATTCGTCTCCATGATCTATGGTTTGAAGCTTAGAAAGTACGTTTCTCACCATATCAGAGGGATACCCTCGCTGAATAAGCTTGCGGGCTACTTTTTGTTGAACCGCTAATTCACGTGGCAGAGGCTTCTTGGGCACGTCTTGCTGAATCATTCGGTCCCAACGCTGGCTCTCTCTTAACCACCATTGTTTTGCAAGGGTTAAACACTGATGAAACTCAGCAGCGCTTGAGTACGTTGCTTCCAACGCTAGCTCTACCACTTGGGGTACTAACCCTCGATTTTGTAGATCTTGTAGAACCCTTCGCCGTGAGTAACGTCTAAGGCGATTTTGCGAAATCGTCAAAGCCAGTTCTTGGTCGTTGAGATATCCTATTTTCTCCATTTTTTCTAGGACCTCTTGAACTTCCGTGCTTTCATAGCCCTTCTCGAGGAGGCGGGTCGTCAGTTCATGATGTGTTAGGGCTCGGCGTGTTAAACAATTCAAGGCAACTTCCCGAGCGCTTTTGAGAGGTTTAGACCTCGTCAAGAGAATCATCTTCCGGTAATTCATCCGTGGTTTCTACAGGGTTCATGTTTGTGCGAATCAATTTTTCGAGAGTATTGGCCATCTCCGGATGGACCTTAAGATATTCTTTGACGTTCTCTCGGCCCTGCCCTAACCGTTCTCCGTTATAAGAGTACCAAGCCCCCGCCTTCGTAACAATCTCCATATCAGTACCAATATCCACGATACTTCCTTCACGAGAAATTCCTTCTCCATACATAATATCGAAATCCGCGAGTTTAAAGGGAGGTGCGACCTTATTTTTAACGACTTTAACGCGGGTTTTGTTTCCGATAATATCCAGTCCATTTTTTATTGCTTCCTGCCGCCGTATATCCATCCTGATCGTGGCATAGAACTTAAGCGCCCTTCCACCCGTAGTGGTTTCTGGGCTACCAAACATAACGCCTATTTTTTCACGAATTTGATTGATAAAAATGACACAAGTACCGCTCTTGCTGATAGATCCTGTCAACTTACGCAAAGCCTGAGACATGAGACGGGCATGCAAGCCAACATGATTGTCTCCCATTTCCCCCTCGATCTCTGCACGAGGAACCAAGGCAGCGACGGAGTCGATGACAACGACATCCACAGCAGCACTACGCACAAGGGCCTCACAAATTTCTAACCCCTGTTCTCCTGTATCTGGTTGCGCAACCAGCAAATCAACAATATTTACCCCCAAGGCCTTAGCATAGACAGGATCGAGCGCATGCTCAGCATCAATAAATGCAGCCACTCCGCCCAATTTTTGGGCTTCTGCTATAATATGTAAGGCGACGGTTGTTTTACCCGAAGACTCTGGTCCGTAGATTTCAATCACTCGTCCGCGTGGCACCCCTCCTACCCCTAAGGCAAGGTCTATCGCCAATGAACCCGTCGGGATAACATCGATTGCCGCGGGAGATTCCCCAAGTTTCATAACCGAGCCTTTGCCAAATTGCTTTTCAATCTGAGCAAGTGCAATGTCAAGTGCTTTCAGCTTATTTGTTTCCGCCATTCCGTTTTCCTCCTCATATTGGTTCCTACGCATTATCGCGTTTAGCCAAAACGTCTGTTCTGTTTATTATAAATGGACCCCTCGATACTTGTCAATTTGTTTATTCAAACCGACAGTATTAATTGTTATATGACAAAATATTATAACGCTTAAAAAAAGCTAACCAGTGGTTAGCTTTTTGCTGAACGAGACATTGTTAGAACATTGTTAAAAGCGTCAAGCTATGTCTCGATGTCCAACATTAGTTGAACGAGTTCACTAATAATCAGCAGCTTCACGGGCTTTGGCCGGTTCAACACTGACCCTACGTCCTTTAAACATAGCCTGATGCATACTCCTCAAAACTCTAGAAGCATATTCCATGGGTACCTCAGCAAACGTAAATCGATCATAAATATTAATCATTCCAATGAGATTACCCGGTATGCCACTTTCTTTAGCAATCCACTGGCTGATCTCTTGAGGGGAAATTTGTTGTACCCTACCGATGTTCATAAAAAAGCGCACCATTCCCGCGGCCGCTCCAGTGTTTTCAAAATTAATAGCCTCTGGCTCTTTCTCTTCAACACTTGCTCCCTCGACCGCATACTTTAAGGCAGCAGCGGCTACATCTGAGGCATCATATTCATCGAGTAAATCACCAACAATGGCCCGGTAATTTTCTAAGTCGTTGCCTTTAACAAGTCTAATGAGTTGATTCTTCAGATTTTCGGCCTGATGTTCACTTAAATCAGCCATGGGTGGAAGCTCTTGGCGGCGAATTCTTGTCTTAATAAGATTTTCGATCAAGCGAAGTTGCCTGTATTCTTTCGGCAAAATCAGAGTGATAGCCTGGCCTTTACGTCCAACTCGCCCAGTTCGTCCAATCCTGTGCACATAAGAAACTGGATCCTGAGGAATATCAAAGTTAATGACATGCGTCACATTATTGATATCCAAGCCTCGAGCCGCAACATCGGTGGCGACCAATAACTCCGACTTACCATCTCTGAACCGTTTCATGACTCGGTCACGGTGTTGTTGGTCTAAATCGCCATGTAGGGCATCGGCAAAGTATCCCCTGGCTTCCAGCGCCACGACCAGTTCATCGACTCCACGTTTCGTGCGACAAAAAATAATCCCTTGCCCGATATCCTCATTATCAATAATTCGGCACAAAGCATCGACTTTAATACTTTCACTCGTCTCATAGAAAACCTGCTCAATCTGCGGCACGGTTAATTCATCCCGACTAACGGAGACAGAACGAGGGTTTTTCATATAGGTTTGAGCCAATTTACGGATTCCCGGCGGCATGGTTGCTGAGAAGAGCATCATTTGACGATTTTCAGTGGGAACTTCCTTTAATAGACTCTCAATGTCTTTGATAAAGCCCATATCCAGCATTTCGTCGGCTTCATCTAATACCACCATTTTAACATGTTGCAGACGAAGGGTACCCCGGTTTAAGTGATCTAATAACCGACCAGGCGTTCCCACGACCACTTGATATCCCATTCGCAAAGCACGAATCTGGCGATCAATAGGCTGTCCACCATAAATAGGAAGTAGCTTAACATGCCGATACTTGCCAATTTTGGCGATTTCTTCAGCAACCTGTATCGCCAATTCACGAGTTGGAGTTACAATCAGCGCTTGTATCGCTAGAAATTTAGGGTTCACCGTCTCTGTAATTGGGATTCCAAAAGCAGCCGTTTTCCCAGTCCCTGTCTGAGCCTGTCCAATAAGGTCATGACCTTCAAGTGCGAGTGGTATCGCTTCTTTTTGAATAGGAGAAGGTTCCTCGAACCCCATCTCTGACAGAGCCTGTAAAACTTGTTCACTTAATTGATGATTCCCAAAGGATTGTAAAGATTCAACCGTCACCTCGTTGTCGTCTCCTTTCACTATTTAGCATATGCAGCCGCACCTTATTAAGCGCTGCTTGAACGGTCAACTGACGAACAGACTCCCGTTCTCCATAAAACTGAATTTTTTCGGCTATAACACCCTCAGGCGTAGCAAGTCCAATGTAAACAAGACCAACGGGTTTCTCATCGCTACCCCCATCTGGGCCTGCAATACCCGTCGTTGAAATCGCGAGATCCGAGCCTGCTTTAGAAAGGATTCCTTGGGCCATTTCCTTGGCGACCTCTTCACTCACCGCTCCGTATTTAGCAAGGCTTTCTTCACTGACCCCAAGCAACCCTTGTTTTAAAGAATTAGAATAGCTAACCACCCCACCCAGGTAGAATTCAGAACTCCCCGGTTCTTGAGTGAAGGCAGCACCCAGCAGCCCACCCGTACATGACTCCGCTGTTGCAATCGTGTACTTTTCGTCTTTTAATAGTTGTCCAACGATGCCAAGCATCGTTTCCTGACCACGGCCGAATACTTTGTTACCTAACCGTCGTCGAATTTCTGTTTCGGCATTATCTAAGACTTTCTCAGCCTCTGCGGACGATTTCTCCGAGCTTCTCGCCACCAACCGAATGTGCATTTCAGCGCGTTTGGCCAGCAAAGCCATCGATAAGTTTGGCAGATCCATCAGATCAACTAGGACTTCCTCAATGGCCGATTCTACCATACCAAACACTTTTAAGACGCGCTCGTTCATCCGTTCGGCCTCCGGTTTGATCGTCTGTTGCAACTCGGGCCAAACAAAATTATCAAACATGGGGGTCATTTCAAAGGGAGGACCCGGCAATATAATAACGGTTTTACCGTTATTTACAATGATGGCTCCAGGCGCTGTTCCGATGGGATTCGGTAAGATTTTTGAGTCCTTGGGGAAATAGGCTTGTTTCTCATTGTTCTTAGGCATAGGCGCTTTACGACGACCAAAAAACTGCTTAATCTGTTCTAAACTAGAGGGGTCTAACGCCATTTTAATATCCATGACTTTCGCAACAAGTTCCTTCGTCAAGTCATCAATCGTGGGACCTAACCCTCCCGTTGTAACGACAAGATCTGAGCGCCCAATTGCCTGACGTAAAACCTGCTCTAACCGTTCGGGATTATCACCGACCGTCGTATGATAGTCTACTTCAATGCCCAGCGAGGACAATTTTCCTGCCACGTAGTGAGCACTCGTATTAATGGTTTCTCCCAGTAATAACTCTGTCCCCGTAGAGACAATTTCAGCCTTCATATAGCTTATCACTCTCCTAATATCAACGCAAATCTTAAACTTTTAAACGCCTTATTAGTTATTTCTAACTAAACCCATTACTATCCTTCTTAGCTAATAAAAAAAAGAACCCCTATATTAGAGGTTCAAAGTGTTCAAGCCACATCTTGTAAATAGTTTCGCAAAGTCTCTCCACTCAAAGTTTCTTCATCTGCCAGCAGATCCGCAATCCTTAACAGGATGTGTTTATTTTGCTGAATGAGCGTCCTTGTACGTCCCTCAAGATCAGCTAAGATTAAACGCGTCACGGGTTGCCGCTGTTCGGCGCTCAAGAGAGAAACATCCGTAACACCTAAAGACGACATCCCTGCGAGAAGCAACTTCTCTACCAGACTGAGCGCTTGTTCATAATCTCCCATAGCGCCAGTACTCCTCATGCCTAGGATTTCCTCTTCCGCAAGGGCCCCTGCTAAAGCCACCATAATCTGGTCTTCCAACATCGCCTGGGTATATAGATATATATCGTCCTTCGGATAATGACGAACATACCCCAACGCATTTCCACGTGAACGAATCGAAATCTGAGCAACAGAGTTAGGTCTGACCTTTTCCGCCAGCATGGCATGTCCGCTCTCATGAATCGCTATACGTCTCAATTCCTCGGCAGATGGTGTCCGATCAAGTTTCTCTCCCAACATCACTTTCTCCACTGCTTCATGTAAATGGTTCTCAGTAATCTCATTCGCCTTTTCACGCAAGGCAAAAATAGCCGCCTCATTCGTTACGCTCTCTAAATGAGCACCTGAGAATCCGAAGGTTTCGTGGGCGATCTCTTCCAGCTGAACGTCTTTGGCTAAGGGTTTATTCTTGGTATGGATTTTCAGAATGGCCACTCGACCTTCTTTATCAGGAAGATCGACCTTAACTTGTCGATCAAAACGCCCTGGTCGCAGTAACGCTGCATCCAAGGTTTCTGGGCGGTTCGTAGCCGCCATAACTAGTATATGGGAACCTTGCTCTGCCTTCAAACCGTCCATCTCCACTAACAGCTGATTTAGGGTTTGGTCATACTCATGATGGGAAACGTTGCTACCACGCTTAGCCCCTAAAATATCCATCTCATCAATGAAGATGATTGCACTCGTCTTTTTTTCCTTCTTCACCATTTCTCGTGCTCGACGAAATAGTCCGCGTACTCGTTCCGCGCCTACGCCTGCATACATTTCTACAAATTCGCTGCCCGAGACCGACAAAAAAGCAGAATTTGTGTACCTTGCTGCCGCTTTGGCTAATAAAGTTTTCCCCGTGCCGGTAGGACCTGACAACAATATTCCTTTCAACGGACGAATACCTAAAGCCTTCATCCGATCTGAGTAAAGTAAAAAATCCAGAGCTTCTTGAAGTTCCTTTTTCGCGACACTTTGTCCGCCGATGTCTTCAAAATTTATCTCAGTCGTAGCAATAGACACACCATTACCATTTTTCAAAACTTGTTTCGAAAGGACAAAGGTCCAAACTAGATAAGCTCCCATAAGAAGTAACCCAATGGGAAGCACATTGAAGCCCATGAGCAATAGAAAAGCGAAAATACCGACTCCTAAGCCTATTAATATATCAAGTAATTTCATGCACGCTCCTCCTATCTCTAACCAATCCTATTGATTTCAGTGGGTAAATAGTTTGCTTTTCCTTGCCGTTCGATCACTTCAATCAGTTGCGCATCCCCTTGATTCAAAATCACGTATATAGCCTCATTATCTATTTCTATTTCAAGCTGAACGCCTGCGTTCTCCGCCTGGATTCTAACTTTTTGTTCCATTCCTGTAAAATCACCTTGGGCGATTCCTTCTTGGAACGCAAACTGCATTTGACCTAATACTTTCCTAAGGGCCTCGTTATCTTGGTCAAGAAATCTAATAGGTAAGTTTACATCCAACTTTTGAAGAGAAAGACTCGCTTGGCGCAGGTTCGTCATCTTTTTGGTTGCCACATCCAGCTCTTTCGCACCTTTAATCGTTACTATTTTAGCAGAGACAACGCCTGGGATATGCTGACTTTGCTGCATTATTTCAACATCCTGCCACTTTTTCTGATAGACAACCTTACCCCCTAATAACAAGCCAAATATCAGCAAGCCAACTAGGCTGATCAGCAGTATTCGCTGTTTTATCAACTCATTTTCCTCCTGTCTGCTATACTTCATGCAATATCGACAGTATATCACGGAGTATATCAGATTGAGTGAAGATCTTATATCCAAATTAGGCAAAAATAGACAATAAAAATGAGACAGTTAAGGGCACAATGCTTTGCACCTAACCGTCTCACTCTTTATGAAAACCATAGTCTTCCAAACCTACTTATGTAATAATTTACGGGATTTCATCAAATAATCAAGTCCTGAGATAATCGTAAAAAACAAGGCAATGTATAAAAAAGGTTGACCAATATGAAGCCCAATTAAGGAAAGAGGCCAGTCGTGCAGTAATATTGCAGATATAGCAATAATTTGGGCAACCGTCTTAATCTTACCAAGTGGACTAGCACTAATCACAACGCCGTCCACAGCAGCTATGGCTCGTAGTCCCGTCACCGCAAACTCTCTTGCCAAAATGATCCAAGCAACCCAAGCCATGACCTCTCCAAGCTGTACCAAGGAGATCAGGGCAGCAGAAACCAAGAGCTTATCCGCCAGCGGATCCATAAATTTACCCAAATTCGTAACCTGGTCACGTTTGCGAGCGATATAGCCATCTAAACCATCCGTTGCAGCAGCTAAAATAAAGATGATTGCCGCTGCAAAATCTTGATGGGGAAAAAGCTCATGACCTGCAGGGATTTTAAGCAGTAAGAAGGTCATAAACACCGGTATTAAAATAATCCGGGCCATTGTTAAGCGATTGGGTAGATTCACGAAACAACCTCTCCTACTAAATCATAGTTATCCGCCTCAAGGATGCGAACTTTGACCAGGTCACCCACCTGAATCGAGGTCTGACACATTGTGATATAAACCTGACCATCTATTTCTGGAGCATCTCCTTCAGTCCTGCCCATCCAACGCCCATCGGGTTGCTTCTCCTCAAGCAACACCGTAACGATCCGTCCAACCCAACGTTGTTGCCGCTTCAGAGAGATCTCTTGTTGGAGCTGCATGATCCGCTCTCGCCGTTGTTCACGAACTTCAGGCAAAATTTGATCCTCTCTTTGACCCGCAGGCGTATTCTCCTCTTGAGAATAGGCAAATACCCCAAGACGATCAAACTGAACGCGCTCAATAAAATCGACCAAGGTTTGAAATTCCTGTTCACTTTCTCCTGGAAAACCCGTGATCATCGTTGTCCGAAGGGTGATGTCCGGCATAGCGGCGCGCAATTTACCAATCAGCATTTCAGCCTCTTCTATGGTTCCTCGTCGATTCATTTCTTTTAATATTTTATTATCCGCATGTTGCAGCGGCAAATCAATGTACTTACAAACCTTGGGCTCCTGACGCATCGTTTCAATCAGTTCATCCGTAAACCGGTCAGGGTAGCAATACATGAGCCGAATCCATTCAATACCCTCAATACCAGCGAGTTGATGAATGAGCTGAGGAAGGCGAAGTTCTCCATAAAGGTCGTACCCATAGCGCGTGGTATCTTGGGCCATGACCATAATTTCCTTAACCCCTTGCGCTGCCATCTCCTGGACTTCGCGCAAAACAGATTCTTCTGTACGGCTACGAAAATGTCCGCGCACAAACGGTATTACACAATAAGTACAATAGTTATCGCAACCCTCTGCGACCTTTACATAGGCCAAATAATTGGGAGTGGATCGAATACGGGGCATCAACTCATCCTGCAGAAAGTTAATTCCTTCTTTAATAAGTGACGTTCGAGTCCCCTCAGAAGCTTGGACTACTTTAGTAATTTCATCAATATTTCCGGTTCCCAGCACACCATCTAATTCAGGAATATCCTGCATTAACTCTGTCCCATAGCGCTGTGCCAAGCAGCCTGTCGCAATAAGGGTCTGACAATTTCCAGATATCTTATAACCCGCCATCTCAAAAATTGTTTCTATCGACTCTTCTTTCGCCGACTGTATAAACGTACAGGTATTGACGACAATAATATCTGCCTCTGCAGGATTTTCAATAAACTTATAATTTTGGGCTAGTAATCCAGCCATGATCTCGCTGTCTACTTGATTCTTAGGACAACCCAAAGTGACAACTGCAACTTTCTTAGTCAACCTCACACCTCATATCATTGGTCTACCTACCCTAGTATAAACCAACACTCCCACAAGGTCAAAAAATTTAATAACCCTAAAAGTGGCAAGACTATTTGTTAAGGTCCTTCCGCTCGGCTGTTGTGATATATATCACGTTTTCTCCAATATTTGTGGCATGGTCAGCAAAACGCTCGAGATAACGGCCTGCAAACGTCAAATACATCCCTTGATCTAAAATTTCTGGCTTTTGTGACATGATAACTAATAAATCACGGACGATTTGATTGTACAGATGATCCACGGCGTCATCTTGAAGCGCAAGATTTTGGGCAAGTTCCATGTCTTCTGTCCTATAAGCTTCTAAGCCCTGTCTCATCATAGCCAGTGCCTTTTCTGCCATCAGGGGGATATCAATCAGTGGTTTACAGAGTGGCCCCTCAATCCTCCGTACTACCTTAGCAATGCCGATGGCTAAATCACCCATTCGTTCAAGATCCGTGGATATCTTCATCGCCGAAATAATCTTCCTTAAATCCTTAGCAACGGGTTGCTGAGTCGCGATCAACCGCACACACTCATCATCTACTTGCCGCTCTAAATTGTTAACCACTTGATCCTGAGCAATCCAATACTCTGCCTGGGTGCGGTCAAGAGATTTAAGTGTTTTGATACACCCTTGTAGAATCCTCTCCACTTCTTGGCCCATGTCTTTCAGTAAGTTGTTCAATATTAACTGTCCATCATTCAATGACTGACGCATATATTTTCCCCCTTCATCATCCAAAACGTCCTGTAATATAGTCTTCAGTTCGTTTATCGTGTGGATTCGTAAATATTTCGGAAGTTGGTCCATGTTCTACCAGTTCTCCACTTAGAAAGAACGCGGTGGAATCTGCAATGCGGGCGGCTTGTTGCATATTATGAGTCACAATAATAATTGTATAAATTTCTTTTAATGAGCGAATTAACTCTTCGATATGTGTGGTAGCTATGGGATCCAAGGCAGAAGCTGGTTCGTCCATGAGCAGCACCGACGGTTCTACCGCCAGAGCCCTAGCAATACAGAGTCGCTGTTGTTGCCCCCCTGACAAACTCATCCCTGAATAATTCAGACGATCTTTCACCTCATCCCACAACGCTGCCATGCGTAAACTTTTCTCTGCACTGGCCTTTAACTCCTGCTTATTTTTCATCCCATTAAGTCTTAGTCCTGCCACAACATTGTCATAGATACTCATGGAGGGAAACGGATTGGCTTTTTGAAAGACCATTCCGACTGTTTTTCGTAACGCCACAGGATTTAGATCATATATGCTTCTGCCATCCAAACTGATTTCGCCTCTTACCCTTGTCCTTGGTAAAGTCTCATGCATCCGGTTAATACAACGGACGAAGGTTGATTTACCACACCCCGAAGGCCCAATGATCGCCGTTACTTGGTTTGGTCTAATTTCCATGTTTATGCCTTTAAGGATTTTATTAGACCCATACCATGCCTCAAGGTTATGAATACTTAAACTCTGACCCATTTATGGAAACCACCTCCTTCTAGTTGCTTCGCGAGCGAAACGCACACCGTGCTATTAAATTCAGCAGAACGACCAGCGATATTAGGACTAAAGACCCTGCCCAAGCTTGTTGCTGCCACGCTTTATAGGGAGATGTTGCGTACTGATATATTTGAACTGGTAGGGCTGCAATTGGCTCATTCAGAGATCGTGCCCAGTACTGATTTCCCAAAGCCGTGAACAGCAAGGGGGCGGTTTCCCCTGAAACACGGGCTACTGCGAGCATTGCCCCTGTCATGATTCCTTTTGCTGCAGTCGGTAAGACAATTTTTATGATAGTTGTCCCTTTGGAAATACCAAGCGCGTACCCCGCTTCCCTGATCGAATGTGGAACAAGTTTAAGCATTTCTTCAGTTGAACGGATCATTAGAGGAATCATGATGATTGAAAGAGAAAGACCTCCTGCTAAGGCCGAAAAATGTCCCATTTTTAAAACTACGGAACTGTATATTACAATACCTACAATAATTGAGGGGATCCCTGTCAAAACGTCGGTGGCAAAGCGAACACCCATACTAAACCAACTGGCACTATCATACTCTGTCAAATAAATTGCCGTCAGAATTCCAACGGGAATCCCAATCAGGCTGGCTATTAAAACCATAATTAAGGTACCCACGATCGAATTAGCCATCCCACCTCCAGGCGTACCCATCCCTTTCGGTAAATTCATAAAAAATTCCAAGTTTAAGGCACTAAGTCCATTGGTAACAACGTAGCCGAGAACTCCAAACAAAGGAATCAGTGCAAGGAGTGTCGCAACCGTAAAAATGCCCATCATCATCTCGTTGCGATATCTACGTAGTCGGTCATTCATGACGAAATTCCTCCCTTTGGTCCACGTTCTACAGACCAAACAAGAAGGCGCGCAAAAACATTCAGGATGAGGGTAATACCAAATAGTATAAGTCCAATTTCAACAAGGGCACTTAAATATAGATCGGACGTCGCTTCTGTAAACTCATTCGCAATCACCGCCGCGATCGAATAGGCCGGTGCAAACAAAGAGGAAAGAATATCTGGACGATTTCCAATGACCATGGTAACCGCCATCGTTTCACCGAGAGCTCGACCTAAGCCAAGCATAACTCCCCCTAGAATGCCTGATTTGGCATAGGGCAGAACAGCGATCCGGATCATTTCCCACTTTGTGGCACCCAAGGCTAAAGCGGCTTCCCTCTGTTCGTTCGGCACCGCTGCCATAACTTCTCTTGAGATCGACGCGATTGTAGGCAGGATCATCACCGCCAATATCAACCCACCCGCTAACATACTAAAGCCAAGTGGCGTACCTTGAAATAGAGGAATAAACCCAAACCACTTGGCAAGTCCCGGTTCAACAGTTTCTCTCAACCAAGGAGCTAAGATGAAGATTCCCCATAATCCATAGACAACACTCGGAATCGCAGCGAGCATTTCTACCAAAAAGCCAATCACTGAACGCACTTTTGATGTCGCCATCTCATTAAGAAAAATAGCCACTCCAAGACCGACTGGCGCGGCAATGATTAACGCCAAAAAAGACGTGACCAAGGTACCATAGATAAACGGAAGGGCTCCAAATTGTTCCTTAACTGGATCCCACACTCGCCCAATGACGAAAGTAAAGCCAAACTTGGCGATACTCGGACGTGCGGAATCAACCATTTGCCATCCGATCCAAACCATAAGCGCCAGAACACTCATGGCCATCAAAAGTGTCAGCAAACGAAAGGTCTTATCTCCCAGGGAAGCAGTGAGTTTCTTCTTATTACTCATATTCTCTGATTCTTCCACCTTCCTTAGGCTCATCTCAAAATCTTTTTAGTGATATGTACCTAACAAGTATACATTAGGCACGTGGAAAAATGCTAGATCTACTTTAGTAATGGTTGTCCTTCAGACGTGATCGTCTTTAGCATGGCTTCTTCACGAATCACTAAATCCGGTGGTAACTTCGCGTAAAGTAGCCCTTCAGACATTGTTTGCCCCTCATGAATAGACCAGTTTAAGAATTTTACCAGTGCTGACCCTTTGGCTTTATCCCTTTGATCCTGATATAATAAAGCCCATGTGAAACCTGATATCGGATAAGTGTCAACACCTGGCGCATTGACAATCGACACTCTCATGTCAGTAGAAATCTTGGACGCTACAGCTGCCGCCGAGGCGCCTTGAAGAGAGGGTGCTACCCATTTCCCTTCTTTGTTTTGCAACGTAGCAACGGGCAGTTTATTTTGTACTGCATAAGCGAGCTCTACATATCCAATTGAACCTGGTGTTTGTTGAATCGTACCCGAAATGCTAGCGTTTCCTTTTCCGCCAATCCCAACTGGCCAATTCACAGAGGTCCCCTTACCGACCTTGCTAAACCAGACCGGACTGATACGACTCAGATAGTCTGACAAAATATAGGTTGTTCCGCTCCCATCAGATCGATGAGCTACAGCAATCTTTAAATCTGGTAACGTTACACCTGGATTATCTGTGGCAATCCGTTGATCATTCCAATCAGTAATTGTTCCAAGGAAAATGTCGGCTAGTACCTCTGGCTCTAATTTTAGTTCTTTTGGGGCATCGGGAATATTATAGGTGACCGCAACCGCTCCAAGTGTTAACGGAATCTGGAGGACTGTGCCCCCTTTTGCCGCCTTAAGCTGCTCATCGGACATTGGTACTTCAGTCGCTCCAAAATCTATCGTTTGCTCTGAAACTTGCTTGATTCCAGTTCCACTGCCATTGCCTTGATAGTTCACCACAATGCTTGGGTTATTCTTGCGATATGCCTCGATTTGTTGGTTCAGTAGTGGATAAACGAAAGTGCTTCCAGCGCCAGTTAATGTGACTGGTTCTATCTTCTCTTGGCCTACTGGTATATTTGAGTTCTGCGCTCCACACCCTACCAGAGGAAGTGCTAAAACACCTAATAATATTCCTGTGAGAAATTGCCTTTTTTTAGTAAACACCAGATTCTCCCCCTATCAGTTCCCTTTATCCCCAGATTGTACCACACAAACCACAACTCAAATTAACTCAGGTGTGTAAAGTCTGCGTTAATTGGCTAGATTTAATGTATAACGCTTAAAAAGGTAAAGGAGATCGTTCATCCTTGTAGAATTAAAGCCCATAAGAAATATTAGTGAGGTGTCATGTGTGTTTGAACAAACGTTAGATCCATCCGACACGTGCGGGTGTGGAGATACTGGTTATCTGACAACCCGAACGATCCCTGTTGACTTAGTCCATGGGGTAGGTCATATCGCAAATGTACCTATTTACCACTGTCGTTCTAAAAATTGCCAAGAATTCACGCTGCCTCCCATCGTATCGCGCCGCCTCGACGATATTGAGGAAGAAATGGAATCTATCCAATCAACAGAAGCTGTTTATACTTGGATGGCCCAAGGAGGCCACTCTCTTGACCCAGATCAACGAGCCAACGCTGAAACCGACTTACAAGCTTTTACCCTTCAGTTTGGCGGCCGAGAGTATGCAGATGCCCATGTTGTACTGATTGTACCTGGTCAGGCCATCTTTTTTCACAGTACACTAGAAGACACGGAATACTATCTACTTCGATACGAAGAGGACAGGCACTCAGAGGAAACTTGGTTTTCGTTTTTAAAATTTTATTATGATGAACCAGAATTAATGTACGAAGAGTTCCTTGAATGGTCAGAAGACGGACATCTTAAAGAGATAGGGCGCGTTACGCTTGAGGAAGTTGAGGATACGTTGACGGATGAGTTTGGCGAGTGGGAATAAGTAGAAATAAGGGAAGCCGAAAACGGCTTCCCTTATTTCTTGCTATATTTTCAATCCATTACTTATCTTTCTTACCTCCACGATGTTTTCTTTTGCCCTTATGGAGTACATTATCGGCACCCCTCCAGAATCGACCTTTTTCCTTGTCGGGAGCACCTTCGCTTTGGTTTTCTTTACTCTGTGCACCTGTGTAGGCTATTGCTTTGCTTCGTACACCGTTATACGGTGTTTCTGCACGCCTTGAATCTTTGTGGTCGCCTGCTTTGCCCGGGGCACCTTTATATGCAGGCACTATACTTCGTTCCGCTTTATACCCGGTCACTTCATCGGTCGCCCTCTTGTAAGGTGCTTTTGCTGCACTCCGTGTTTCCTTGAATCGTCCTTCTTTAGCTGGAGCACCCTCATGCGCTACTTTTTCTACGATTCGAGCATCTTTGTAGCCGCCCGCTTTACCTGGGGCACTCTTATACGGTGTTTTTTCTACTTTACGCGCATCTCTGTAGCCGCCTGCTTTGCCTGGGGCACCTTTGTACGGTGCTTTTTCTACATTACGCGAATCCTTGTAACGTCCTGTTTTAGCCGTTCCAGCCTGATCAGCTGAGGAATCTTCTCTCCTGGCATCCTTGTAACGTGATTCTTTGCCCTGTAGCGCTTTATTTGGTGCTTCTATGCTTCGTGCGCCTTTATAGCGTGGTTCTTTACTCTGCGCGCTCTTAAGTGGTGTATCTTTGCCTTTCGTGCCCTTATACGACGTTTCTTGACCCGTCGTGCCTTTAAGAGGTGCTACTTTGCTTCGCTCATCTTTATAGCGTGCCTCTTTGGGCGATACGACCTTGCTTTTCATGCCTGATCTTCTTACGCGTCCCTTATTCATCTTTTTTGGCTTACCATCCTTTTCTACCGTATCTGCTGCAGCTATATATTTTTTAGGTCGAATCAGACATTTAGGTCCATACCCGATCAGATCCTCACGATGCGCTAAACGCAAAGCCTCTTCCACTAAATCATGATTTCTAGGACTTCGATACTGAATTAAAGCCCTCTGCATAGCCTTCTCATGCATACTACGTGGGATATACACTTCCTGCATGGTATGAGGATCTAAGCCCGTGTAATACATACAGGTGGACAGGGTCCCCGGTGTCGGGATAAAATCCTGAACTTGTTCTGGATTGACACCCATCTCTCGAACATATTCTGCCAATTCGATGGCTTCTTTCAGAGTACTTCCTGGGTGAGAAGACATTAGATAGGGAACAAGATATTGTTCTTTTCCCAGTTCTTCATTGGCCTGATGGAACTTCTGCACAAATTCTTCGTACACCGCTTTTCCAGGTTTACCCATGAGACGGAGAACCTCATCACTGACATGTTCCGGAGCCACTTTCAATTGTCCGCTGACATGGTGTTCACAGAGTTCACGGACAAACCCAGAATTTTTATTGGCTAAGACAGCATCATATCGGATACCGGAACGGACGAACACTTTCTTAATTTTCGGCAAACTACGCAAGTTCCGCAATAGATCCATGTATTCGTCATTATCATTGGCAACTTGATCGCACGGTTCTGGAAACAGGCACTGTTTATGCGAACAAGCTCCCCTGGTCAATTGTTCCTTGCAAGCCGGCCCACGGAAGTTGGCTGTAGGACCCCCTACATCATGAATATATCCTTTAAAGTGGTCATTCCAAGTCATCTTCTCCGCTTCACGTATGATCGATTCAGCACTTCGGCTTTGAACAATCCGCCCCTGATGAAAGGTTAACGCACAAAAAGAGCATGCGCCATAACATCCTCTGACGCTGGTAAGACTAAATTCAACTTCCTCTATTGCGGGAACGCCTCCTCGATCTTCATAGACCGGATGATAAGTTCCCATGAAAGGTAGGGCATAGACAGCATCCATTTCTGGTTGTGATAACGGAAGTGCAGGGCGGTTTTGCAGCACACTCTTGCGACCATGGGCTTGAACCATTGGTTTCCCACGAAAAGGATCCTGCTGGTTATATTGGACCCAAAAAGCTTGGGCATATTTCTTCGTATCAGAAACAACATCCTCAAAGCTTGCAAGAACCAAAGCATCTTGAGGTACATTAACCCCCGTTAAAGGGACCATTGTCCCCCTCACGTTCGTAATCTGATCGATTGCTTCCCCGTTCTTCAGACGTTCGGCAATCTCTACAATCGCCTTTTCACCCATACCAAAGACCAGCAAGTCAGCTTGACTATCGAGTAGAATGGAGCGCTTAACGTCATTACTCCAATAATCATAATGGGCAAAACGTCTCAAGGACGCTTCAATTCCCCCAATAATTACAGGAACCCCGGGAAGCGCTTCCCGAACGCGATTAGAATAGGTGATCGTTGCATGGTCGGGACGAAGCCCCGTCTTTCCTCCAGGAGAATAGGCGTCCTTATGCCGTTTCTTTTTGGCCGCCGTATAGTGATTGACCATGGAATCCAAATTACCTCCAGAGATTAAACAAGCCAAGCGGGGTTTCCCCATCGCCCGAAAATCTCGAAGTTCCTTCCAATCAGGCTGCGCCAGAATCCCCACTCGGAAATCATTTTTTTCCAAGATACGAGCAATAATAGCCACTCCAAAACTTGGATGGTCTACATAGGCGTCGCCGGTAATTAGGAGGAAATCTAATTCATCCCACCCACGCTCGTCCATATCCGATCTGTTCATGGGCAAAAAGTTTCGTATACGCATAGTCCAATATTCTCACCTTTCTGTTTAAGCACAGCAAATATAAAATGAAGAAAAGAGAAAAGAGGGGCAACCCCTCTTTATCGATAGTTGATAAACTGTAGTTCAATGCCGAAGTCTTCCTTACGCAGTAAGGTCATGACCGCTTGAAGGTCATCTTTGTTCTTCCCAGTCACTCGAATCTCTTCGCCTTGTATAGAACTGGCTACTTTTATTTTATTGTCTTTAAGAACTTTGTTGATGAGTTTTGCCTTCTCCTGGGCAATCCCCTGAACCAGCTTTACTTCCTGTTTAACGGTGTCCCCAGCTGCCGCTTGAGCCTTCCCGTACTCCAAAGCTCTCAAGGAAACTCCACGCTTCACGAGTTTACTTTCTAGAATGTCCACAACGTTTGTTAATTTGTAGTCATCATCTGAGACCAGGATAATTTTATCAACCTCAAGTTTAATAGAGGATTTGCTGTTCTTAAAATCGAACCGATTCGCGAGTTCTTTCTGAGCTTGTTGAACGGCATTATCTACCTCTGGCATATCCACCTTGGAAACAATATCAAACGAACAATCTTTAGCCATAATAAACGCTCCTTCACGTTACACTATTATAGTGTTTTTAAAGTATCTTTAGTTAAAACAACATTATTAACGACTTTATTACCGTCCTTATAACTTGGCAGCGCCTTGCCGTTTAATGTCGCCGTAAGGCCTCCTGCATTTCCGATTTTGACCAATTCGATTTTGCTTGTCCCTTTGAGTTCTTTCGTTGTACCCGCTTTAAAGACTTCCTGAGTCGATGGCTGTCCGTCAATTGCGAACTGAATCCAACAATCTTGTGTAAAGGCCATTTGTACTGTTAATCCATCCTGTACAGCAGCTTCAACCGTGGGAGGAGTAGCAACTGCTGGATCACTAGGTGCTGGGGTAACCGCTTCTGCTTGTGGGGCACTTGGCAAGGCTGCCGGAGAATACGGTGGATCGGCAATTTTCTTCCCAGACTGGCCAACAGCGATTGCAATGAGCAACACGATGGCCAAAACGCCCATACCTACTAAAAGCACTGGTCTAAACCAAAGAGGGCGAACTTTCACCACTGAAGTAGGCACTTCAAGAACGGGGATAGGCTCAGGCGTGGCTGAAGCCTTATAGAGTGCAACAATTTCATCTGGGTCTAAGCCTAATTGTTTAGCATAGGTTCGCAAATACCCCTTGGCGTAAGTTGTTCCTGGGAGTACATCATAGTTTTCTGCTTCAAGTCCTTGAATATAACGAACACTGATTTTCGTAATTTCTTCAGTATCCGTGAAACTCCATTGCTTTGCTTCTCTTGCGGCCTGGAGCATTTGTCCTTCTCCTGCCATTAATAAGACCCCCTTTTCTCCCATTAGCTCAGATCAAAGGCTGAAAAGCTTATGGGAATATCCTCAATTCGAATCACATCTTCCTCATGATGACGGATTTCGATAATAAAGTCGAAGTCAACTTCCAAACGTCCATCTCGCAGAAAAACATCCGGGTGTTCGATAATCTTAAGGGTTGGCATTTGTAATACTTTCTGAATTAACGACCAATGTTCGGTGTTACCCCTCGTGGTACTTGTAATACCATCAATAAGAAAAATACTATTTTCTGACTCATCCAATAATAGCTCGGTGCGTATAGTTTGACGAATGATCGTCGAAGACAATAAAATCCAGCGCTTATTGGCATACACACAAGCCGCAATAGCCGCTTCTGTCTTCCCAACCCGTGGCATGCCCCGTATCCCGATCACAAGATTTCCGCCTTCAAGTAAAGTATCCCCCAAAAAATCTACTAGCACACCCAACTCTTCACGAACAAATCGATAGGTTGGAGGATTCATTTCAACCATATCCAATCGTTTGCCATGACGTAACGCAATCCGATCTGACAAAGTAGGAGGCCGGAATGCCGTCACTTTTATCGCTTCTACTTCTAGAAGCGCTGCATGTAACGCTCTTACTTTGGCCTCCGATTGAGCCTGTAATAGAAGGCCCCTTCGAGTCTGCCCAATGCCAGTGACGGATAAAATATTAAGGTCCAGCATCCCAATCAGAGTCGTCACTGCCCCGAGCAAGCCTGGTTTATTTTGCTGAATATCGTACTCCAAATACAGCAGATTCTCCGTTTGGTTGGACCACCTTGTTATCAAGATAGTATTCCAACTTTCTTAAGGCCTTCATCGGCTCTTGATAATTCAGATAGAATTCATACTCTGAGCTTGGTTCATTCGGATAGGCATAAAGTTTATCATAGTACTCGACTAATAGTCGCTCTGTAAAAACATCCAGGCAACCTGTTTCTAACAAAGACCGCAATTCTTGAACTTTGACATGACCTAAAGTTTTAATCAGTCTCTCCAAAGCAACGCCAATTTCATGAAGTGCATTGGGTACAGTGGTATACTCTTTCAACAAGCGCAAGACCCGATTTTCCATAGAATCGCAATGAAGGACTTGTATGCCCTCTTGCATCGCTGCATAGAAATTGACGGGTAGCGTCACCTTACCAATTCGTTTGCTCTCACATTCTACAATAACATAAGGAAAATCGCTTAACAATGCAAGTTCCTCATATAATAATCCTTCGAATTTTTTTTGGGAGGGAGGATTGCCTAGGCCAATGGCCCCAAAAACTGATCCTCTATTATTGGCCAGTTTCTCCAGGTCAATCGCGGGATATCCCTCAGCCCTTAACTGACCCAAAAGATCAGTTTTTCCGACGCCTGTATTTCCACGAAGCACCACGACTTGAACGGGAAGTTTGGGTTGGAAGTAATCCACAACCTCACTACGGTACGCTTTATACCCCCCTACTAAACGGTATATAGGAATGCCCATCAATTCTACGACCGTGGCCAGAGACTTACTACGCATCCCACCTCTCCAGCAAAAAAGTACAAGAGGACCGCTTTTGGAGAGTTCCTCCACTTTTTTTACCAATTGAGGAAGTTTTGGACTAATAATCCTTAGGCCCAATTCACGAGCTAAAGTAGGGGTCGTTTGTGTATAGGTTGTGCCGACCTGAGCACGTTCTACGTTATCAAACAGAGGAAGGTTGATCGCACCGGGAAGCGTTGCTTCAGCAAATTCCCCCTCTGAACGTACATCGACAAGAATTGGGTGATCCAAGTTTTTAAGCTCTTGGACATTGATCTCCTTAATCATGCATAATTCCCTTCCAATTTGGCGGTATTCTACCTATCTAATCATAAATGCTACAGCGGGATTATGCAACTAATGCGTCAGTTCATCGCTCCATTGGCCAAATTTCAACTCAAACTGGCCCCTAGTCATGAGAACCTCCCTTGGTTTGGAGCCCTCATACCCCCCGACAACCCCTTTTTCTTCCAGAAAGTCCATCAAACGAGCGGCTCGCGTATACCCTATGCGTAAGCGGCGTTGTAAAAGAGAGACAGAAGCCGTTCCCCCTTCTATGAAAAGCTGGGCTGACTGATAAAACAGTTCATCCTCCATATCTTCTGACTTCACCTTACCAAGAGCTATGTCAGGGATCTCTTGGTACTCAGGTTTCGCCTGATTCTGTAGAAATGTTACGACATTCTCCACTTCTTTATCACCCAAATAGCAGCCCTGTACCCGAAGTGGCTTACTTGCGCCCATGGGGTAATATAGCATATCTCCACGACCTAATAATTTTTCTGCTCCGTTCATATCCAGAATGGTCCTTGAATCCGTTTGGGACGATACCCCAAAGGCAATTCTGGAAGGTATGTTGGCTTTAATGATACCCGTGATGACGTCGACTGAAGGACGTTGAGTCGCCACAATCAGGTGAATCCCAGCGGCACGGGCCATTTGAGCTAGGCGGCATATCGCTTCCTCGACATCACCAGGGGCAACCATCATCAAATCTGCTAACTCATCGATGATCACGACGACATACGGTATCGGAGGATGATCCTCTTCTTTATCCTGAGTACGCAGAAAGTTGTAACGGACGATGTCTCTTACACCAGCTCCCGCAAACAGTTCATAACGGGTCTCCATTTCAGTCACAATCCACTTTAAAGCACCTGCCGCCTTCTTTGGATCTGTCACAACCGGTGCGATCAAATGAGGTATCCCGTTATAGTTCGCTAATTCAACCCTTTTAGGGTCCACCAATAAAAACTTCACTTCATCGGGACGGGCCTTAAACAAGATACTATTAATAATCGTATTGATACACACTGATTTTCCAGAGCCTGTGGCCCCCGCAATTAAGAGATGGGGCATTCTTGTCAAATCCGCAATCACAGGAGTCCCCGTGATATCTTTACCTAGACACACGGTCAGCTTACTTGAAGACCCTTGATATTGCGGTGTCTCAAGGACTTCTCGAAAATGAACCATCGCAATTTCTTTATTAGGCACCTCAATACCCACGACTGATTTCCCGGGAATGGGTGCTTCAATTCGAACATCAGCCGAAGCTAAACTCAGAGCAATATCGTCGGCTAGATTTGTTATCCGACTTACTTTTACACCGGGAGCAGGTTGTGCTTCATAGCGTGTGATTGCAGGGCCTTGAGTTACCTGAGTCACTTTGATCTTCACGCCGAAACTGGCCAGTGTTTCTTCTAAAATTTTCACATTATCGGCTAAGTCCTTATTGAGTCTAGGATTCTTAATTTTCAAGGCTTGACCTAATAAAGAGACTTGAGGAAGTTGAAAATTTTCACCTTCCTTAGTCTGACGAGAAATGGGTGTACCGGTCACCTTGCCAGGTGGCATAATCTTATTTGATTGAACACCTACGCCTCCAAATATCTTATCAAAACCCAGCTGTCCCTTGGGTAGGTCAGGTTCAACTTGAAGTTCATTTTGATCTTCCAGCGTTTTGATGACCAGCGGTCGTTCCACAACATCAGGGTCTAGAGCAAGCGTCCGTCCCTTTGGCTGAGTGTTCATTTTTTTAAGGATTTTATCTTCTGCTTTTTGATCCGTTTTCGAAACAGCGTCCTTTGCACCAAGGTTCTCTGCTCCTGAATTCTTGAGCACATCCAAAAAATCATGCATTTGATGATTCATCCATTGTCCTGAATCTTTTACCGCTTGATGAACTTCCTGTAATCCACGAATTAAAGAGCGATTTGTAATCAATAAAGCGCCCATTAAGGCACCCATAATTAAAACCACATAACTCCCGGGTATGCCAATCGTTGTTATTAACAGGGTAGTAATACCGGCACCGACAATCCCACCCCCGTGTCCGAGCTGCCCTTCATTCATAAGATCTGCTTTGGAAAACGCCTCAATACCCGCTAACTGGAGATGCAGAAGCCCAAGGAAAACAAGCCATAGAAGAATCGCCCCCACGACTTTAGCTCCCAAGCGGGGAGTACGCTGGTTCATATAGGCAAGGCCCCAGCCTCCCACCATAATAGGAATGTATACCCGTCCGCCTCCAGCAAGAACTGTAAGAAGGTGTTTAATTTGCCCTCCGACCACACCAGTCCTCTCCGAGTATAGCGAGACTAGTCCTAAGCAAGCCATTCCAACCACAAAAACTCCAATGACTTCATTGCGTATGGTCTCTTTTAAAGTGCTTATTCTAGTATTTAACGTATTCCTCTTGCGGCGTTTTCTTATGTTCGCCACAAACAATCCCCCAAACATAATTTTATAGTTACCCAATATAAATTCCACGAAAGAGAACGGATTCCCTTTTTTTATTCGAGGTTTTATTTCCAAACTCGTTATAAACAGAACAAAAGCGGCTTTCGCCGCTTTTACTGTGAGAACTCTATTTTGCTAAGCTATGTTTTATCAAGCTGTTGAGTTCCTTAAAGGCTTCCTTAACGCCACCAACTGCATGAATTAATCCGGCCTCAACGGCCTCTTGACCTATCAGAACAGTCCCAATATCTTGCGCTAATTCTCCGGTATTGAACATGAAGCTTTCTAAGTCTTTTTTACTTATTTGTGAATGCGAATATATAAATTGATCAATCCGTAGTTGCATCTTTTGTAAATAATCAAACTGTTGATGTCCATTAACCACCAAGCCAGTATACCGAATCGGGTGAATCGTCATGGTTCCAGTAGGCGCTATGAGGCTTTTTGTGCAACTGACGGCAATCGGAATTCCAATACTGTGCCCTCCGCCCAGTACTAACGAAACTGATGGCTTGCTTAAACTACACAACATTTCAGCAATCGCAAGTCCCGCCTCGACATCTCCACCGGCGGTATTTAATATAACTAAAATACCTTTCACTTTCGGGTTTTGCTCAACCGCGAGCAATTGTGGAATAATATGCTCATATTTGGTGGTCTTGGATACGGGAGGGAGAACTAAATGACCTTCGATTTGTCCAATGATTGACAAACAATAAATTCGTTCCGCCACCTCAGGAAGTTTAATCTGTCCAAATTCCTTTAGATTGGACACTGGCGCAGGATTGTTCTCCTCAGGTGAACACGTTTCATCAGAAAGCATAGATAAACCTCCTTTCTCTTTTATTATGGAGGTTTAGGGCTAAAATCATACAAAAAATGTATTGTCGTAAAACCATTAAGACTGTCATATGGAAGGTATTTCCATTTACGTGAAGAAATCAGTATTAGCTAATATATCAAACTAAAGAATTGTCGAATGTTTGGTCAATAATTTCCATGAAAGGGTGATCACATGAGCGGCGCATTCATGCTAACAAGTATCCTCCTCTTTCTGGTGCTCCTATACTACCTCGTCAAGGCAACCATTATTTCTCATCGCCTTCGCAGCTACGATTTGAGACGTTTGCTTATAATACCAGTCTTTGCGCCCCATGGCGAAAGCATTAACCACTTCTTAAAAGGCGAAATTGAATTAAGGCCAAAGTTAAAAAATTTGAAGAAGATCGTGTATTTATTATTTGCCCTCTTGATCATTATGTCTGTTGCAGGATACAGCACAGTTAAAGCCAGTACTAAAGCGAGTGCTAAGGCTGAAAGCGCAGAGGCTTTCGCCGAAAAATATCTAATGGCGACGAACCTTCAACAATGGGATCAATTATACACTTACTTACATCCAGATACCCAAGCCAAATTTACCAGAGAACGCTTTATCGCTGATCGCAAACAATATGGATCTCAGTTCGCAACGTCAATCAAGGATTATAAAGTGGAGACCGCGGTTAAGATCAACACCTGGATTGACACGAAAGGAACCGGAACTGAGTATAAAAACGTCGTAGAGGTACCTATTGCTTATAACTTCAAGGACGGGACGTCTGTCACAATTACCGTACATCTCGCAAAGGCACCCGATGGGACTTGGCGATGGTTTTGGTCACCTGCTGACGCTCAACTGATCGAACATGGTCAACTGGGTAAGCTTGGGCAATTTGAGTTTAAAGGGTTGACCATTGAGAGTACTAAAGACGCAACGATGCCCGCCAAAACCGTCTCGGACAATACCAGTACCTTCGTGACCGTAAAACTTGGGGTCACAAACAAGCGGAAATCCCTTGCTCAACTCAGAGATTTTGAATTCAAATTAACTGATTTAGATAAAAAAATTGTTTATGGATTGAATTCGGACGTTTCAAGTAGTCTTAATCTTGACGCTCAGAAACCCGCCGTTTATCTGTACTCTAATTTGTCTCCCAATCTGGAAAGTGAGCTAACCTTAATATTTGAAGTGCCTGCGGAAGCCAATTACGCCCTAGGGATTACGTACAAAAATGATGGCGTGATGTTAAAGTTAAAATAGCCCTCTTGTTGACCTACTTTTAATTACGAAGCATATAGATAAGTATAATGAGCAAATGATCCAAGTATTATGCACGAGGGTCAATAAAAATGAGGTTTGAGAAAATGAAAAACGTTGCCTACTTATTATGCGTCGGAGTGATGATATCTCTGTTAGGATGCGGAGCTACCGAAGCCACAAAGAAAACAACTGACCCTGCCTCTGCAATGAAGGTTACGGCTCCTGCTGTCATATTAAAGAATGATAAGACCATGACTAAAGCAGAATTTGAAAAAATTAAGAACGGTATGACTTACAAACAGGTCACTGCGATCGTCGGCGGTCCTGGTGAATTACTAGTTGGAGCAGGCAACCCGAGTGATCCGCTATATACGGTTCAATTCTATGGCGAGGGAAGCATGGAAGCCAATGCTCAGTTAATGTTCAATGGTGGAAAACTAGAGTCAAAGGCTCAAATGGGCTTAAAGTAAGCTCTTCATCTTTAGTGTCCCAATAGACACCTTCTCTATCACCCATACATGGGTTCATTTTTCCTGCCTCTGAAACAAAACGACTAGCTACCTCAGTTATGAGATAGCTAGTCGTTTTGCTGAACAAATCATCCAGCAGTATCTTTACCCAACAAAACCTTTTCTGCCGCGTCTCTTCACAAACTTACCCCAGCCGACCTGGCCGAGAAATTCTCCGTCTTTATAGACCAACCTACCTCTGGAATAAGTCATCACTGGATAACCGTGGAGCTCAACGCCTTCCCAAATTGTATAGTCCACATCAGAATGCATGTTATCTTTAGAAATAGTCACGTTCTTATTGGGATCATAAATTACGATGTCAGCGTCGCTTCCGATCGTTAAAGAACCTTTTTCAGGAGAACATCCGAAGATTTTTGCTGGATTGGACGAACAAACCTCAACAACCTTATTGAACGTGATTCGCCCTTTATTGGCTTCACTCAACATGTAGGGGTAAAGATTTTCTATGCCCATACACCCGTTGGGGATCTTGGTAAAATCATCTTTGCCCCAATCTTTTTCAGTACTCTGGAACGGGCAATGGTCGGTTGCAATCGTGTCAATATCCCCTCTTTTAAGCGCGTCCCATAAGGCATCCTGACTCTCTTGCCCTTTTATTGGGGGAGAACACACGAAATTCCTACCGTCTTCTCGCTTATAAACATCACTCGTGAAGTTGAGATACTGCGGACAAGTCTCGGCATAAATTTCATACCCTTCCGCTTTCGCTCGAGTAACCTCTTCCATCCCTTCCTTGTTAGCAAGGTGAACGATATAAAGCGGAGCATTAAAGGACTTAGCCCAATGGATGGCCCGCTTATCGGCTTCGGCTTCCACAAACTCAGGCCGGCTCAAATAATGATACCAGGCAGATGTTTTACCTTCTTTAAGAAACTTTGCCGCCCTGAAATCGATTAAGTCAGGATTTTCGGCATGAACATTAATTAAGGCGCCGGTCTCTTTTGACCGTTCAAGTAACTGCGCAAATACAGCATCGTCGACCATGAGTCCTTCTTTTTTATAGACCATGAAAACCTTAAAACTCGCGACTCCATACGCTACAGAAGCGGCAATCTCCTCATGAATCTCAGGCGTCATATCTGTTATTGCACAGTGAAACGCATAATCAACACAGGCCTCGCCTTCACATAGTTTCCTTCTTGCCTCAACTGCCTCGATGATACCCTGACCTTTTCTCTGGAGTACATAATCAAAAACAGTTGTAACCCCTCCGCAGGCTGCCGCCCTAGTGCCGCTGAAATAACCATCCGCCGATACGGTTCCGCCAAAAGGCATCTCCAAGTGCGTATGAACATCCAACGCGCCCGGTAAAATATACTTTCCTGTCGCATCGACGATCTCAGCGCCCTCTGACTCCACATCATCGCCAATGATGACAATCTTACCGTCTTTAATACCAATATCCGCTATGAACGTATCAGAAGGAGTGATAATTGTGCCGTGCTTAATGATCAAATCCATTTTACAAGACTCCTTTAAAATTCTCCTTTTCTCTGTTACCTGATAATACACTTACTGAATGACTTTATCAGCCAAGCGTAGAAATGCGCGTACCGCAGTTTCCACGGCTTCATCTGGCGTATCCTCTTGTTGACAGTGCGACAGACCACGTGCGGACATCGCGAACATCATAATCGACGGTACAAGTTTGGCCATTTCTGCGGCGTCATGCAGAGGACCTGAGAAAATCGTTTTAGGCTCACCCGTTTCCTCCTCGACCGCCTGCTTACAGAGTTCTGTCAAACGCGCATCGAACATGGTCGGAGCAATCGTCCATATTTTTTCCCAACGTACCACCACACCTTGATCGCTGGCTGCCTTAGCCGAGACAGCTCGTGCATCGTCGTTCATGCTCTTCAACACGGCCGGATCTATTGAGCGTTGATCCAGAGAAATTAGACAGGTTTCAGGGACAATGGTGACCACATCGGGTGTAACGCTGACTTTTCCTACAGTGCAAACACCGTCATATTTCAGGGCAATTTCTTTGAAAGCCAGTGAAGCTTGCGCCGCCGCCAGAAAGGCATCCTGACGCATTAAGGTGGGGAAGGATCCGGCGTGAGCCGCCTGGCCTATAAATTTCAGAGCATGCCGCTCGCATCCTGTGATGCCGTAAACACAAGCGACTTGCTTGTTCAAGCTCTCTAGTACAGGTCCTTGTTCAATATGCAATTCCAAGTATTCGGTAATGTTTTTTTGTTTAAACTCTTCATGTGCTCCCAAGATGTCGTCAACAAGGACATTATGAGCCGCCAACGCATCCGTCAATTTCACGCCCTGATTATCCACTCGATCAATAATGTCGGCAATATCCAGCGTGCCACTTGCTGCAGAGGAACCGATTAGATTGCGGCCAAAGCGAGCGCCTTCCTCATCCGCCCAACTTACGGCATAAATGGTCTTCTTAGGGGTAGCCCCCTTACCATAGCGTCGCAAAACTTCCAAAGTTACAACCGCACCTAAAGCTCCGTCCAGCCAACCTCCATTAGGTACACAATCCAAATGACTTCCAATGGCTACTGCATCCGGGCTCACTCCAGCAATTTTAGCCCAACTATTTCCTGCAGTATCAACGGTCACTTCAGCACCGGCCTCACGTGCTTTAGCAGCAAACCAATCCCGCGCTTTTTGCCAGGTCGGCGTCCAAGCCACTCGTTGTGCACCGTGTTCATCTGAAGTCAACTCCGCCAGTTCCCGAAGATCAGCCACCACTCGTTTAGCACCCTTAGTTAAATCGTTACCCATGATTCCCACTTCTTTCATATATTTTTTAGCGCCATGCAACCCACGCTAATTTTTACTGAACTAGTGTATCAACGTAGTCTAATACCTCGTCCATTATTGTCATTGCTTCTTTAATTTCATGCTCTTTAATAATCAATGGAGGCGCCACCAGAATATTGTTTTCATGCGAATAGGTTGAAAAGCCCGCTTGCTTCAGCTTTCCTACAATCTTAGACATGATTTTTTCCGGATCTTGGCCATAAGGCACGAGTGCCTCTTTTGTTTTTGTATCCTTAATGAGCTCGATGGCTGAAAACAGTCCAATATATCTTACGTCACCCACGCACCGGTGCTTAGACTTAAGGGCCTCAAGTTCATAGCCGAGCACTATGCCCATTTTCTTGGCATTCTCAAAAAGCTTCTCTTCTTTATATACGTCTAGGGTTGCGCAACCTGCTGCACAGCTTATAGGGTGTGCACTATAGGTCAGGCCACAGGAGAGGAAATTGTCATCAAAATAACTAGCAATCTTTTTACTGACTAGGGTACCGCCAAGTGGAACATAGCCGCAGGTAATACCTTTGGCAAAGGTGATGATATCTGGTTGGACATCGAAATGGTTGCAGGCAAACCATTCTCCAGTACGACCAAATCCAGACATAACTTCATCACAAATCATCACAATGCCAAAGTCATCACAGATCTGTCGAATCCCTTTAAGATATCCCTTAGGCGGAATTATGATACCGTTACTCCCTGTAATGGTTTCCAGCACGATCGCTGCAACATTTGATGAGCCCTCGTAAATGATTTGCTCTCTCAATTTGGCAACAAAATAGTTACTGCCCTCTTCCTCACTTTTAAATTCAATTCCAGCGCGGTAGAGATAGGGATCGAAAAACTTTATAAATCCGGGAATGCCAGGTTCGCAGGTATATCGTCTCGGCTCACCTGTAAGATTTGCAGCGCCATAGGTTGAACCATGGTAAGAACGGTATCTCGAAAATATTTTAGTTCTACCAGTAAACAATTTTGCCATTTTTAGGGCGTTTTCATTGGCATCCGATCCGCCTAGTGTAAAAAAAACCTTACCCATATTGTCTGGCGCTATTTCGATGATTTTCTCAGCGAGCTCCGAGCGAATATCTATGGCAAAGGACGGTCCCATATAGGCCATTTTTTCAGCCTGCTCTTGAATTGCCTTGATGACTTTTTTATTTCCAAAGCCAATATTAAGATTAACGAGCTGAGAAGACATGTCATAGTATTTTTTTCCGTCACTATCCCAATAATAAATGCCCTCGGCTTTAGAAACAACGGTAGGATTGAGTCCTCCTTGAGTACTCCAAGAATGTAGATTATATTTTTTTGCCTTTACCCTTATTTCATTGGCGCTTATTTGTTCTCGATCTGACATATGTTTACCTCCGCTTATTAATATTCCAATGGCCAGCTTGACAACGGACTCTGGAAAATAAGAGATATTCAAGGCAGTTATGACCCTAGTAAAAGAAAAAGGCCTCCTGTGATCAATGAAACCATAGACCCAAGGAGGTCTTTTTAGTGATGACCACAGAGTTATTTAGTAGTGGCTAATTTCCAATACTTACTGGTCACTGTATCTTCTGAAATCACAGCTGCCTTCGTAAGTAAGCCATATTTTAAGGCAAGGTCAGCTGTCTGCTTGACTGCTGCAGGGTCTATAGAACCGATATTAGCAGGATCAAAACCTGTAGGGACAACAAGCTTAGCGACTTCCTTAGCCATATAAAGTTGATGATCAAGGGATACGCTCTTATCAACATCAAAGACTATTTTTCCAGCTGCAGCTGGATCAGCACAGGCTTCGGCCCAACCCTTTATGGAAGCTTTCATGAAACGAACATAAAGATCTTGGTTCTTCGAAATCCAATCAGAATTCACAAACAAGCAATCCTCCAGCATAGCAACACCGGCATCATTCATATTGATGACATGGAGGTCACTGTCTTTAAGGCCTGATTCAAGTAGAAGACCATATTCATTATAAGTCATGGCTGAAGCGGCATCGATTTCACCCTTCAGAAGCTGATTCATGGTGTAATCCTGTTGCACTAGTTTTACATCAGTATCCTTTTTGAGGGCATTCTTTTCCAGAAGAGCATAAATTTCAAATTCATTACCACCAAACCATGAACCAATTTTCTTTCCTTTTAGGTCTGCCGGAGTGTTAATTCCAGAAGAGGCTTTGGACACAAGCAACATAGCGCTTTTTTGAAAGATCTGTCCCGTTTGAACTAATCCCCATCCCTTGGACTGATACTTCATTAAACTAGAAACCCAGGTTACGCCGATATTAGCGACACCGTTATAGACTTGTTGTTCCGGTATAATATCGCTACCACCAGGAAGAATCTCAAGATCAATACCTGCATCTTTATAATACCCTTTGGCTTGTGCAAGATAATAGCCCATAAATTGTGATTGCGGTAGCCATTTAAGCTGAAGTGTCACCTTTTCAAGTTTAGCTGGAGTGGTTTTTGTCGTGTCTGGGGTCGCCGCTGAGCTACAGCCAGTAGCAGCTAGTAATATTAACATGATGACCGCTACTAGACTCGTGAATTTACTTTTCTTCATAATCTTTCCTCCTAGTGTTAATTTATTTTTGTGAAGCGTGCCATTTTAGGGCATCGCGTTCTACCAATAAAATAATGCAGTAGAGAATGACTCCTGCTAGAGAAGCTACTACAATATAGGACCAGCCCATCGCCATCTCAGCCTTGCGAAGATTATCTTTGATACCAAATCCTAAACCAGCAGTGGAAGCCGCAAAGTATTCACTAATAATCGCCGCAATAATTGAGGAGGCAATATTTATTTTAGTGGCTGTGAAGAGGTGGGGTAAGGAATTTGGCAAACGCAATTTTGTAAATATCGTCCACTTATTTGCTGCTACGGAATGCATTAAATCAATGGAATAGGGATTTAAATTATTTAAGCCGCTGTAGGCATTAAGCGCCATTGCCGCCATGCAAACGACGGTGACAACACCAATCTTTTGTTGCATCCCTGTCGAGAACCATAGATTCATGATCGGTGAAAGTGCTACGATCGGAACAGCATTCAGCGCTGTTACTACAATCATGCCTCCGTATCCCCACTTAGGGAAGAATGTGGCGATGGCCGCGATCATGAATCCCAACAACGAGCCAATAATCAAACCGATCAAGGCCCCGGAAATCGTCACGCCACAATCCGTCAATGCTTTGGGTAGATTCGCCGCCAAAGTTGACGCAATTTCTGTCGGAACTGGCAGTTGAAAAGGCTTTAATTTTAGTATTTTATGGAATAGCCCAAATTGCCAAGCCATAATTAAAGCAACTCCAAAGGCCAAAGGCCATAAAAAGTTTTTAACTTTGTTGATCATGCACGTACACCTTCCTTTCTTGGTGTAGCATTTTGCCATGGTAGACAGAACCGCTCAGTAAAGACGACAATGTAATAGCTGATAATTCCCATGAAAGCGCTGGTGAATACAGAAGCCCAAAAGAGATTCGTTGAATTGGAATACAAAGAATAGAGGATCTTAACCCCAATACCACTTTTGGAGCCTAACATATCGACCAAAATGGAGGCAGTCACCGCCATGGGGGCTGCAATTTTGAGGCCAATAAATAAATAGGACATGGCAGACGGGAACATCAATTTTCGATAGACTTGGAACTTATTGGCAGAGATTGAGAAGAGCAAATCTTTCTTATCCTGCTCCACACTCTTTAAACCACTGAGCATATTGACTGAAACTGGGAAGAAAGTAATATAGGCGGCGATCACGATTCTTGATACATTCATATCTCTCACAATAATAAAAATGATGGGTGCCAGACCTAAAATCGGTATCATCTGGGAAACAATTAAATACGGAAAAGCAATTCTTTCCATGGTTTTGGATAAGCTCATGATGATTGCCAGAAGGATTCCTATGGTTGTGCCCAGAGCAAAACCAATCGCTGCCCTGGAAAAAGTGACAGCGCCTGCTTCCAAGAGTGTTTTCCAATTTTCAACGAGCGTTATTGCAATGATATGCAGATAGGGTAGTTTCGTCGCCGCCATGGGATCATGAAGCACATTCTTCAAGACGAACGAGGCTAATTCCCAAACGACAATAATCCCAATAACCCAGACAAAGGCCACAATTCTTTGTTCCTTTTTGCTAATAGCCACACTCACACCCCCTCAAAACTCCTTCTTATCTTGGTTACATACTCATAGAACTCTGGAGTTTCACGAATTGAGTTTTCACGAGGGCGGGGTAAATCAATATCGACAATGGCGGTAATTCTACCCGGATGGGGTGATAAGACAACAACACGATCTGATAGGAACACAGATTCCGGAATATTATGCGTTACAAAGATGACAGTTTTCTTAGTCTTGCTCCAAATGCCCAGTAAATCTTCATTTAATTTTTCACGGGTAAACTCATCTAGTGCCGAAAACGGTTCATCCATCAATAAAAATTCTGGGTTTAAGGCTAGAGCTCTAGCGATTCCGACTCTCTGCTGCATACCCCCGCTTAACTCAAACGGGTATTTATCGCCAAAATCCTGTAATTTTACCAGTTCCAGCACCTGATTAATCCGCGCTGTCCTTTCTTTTTTTGGAACCCCCATGATTTCCATAGGCATACAAATATTTCTTCTTACTGTTCTCCAATCGTAAAGAACCGGACTTTGGAATACTATCCCATTTTTCCGTTGCAGTCTTATGTCCCTAGGGGACTGCCCTCGTGTGGATACACTGCCTGAAGTGGGTTGATTTAAATCCGCAATAATCCGAAGTAAGGTGGTTTTTCCGCAACCGGAAGGTCCCAGTAACGAGATGAATTCTCCTTCCTGAATGTCTAAATTTACATCCGTCAAAGCGACAATGTCTTCACCATTATTAACTTGATAAACCATACTTACATCTTTAATTTGTATTTCAGGTACATTCATCAATCAGACCTCCTTTATAAAGGCTTGCGCCAATCCTGCTTCTATACGCTTACCCGGAGAAATTGCTCCAGCGGGACATACCAGTATACATAGGTGACAACCCACACACATTTTAGGGTTTAGTCTTGGCTTTCCGCTTGTTCCATCCATCGCCAAGGCTTGATGACCCCCGTCAGAACACGACAGATAGCATCGACCACATCCGAGACATTGACTTCGATCGAACTTAGGATAGGAAATAGAATGACGGTTTAACTCATCCGTCGGGACTAACTTTGGCAAGGCCAACCCCACCATCTCCTGAACGGAAGAAAACCCCTGCTTTCCAAGGTAGCTGGACAGTCCCTCGCATAAATCATCGATAATCCGATACCCATACTGCATAACTGACGTTGTAACCTGCAGATTGGCACATCCTAAGGCGATAAATTCAGCAGCATCGCGCCAGGTCTCGATTCCCCCCATGCCGCTTATGGGTATATCCTTCAGACCGGGGTGCTTCAACATATCATGGATGAAGCGCAGGGCAATGGGTTTGACCGTTTTACCGGAGTATCCTCCCACAGAAGACTTGCCATCAACCTGGGGCTCGGAAGTAAAATCATCTAAATGAATATTCATGATACTCTTAATGGTATTAATAGCTGCAATACCCGTAGCGCCGTACTTGATAGCTGCCAGGGCAGGAATCTCCATATTTCCTAGATTGGGTGTCATCTTGGCCAATATAGGTAGATGGGTCCCCTTTCTTGTTGCTGCCGTATATTGGGCCACTAATTCAGGAATTTGTCCCACATCGGACCCTAATCCCTCCCCTGACATATGTGGACAGGAAAAGTTACATTCAATCATGTCAACGCCCGCTTTTGTCACCTGGCGGGCCAAGAAAGTCCATTCTTCATCGTTCTGCCCTAATATAGAGGCGATCAGGACTTTATGGGGAAAGTCCTGTTTGAGTCGTCGCATATACTCCAGATTTTCATTCAAGGTGTGATCTGATATTTGCTCAATATTTTTGAAGCCGATAAAAGAGTTGCCTTCCTTACGGATCGTTGAAAACCGGGGTGATACTTCTTGCGGCACAAAAGTTCCAATAGTCTTAAAGGCTGCTCCGGCCCATCCCATTGCGAAAGCCCTGGCAACCATCTCATAATTACTGGCGACGACTGAGGAAGACAAAAAGAAGGGATTCTCACAAGTTACACCACAGAATTCAATCCCTAAATCGACCTTCGTGGCTTTTCGCTTCTCCTGTCGCTTCTGCCAATTCCCCACATAGGTCATAAGTTGCGGAATTCTCACCGGACGATCGATTTGACCCTTTAAACACGCTTTACTACAACTCTTTTCCTGACACGCTTGACATAATTCGCCGACAGACTCTACTGCGCCAATCATGTTCTCAAAACGCACAGAGCGAATAACTTTGGCAGGATCAAGTTTATGAGGACAATTTGTTGAACAAGGAGCGGTATAACAAAGCAGACAGCCATCTGACTCATTTTTTGCTGAGAAATCATTCAGTGCTCTATCCTGCAAACGACACCCTCCTAACTACACGTAAATTACGTTGCCCTCCATTGTGACTCTGTTATTTTGCAAATGACTGTGTAAAAATAGTTCTTAAATCGTCTTCTAGCGGTTCGACCACAGAATTGGCAATGTTTTTGGTTTGGATGGCCCTCTTGCTGTACTGTTTTATCTCTTCAACGCTAATTTCTTCTTTATCACCCAAAAGTTCGTCCAGCAGTTCCTTGAGTTGCTGTGCTTCAGAAAAATTCATGCCTTCCAAGATCGTTCCGGATAAATCAGGCTGCACTTTCTCCACAAGTTTCAGATATTCGCCCAAGAGAAGCCCGTTGGCCCGGCCATGGTCAATTTCTTTAAAGTAGGTTAAGGAATATCCCATCGCGTGGACCGCCGTTGTTCCAGTTTGGGCAATCACTATTCCTGCCAGAAATGAAGCGTGCAGCAATTGCTCCCTTTGCTTCAGGCTAATAACAGTCTCAGACCCTGATTGTAAAGCTTGCAAAAGATCCGGAACACAGTTGATGATCATCCGAATACTTGTAAGTGCCAAAGCATTGGAAACGAACGATGCTTTTACGGACAGCATCCCTTCAACTGCATGGGATAACGCGTCAATCACCGTATTGATCGTGGTAAGCACCCCTAGATGCTCCGTATATTTGGCATCCAAGAAAGTGACCGTTGGAAACAATAAATCGGAAGCAATACTTGTTTTGGTCTGGGCCTTATCATTGGTTAAAATTGAATACTGCGTTACTTCCGACCCTGTCCCTGACGTGGTTGGGACAAAAGCCATGGGCAACACCTTATGCTCATAAATTCCTGAAAATAAGTTTTCCTCCTCGATTTCCTGAGCGGCCAATAAGGCAATAGCTTTAGCTGCATCCATAGGGGAGCCCCCACCAATGGCGATTATGAAATCCACAGCATTTTTGTTAGCAAAGGTGGCACCTTCATAAACACAGGAAATGGTGGGATTACTCATCACCTTATCAAACACCTCATAAGGAATACCCACAGCTTCTAAAGCTATTTTAATGTCTCTTTCTGAACCGTTTCGTTTCGCCGATTGGGCCCCAGTTACGATCAACGCTTTCTTTCCCAGTGTCATGAATATTTCACTGTTCTTAATAATACAGTCATTTCCCATTATGACTTTGGTTGGCATATAATATTTGTTCGTCATATTTCCTCCTATTTAAGTACTTGTCAGCATCGCTTAGACCTTGATGATCACTTGCATATACAAATAGGCAAAGGGGCCTGCTCTCGCGAACAGGCCCCTTTGCCTTCTGTTTCATATCATATCATTTTTTCTAGTCTATTCCATAGATTCCAGCACAAAATAGTTTGTGCCCATGCACATTATGCATCTTGTTCTATAACAATTCCTTGATATGGTAAGCTAAAACCAGTTTTAGACCGTCTTGATAATTCAAATCACACTGTAAAACTTCTTTTATTTTCTTAATCTTGTAGTTAATCGTATTCCTGTGCACATAGGTATCTTTGGCTACCTCTTGAACACTGGCGTTATTATCCAGGTACGCCTTTAAGGTGAAACGGTAATCCGTCTGATATTTTTCGCATAGGCATCCAGTTGCCCTAATGTCTCCTCATAAAATCTCTTTAATACCTTCGTGTCCTCTATCTCAATCAACAGCTTAAATAACCCGCTGTTGCGATAGGATAATTTGGCTTGACCCTGTCTTTCGGCAATGCGCAAAAGAGCAATCGCTCGCTTATAATTCCGGGGAAGAGAGTGAATCCCTAAATCATTGACACTGATTCCTGCTGTTATACGATAATCCGGATAGCCGTACTTGCACACTTCAGCTAGGCGATCCATGGCAGCTTCCACAATTTCTTGTGGAAAACTCTGCAAAACAACATCAAGTTTTTATCCTGGCGAAAGATACTAAACCTGTCGCTATAGTCGATTAATATCATAGTTATATGCAGTCTGACGGCCTTATCATATCCTAAGAACTTTTCACTAGAAGGTATTTGACAGGATATAGCTACGATGCAGAATTCTGCCTCCAAATCAAATTGCTTCCGTTCTAAAACGGAGCGGTATTCAGAAACCTTTTCAGGATAAAAAATTGCATCGCGCAAAGCGCTTGCCGCTGTCACTTCATTTTCTTCCGACTTGATGATCTGTCGGCAGAAATCATTCGTAATGTCCACTATTCTTGTCTTCCACGGTATCGTAAATAGTGGGAACTGCACCTCTTGGCAATAAGCAATGAGGTCTTCAGGCACGGATTGAATATACGGCCCTAGGTTAAGTGCCAACCCGCTCACTTGATTCTCTACCAGTCCCTTGGCAAAATCAATGAGCCAATCTGTATTATCGTAACCGATTCCTGTAGAGAAAATCAGTTCCTGACCATGCAGGAAACTTGCCGTTTCAGGATCTTCAAGCATATGAACCCAATGAACGATATTATTCATATTGCTTTCCCCGCAAATAAGAGTCATTCCGTAATTTTCTCTTGCATATTTACATAAATGTCTTAACGTAATTGCCATACAAAGCTCCTTTATCAAGACTCAATTTAAGATATTTCAGCTTTAACACTCATTTACTATATTTTAGTGCCAGGTAGTCGAGCGATATACCCTAAACTATAAGTCATAACCTTATGTTGTTATCTTCAATTATTTTACTGATTATCCTTCTCTTCTATACAAAACTAACAAAGCGGATGTTTCGTTTGCCATTAGTGCCATAATATTAACGCAAAAAGGCTACCTCATAA
>DHWG01000138.1:110858-117939 GCA_002413075.1 Desulfosporosinus sp. UBA5188 | reverse complement strand
ATACGGGCTTCTTCCACGGCTTGCGCTTGCTGAAACTTAAGTAAACGTACCGCAAGGTGCCTCACGCCTTGACGTGGATCCTTCTGACATGCGCAAAGCATGCGAGGGGAAGGGTCTTTAAAGAGTGCTTCTTCAACTTCCCGTACATTCATCTGGGATAACGGTTCCACACTTTTCTCCTCTTCTCTACCTATATTCCAAATATGTACTTATTCACTTAATTTAATTCGCTAATATCGCGAAAATCCCTTTATTTCAATGAGGAAATTGTCCTATAAAGGCGGACAACGCCATGTTGGTGTGAACAAACTTTAATCTGAAATATAATCCATGGTGATTGGACCAAGTTGTCCCATTCGAAGTTCACGTAGGAAAAGTTGGGCAGCCTTGAGCATATCCACACGGCCTCCATGAATTAAGCACCCACGTTTTCGTCCCAGGCTTTCCAACGTAACCTCTGCCTCCGCAACCTGATAGCGCAGTAAGGCATTGGGAGCGTGTAATTTCAGCCAATCAATGATCCATAGCGCTAACTCTTCAATATCATACACGTCATCCTTAATAGCTCCAAGGGCAGCCAGCTTCATCCCGATTTCAGGGACTTCAAATTTAGGCCACAACATGCCTGGTGTATCTAACAGTTCAACGCGTTCATGAATCCGGACCCATTGATTTCCTCGAGTCACCCCTGGTTTATTACCAACTTTCGCTTGCGCTCCGCCCGTCAATTGATTAATCAAGGATGACTTACCAATATTAGGGATTCCCACAATCATCACCTTGATGGCCTGAGGACGAATACCCTTTTTAGCCTGTCTAGCTTGCTTAGCCATCACCATGCGTTCCAATTCTGGTACAATTTGTTTAACACCAAGCCCAGTCGTTGCGCTCACTGCATAAACAGGACTTGAAGTTCTTAAGCTAGTAAGCCATTTTGCCGTCCAAGTGGGATCGGCTAAATCTACCTTATTTAGGAGTAATAAACGCGGTTTATTTCCCAGCAGTTTGTTAAGCATTGGATTACGACTGCTAACTGGTATTCGGGCATCGGCCAGTTCTAAAACAACATCGACCCATTCAAGTTGCTCAATTAAAAGGCGTCTTGCTTTCGCCATATGCCCCGGAAACCATTGAATACTCATGAATACCCCTCTTCATCCTCTTCCTAAAAAAGAACCTTATTGTCTATTTAATCATTGACGATTGTCTCCGAAAGATCTGAACCGTTGAAATGGGTAGTATAACAGCAAGGCTTTTCCTAAGAGGTAATTTTTGGGGAGAAGTCCCCATTCTCGCGAGTCTTCGCTCTCACGACGGTTATCCCCTAAAACAAATACCTTCCCTACAGGAACAGTTTCTGGACCATAAGGTGGATAATCACCCGGTTTAACGTAAGGCTCCTGAATAGCGTTTCCATTCACAAAAACTTTATTGTCGCGGAGTTCGACCGTTTCTCCTTCAGCCGCAATAACTCGTTTGACGAAGGTTCGCTTTAAGTCTTTTGGGAACGCAAACACAACGACATCCCCCCTGGCAGGAGCCGATCCACGATACGCGAGACGGTTGACAACAATACGATCTCCTGAAACCAAACCGGGTTCCATAGATGGTTGCCGAATCACATAGGGTTGCAAGACTCCCCAACGGAGAACTCCGCCGATTAGTAGAATTGCGCCGATAATAATTAAGAGCCATTTTCTTTTTGATTTCTGACGTTCCATAGTTTCGCTCCCCTCTTGCATTCTTCTTCTAGTATGAGCAAGAATCTTCGGAGCATACGCCACAAACGATAAATATTACAGGTCCATAACTAACCGTAAAAAAATGAGCCAGATTGCTCCAGCTCATTTTTATCCTTATACGGTTCGACGATCGCGGATCCGTGCCGCCTTACCTGAAAGAGCACGTAAATAATAAAGCTTAGCCCGGCGAACCACACCCCGGCGAGCCACCTCAATTTTGTCCAAGCGAGGTGAGTGCAAAGGGAAAGTACGTTCTGCCCCAACGCCAGAAACAACACGACGAACAGTAAAAGTCTCTCTGATGCCGCCACCTTTCATTGCGATGACAAGCCCTTCGAAAACTTGAATACGTTCACGGGTTCCCTCAACGATACGTACATGTACACGCACTGTATCTCCTGGTCGGAAGTTAGGAAGATCCTTTTTCATTTGTTCTTCTTCAATCATACGAATATAATCCATTATAAAATTCCCTCCTTCCCTGTCTAGATGTTCATGCACTGATTTTCAGCGAGCGGACCACCTATTATCAGACCTACATATTCTATCATAACCCATTTATGTACGCAACATTTTTCTAGGTCAGCTCATAATCAGTGTCCCCGTAAACGGTCCAGGATAATCGCTACCGCAGAACGCACCGATAAATGGTTATAATCCGTCGGTCCATAGATTGGCTCCAAAATCTGATCCATCTGCTCAACATCTTCTTTAAGGAGTCCCCAACCCGTACCAAACAGTAAGAGAATGGGTATTTCTTTCGTTTCTATGTCTTTGCGGAGCTGTGCATAAGTGACGGTGTTGGCGTATTTTCGAGCATCCGTGGCTACTTTAAGAGGAGCTACCCCCTGCTCTGCTTCAATTTCCGCATAAACTTCTGTCAAATTCTTCGCAATTTTCACCCGTGAAAACGCTTCTTGGCGATCGGGATTATAATTTGCGCCATACCCCTCTTGCCAAAAACCCATGATACGTCCGGCAAGTTGACGCTGTGCTTCAGCGGGATGAACGACAAAATAACGTTTAATGCCATACGTTGTTGAACAACGGGCAATATCATGAAGATCCAAGTTTGTGATCGAAGTCGCCACCGTCTCCATATTCTTATTGTAGACAGGGGCATGGATTAATGCTAAATAGATGTCTGCCATCGAGTTCCTCCCAACTACTTCCGCCGTCGTTTGGGCGGAGGACAGAGATGTTGCCACAAAGCTTGCCACGCAGCAATTTCCTCGTGCTCAAGAACAAGTTCTTCCAAAATCAGATAATCTTCGGCTGCGAAAATAACGGCTTTGATTAAATCAGGACGGCGCAAAAAGGTGCGCCTTAGTGACTCTTTTCTCTGCCAACGCTTAATCATCGCGTGATGACCCGATAACAAGACTTCGGGAACCTGCCGCCCCTCAAAATCAGCAGGACGCGTATACTGAGGATATTCCAAGAGTGAGATGCTGTGTGAATCCTCTTGGGCAGAAGTATCTTCTCCGAGGACTCCGGGTATTAGGCGAGCCACTGCATCGATCATCACCATCGCAGCAAGTTCTCCGCCTGTCAACACGTAGTCTCCAATGGACAACTCTTCGTCTGCCAGCTCACGGATTCGCTCATCAAATCCCTCGTAATGCCCGCATATAAAAACCAGTTCCTCTTGTTCAGACAACGCTTCAGCTTTTTTTTGATTAAAGACAGCCCCTTGTGGAGACAAAAGAATAACCCTTCGTCGAGCTCCAGGCTCTGGCAAATCTCGTACGGCAGCAAAGATAGGCTCTGGCTTTAAAAGCATGCCAGCCCCCCCGCCATAAGGAACATCATCCACATTTTTGTGTTTGCTGGTCGCATAATCACGAAAGTTCACAAACTTTATTTTAACCAATCCCGCTTCTTGTGCGCGTTTAAGGATACTTTCTTGTAGAGGCGCAAACATTTCTGGAAATAACGTTAAAACGGTAAATTGAATCATTCGATCTTTAACCCTCCAACAGCCCTAGAGGAAGTGTGACATCCATGCGTCGGCCCTCGACATCTACGTGCAAGACAACACTCTTAAGTGCTGGAACACATATATCGCCTTTAGCACCCTTAACCAAATAGACATCATTTGCTCCAGTTTCCAAGACTTGAGACAAGGTGCCTAACAAGACATCTCCCTCATAAACCTGCATACCTTCAAGCTCAAAATAGTACCATCCCTCTTTTAAAGGAGGAACTTCTGAGCGGTTAATCAAAACCTCACACCCCCGGTACTTTTCGGCCTGGTCAAACCCCTCAATCCCATCGATTGTGAGAAAGACCAAGTCGCTGTGCATTCGGGCAGACAGTATCTTGAAGCTTTTCTTGATCTCCCCACACTTCAAGGTGATTTCTTGCAGTTTCAGAAATCGCGCAGCATCCGTTGTTAACGGGTAGATCTTCAGTTCGCCGCTAAACCCCTGCGGACGCAACACCTCTCCAATTAACACGTCGTCATTCATAGTTTGCCCCCTTACAAGAAGATAGACGTTGAGAAGGGCACTAAGCCCTTCTCAACGTTATTGATCAATGTCCATATGAACTCGGCGACCATCTTTGACGGCTGCCGCTTTAACTAAAGTACGAATAGCGTTGGCAATCTTCCCCTGTTTCCCAATAACCTTACCCATATCGTCAGAGGCGACAGTCAGTTGCAAATGCACACTCTTATCTGTCTCAGATTGGGTAACGAACACTTGGTCAGAGTGATCCACCAATGCTTTCGCGAGGATTTCTACAAGTTCCTTCACAGGAACCACCTCTCTCACTTACACTTAGTTCTTGGACTCGTGGAATTTAGCAATGATACCCGCCTGACTCAACAATGACTTAGCAGTACTTGAAGGTTGTGCTCCCGTTGAGAGCCATTTCAAAGCCTTTTCCTCGTCAATCTTCAAAACTACAGGGTTTGTTGCAGGATCATAATATCCAATTTGTTCAATGAATTTTCCATCACGAGGCGCTCTAGCGTCAGCAATAACCATACGATAGATAGGATTCTTTTTCGCACCAATGCGGCATAAACGAATTTTAGTAGCCATATTTTCACCTCCTCATTATATTTGCGAGATTCCAACTTCGAAACCCCTAGATCAGTTGAACTAAACTTCAAGATAGAGTATAAACTCCGTTCAAAGCAAGTTTATTATATAAACAACGCTATAAAGCGTGTGTCCATCAAAAATTATAGAGCAAGGGTCAAACCCGTCCAGGTTTTTTCTTTTTCCCTTTTCTACCCATCCCGGGAATCCCTAAGCCACCACCGCCGCCACCCGCGAATTGCTTCATCATTTTCTGCATCTGTTCAAACTGTTTTAGGAGACGACCAACATCTTGAACTTTTGTACCGCTCCCTTTAGCGATCCTTTTTTTACGAGAATCTTTAATGACAGACGGTTTCCGTCGTTCTTCTACGGTCATGGAGCGAATAATGGCCTCCATGTGGGCAGTATCCTTCTCGTCGATTGTAACGTCCTTTAATTGCTTACCCATACCACCCGGTAACATTTCCATAATAGAGGAAAGCGGACCCATTTTTTTCATCTGCTGCATCTGTTCTAAGAAATCCTCGAGGGTCAGTTCACTCTTGCGCAGCTTCTGTTCCATTTCTTTTGCTTTTTTCTCATCAAAAGACTCTTGTGCCTTCTCGATGAGGGTCAGAACATCGCCCATTCCCAATATTCGAGAAGCCATACGGTCCGGGTGAAAAGGTTCTAGCGCATCCATTTTCTCGCCAATCCCAGCGAACTTAATAGTACATCCTGTCACTGCTTTAATAGAAAGCGCAGCCCCACCGCGAGTATCCCCATCCAACTTTGAGAGAATAACACCATCAATGCCCATGTCCTTATGAAACGATTCTGCAACATTAACGGCGTCTTGACCGGTCATTGCGTCGACCACTAATAATATCTCGTTCGGTCTAACTGCCGCTTTAATGTCCCGAAGTTCGGTCATCAGCTCTTCGTTGATATGTAAACGCCCCGCGGTGTCAATAATAACAACATCTTGGCCATTTGAATTAGCGTGCTTAATGCTGGCCGTGGCAATCTCCACCGGAGGTTCTTGTCCCATCGAAAACACTGGCACATCCAGTTGATCACCCAAGACCTGCAATTGCTTGATGGCAGCGGGTCGATAAATGTCACAGGCGACCAACAACGGATGCTTGCCTTGTTTTTTAAGCATATTGGCCAGTTTCGCCGCATGGGTTGTCTTGCCGGCTCCTTGAAGCCCGATAAGCAAGATGACCGTAGGCGGTTTTGAAGCTATGAGGATTTTACCCGTTGCGCCCCCCATAAGTTCAATCATTTCTTCATGCACAATCTTAATGACGAACTGTGCTGGAGAAAGGGATTCTAAAACTTCCTGTCCGATCGAACGTTCCTTAACCTTGGCCACAAATTCTTTGACCACTTTAAAGTTAACGTCTGCCTCCAATAAAGCAACGCGAACCTCGCGCATTGCCTCGTTAACATCGGCTTCCTTTAACCGGCCCTTTCCTTTGAGCCGTTTAAATGTTTCTTGGAGTTTGTCGCTGAGTCCTTGAAACATACCAGTCCCCGCTTTCGCTTTGATCCGCTTAACGTTTAAATATTTACATAAACCTCATCAATCATCGCGCGTAGTTGTTGGTGGCGCTCCCAGGCTGACTGATTGGTAAAATCTTGTTCAATTAATCCCTGTGACAAGGTCAATACCTTCATTAATTTCTCACGTTCCATGCAGAACCTCTGTACAAGCCCTAATTTTTCCTCGTATTCTGTGAGGATCCGTTCTGTGCGTTTGATCAAATCATGAATCGCTTGACGGCTGATATGTTCCATCTCTGCTATTTCCGCCAAGGAAAGATCCTGTTGGTAATGAAGATCCCAAACGTTTCGTTGCTTATCCGTAAGAAGTGGACCATAGAAATCTGCTAAGAGAGCCCTTTTGGTGAGTTCTTCCATCCCATCCCCCTGTAAAGTACTTTTACTTTACAGACGAATATTAGACTATAACTTACGATTTGTCAAGTAGGGGCAATTCATGTCATGAGTTGCCCCTACTTATTGATGAATCCGCTATGATAGACCATTAAGCTCTGCTGAAATCCGCTTTGCCCGTGTTTCAGCTTCCTGACAAACCTTATGCACATCCATGGTTAAAATTTTTCGTTCTTCCATAAGGATCTTTCCGTCGACCATGAGCGTGCGTACGTCCCCCGCATGGGCAACATAGACGAGATGGGCCGGGATGGAGAAACGGGGATAGAAGTGCGGTTGATCCATGTCAATGGTGATAATATCTGCTTTATAGCCCGGTGCCAGTCTTCCAACGTCTTCTAGGCC
>DHWG01000138.1:109212-110627 GCA_002413075.1 Desulfosporosinus sp. UBA5188 | reverse complement strand
TGCTGAACGCATCTCCCCAAAAAGATCGAGATTGTTATTACTAGAGGCACCGTCTGTGCCAAGTCCTATGACCACACCTTTGGCGCGCAACTCAGTGATGGGAGCCGTGCCGCTGCTAAGTTTCATATTACTTTCAGGGTTATGGGCAACACAGACGTGGTTACTAGCCAAGATGTCCATATCTTCCAGCGTTAAATGAACACAGTGTGCTGCCACAATATGCCCTCCGAAAAGCCCAAGCTCATCAAGCCACTGCACAGGAGTTTTCCCGTATTGCTCTTGAATCATCTTTATCTCATCGTTCGTTTCAGCCACATGAATATGTATTCCTACCCCCAAGCGGTCCGCCTCAGCTTTCACGCTTTGAAGATACTCCCCAGAGCAAGTAAAAGGTGCGTGAGGGCCAAACATGATACTCACCCGACCATTACCTGCCCCATTATAACGCTGAACCAATTCAATATTTTCTTCTAACGCTTTCTTGCCGTTGGGACCATTTCCAATAAGCCCTCGTGAGAGGACGGCCCGAGTCCCGGCCTTGATCACGACTTCTGCCACTTGATCCATAGAAACGTACATATCAAGCATGGTCGTCGTTCCTGAACGAATCATTTCACACAGTGCTAAAGCGGTTCCCCAATAAATGTCTTCTTCCGTTAATTTCTCTTCGAAAGGCCAGACTTTCTCATTGAGCCAAGCCATGAGTGGCAGATCGTCTGCATAGCTTCTCAGTAACGTCATAGCTGCGTGAGTATGGGTGTTAATTAAACCTGGCATCACGACATCATTCGGCAATTCCATAATACGATCAGGAACAAACCCTGAAGGCGCTGAGCCCAGTTCTCCGACCGAAATAATCCGGTCATTCTCTATCGCAATTTCCCCATGGGGATAAAATATATCTGATCCTGTCATGGGTAGCACCATGGCCCGTATTAACAGTTTCGTCATTAGGATCGAACCATTAATTTAAGAAGATTGACAGAAAAAGGAGGTGTCACAATCCCTTTTTCTGTAATAATACCCGTAATATATTTCGCTGGGGTGACATCAAACGCCGGATTATAAACCTTGACCTCTGCCGGTGCAACTTGCATCCCAAAGAACTCTCGCATTTCCTTGTCAGGGCGTTCTTCAATCGGTATTTCTTGGCCAGTGGCCACTTTTAAATCGATGGTTGAGGTCGGAGCCGCTACGTAAAAAGGAATGCCATGCGCATGTGCCAAAACCGCTACGGAGTAAGTACCGATTTTGTTCGCTGTATCTCCATTGGCCGCGATTCGATCCGCTCCCACAATCACGAGGTCAACCTTACCTTGTTGCATTAAGAACCCGGCCATATTATCGGCAATGACCGTCACTGGAATCTTATCTTGCATGAGTTCCAAGGCTGTAAGGCGTGCCCCTTGTAATAA
>DHWG01000138.1:108631-109031 GCA_002413075.1 Desulfosporosinus sp. UBA5188 | reverse complement strand
GTAAGGCGTGCCCCTTGTAATAAGGGTCGTGTTTCATCCGCATAAACATGAATCGTCTTGCCCGCCTCATGGGCCTTTCGAATCACACCTAGCGCAGTACCGTACTCTACTGTTGCTAAGGCCCCCGCGTTACAGTGGGTTAGAATATTGGCCTTCTCTGGTACAATCTCATTGCCATGTTCCCCAATGAGGCGATTCATTCTACGATCATCTTCAGCAATACGATTCGCTTCATCAATTAAATTATTCTGAACCTCATCCAAATCCTCGAGATCCCTGCATTCACGTAAGCGATCTTCCATGCGACGAAGTGCCCAAAACAAATTAACCGCCGTGGGTCTAGTTGCCTCGAGTCTGTCTTGCACTATTTCCATGTGACTGGGTAGCCCTTCTATATCCC
>DHWG01000138.1:108283-108436 GCA_002413075.1 Desulfosporosinus sp. UBA5188 | reverse complement strand
ACTGGGTAGCCCTTCTATATCCCCTTGGTACTCTAGCGCACCTAATACAAATCCATAAGCAGCCGCTGCCCCAATGGCAGGCGCACCACGTACTTCCATGTTTTCAATAGCCTCCGCCACATCCTTATAGGACATTGCATTCCGATATACAGT
>DHWG01000138.1:105610-108142 GCA_002413075.1 Desulfosporosinus sp. UBA5188 | reverse complement strand
GACATTGCATTCCGATATACAGTTTCAACAGGAAGCTTGCTCTGATCTAATAGTCGCAAGGAATTTCCTAGCCATTCGATAGATTTCATCGTCCCACTGCCTTTCTAAAACTTACCCACTTCTCCATTCGCTGAGGCACATAGACAATTTTGACTGGGATCCTCTAACTCAAAGGTGGCCTGAATGAGCTGTGCTACCTTTACCCCTAGTTCCTTCATACTTTCCATGACTTCTGCATGGGTTAACGGATGTGATGAAATTCCAGCTGCTTCATTCGTGACCATCCCGATGGAGGCGTAACACATTCCAAGCTCCCGCGCCAGAACAACTTCTGGGACGCTTGTCATTCCGACAAGGTCAGCCCCAAGGCGTTGAAACATTCGAATTTCTGCAGGAGTTTCAAAACGTGGACCTTCTGTACAAACATAACATGCCCCATTGTTTACCGCAATCCCAATCTGCTCTGCCGCGTCCATAATATCCTGCCGCAGCGCAGAACAATAGGGTTCTGTCATATCCACGTGGAGTACTCCTTGTTGCCCACCATCGTAAAATGTCGACGGACGGCTTTTAGTAAAATCAAGAAACTGATCGAGCAGCACCAACTCGCCTGAACGAAAATTCGAGGACAAAGAACCAACTGCCGCGGTCGCAAGAATTTTTCGCACGCCTAGCTTATGCAACGCCCAAATATTAGCCCGGTAATTTACAAGATGGGGAGGCGTAGCGTGATCACGTCCATGTCGGCTCATGAAAACGACCTCACGATTCGCAAGTTTACCAACAACGGGTTCAACCGATCCATAAGGAGTCTCTACCGTGATAATACGTTGCTCGGTGAATGTAACATGTTCTACTCCGGTTCCCCCAATTACTGCATAGTATATCAGAATTATTCCTCCTCGTCAGACCGATTAAAAAGTGCTGCCGCGAATTCCTTAGGAACAAACGGACGCAGATCGTCAATTCCCTCTCCAATCCCAATCCATTTCACAGGAATCCGAGTTTCACCTCGTATTCCTAACACGACGCCGCCTTTCGCTGTGCCATCCAGCTTCGTTAAGACAATTCCTGTGACACCGGCGACTTCTTGAAATTGCTTGGCTTGTTGCAACGCATTCTGTCCTGTAGTGGCATCCAGCACCAGTAAAACCTCATGAGGTGCCCCCGGAATTTCGCGTTCAATCACCCGCTTGACCTTGCGCAATTCTTCCATTAAATTAACTTTATTATGAAGGCGACCAGCGGTATCAATAAGTACAACGTCCATGCTCCGAGACTTTGCGGCTTGAACTGCATCATAAGCAACCGCTGCCGGGTCGGCACCTTCCCGATGTTTAATAACCTCGATCCCCGATCGTTCTCCCCAAACCTCAAGTTGATCAATCGCCGCGGCCCGAAAAGTATCACCTGCCGCCATGAGCACCCGTTTCCCATCCTTTTTTAACCGGTTCGCCAGCTTACCAATGGTGGTTGTTTTGCCAACCCCGTTGACCCCAACCACGAGAATAATGCTAGGGCCTTGCTTTGCTAAGATCAGCGGTTCTTCCTCACCCAATAACTCCGCGATCAATTCTTGAAGAACAAGCGCAAGCTCACTTGGCTCAGATATTTTCCGCAGTTTAACCTCTTTGCGCAAACGATCAACCAATTGAAGCGAGGTATTCACCCCAACGTCTGAACGGATCAGAACCTCTTCCAATTCTTCATATAATTCTTCATCTATTTTCTTTCGACCCGTAAAAACCTCTTCAACTTTTCCCACAAAATTTTCCCGTGTTTTAGTAAGGCCTTCTTTAAGCTTAGCAAAAAATCCTGCCAATATTTTAACATCCTCTCATATATCCATAGTAGAGGTTCGAATTTTTAAATTTCAAATACTAAATACTAGAATAGAGTATCATAGTACATCATGCATTGCTATATTAATTCCCTTTCACCTAAGGAATCAACATAATCCTTGCATTCCTTTAACCCCAGTCCAGTCACCGTTCTATATTTCTTAATCGCTTCAATCTTCTTACCTTTCGATAAAAGATCTTTCAATTCATTCCTCATTTCCTCCGTTACAGTATCGGGCACGCCAACCTGTTGAGCAATCTTATTTACAGTTACATTTATACGGGCAATATCACTTTGCATCTGTCTAATAATACTAACTATAACAATAAATAAGCCTGCTCCCATCACTGCCCAAGCCACTGTAATATTCATATCATCTCACTCCTATATCCTTAATATGACGTTCTCCGTTCATGCTCCATCCCGTGTTCCAAGCCCGGAGCAGCGTTCACAATACGAGCGAACAACCCTTGTCCCGTTCCATAATCCCAGAACAAGACGGTGCACATGAAATGTGCCGTCTCCCAAGACCCCTGTCTTCACATGCATGGAAGAACCGTCCCCACCCGTAATCCCTTCTCCCGTTTCGTTCCGCGTCTCAGACCCGGGACGCAGCGTCACACTAGCGCGACGTCTTTACGTAAGCAGATTTAGCAAACTCCGCGTGAGCGACCCCAGATACGGGGCTGC
>DHWG01000138.1:102337-105356 GCA_002413075.1 Desulfosporosinus sp. UBA5188 | reverse complement strand
TGGCGAGTCTGGCGGGTACCCCGTTCCCCCTTTAGGAGCTTACACGGCTAGTTTGCTCTGAGTCGTAAGCACTGAGCGCGGTGTCACGCAAGGCCCCGAGTTTCACCGAAAGCAACTTGGACACCCCGCACTCCTCCATCGTAATCCCATATAAAACATCGGCCGATTCCATCGTGCCTTTGCGGTGAGAAATCACAACGAACTGGGTTGAATCTGAGAGACGGTGAATATATTGCGCAAACCTCTGAACATTAGAATCGTCCAAAGACGCCTCGATCTCATCCAAGATACAAAACGGACTCGGTTTAACCCTCAGAAGAGCAAACAAAATGGCGATAGCCGTTAACGCCCGCTCTCCTCCGGATAAGAGGGAAAGGAGCTGTGCTTTTTTACCAGGCGGTTGAGCAATAATCTCAACGCCTGTCTCTAACAAATTGTCTGGGTCGACTAACTGAAGTTCAGCGTTTCCCCCAACAAAGAGTTCTTTAAACACTTCCTGAAAAGCCTTGTTTACTGCATGGAAGCTTTGAATAAACCGTTCACTCATGGTCTTATCCAGTTCAGAAATCACTTGGCGCAAGATCTGATTTGCTTCAACTAAATCATCCTGCTGGGCCAACATAAAAACCTTCCTTGATAGCATCTTAGGATATTCTTCGATAGCCCCTTGGTTGATTGGGCCTAATGCGTCAATTTGATGTTTAAGGGCTTTCACCCTGGGCCATAGGACGGCTCTTTCTTCCTCAGTCTGATAAGGTATTGCCTCTTCCCACGAGAGAGAGAACTCCTCAACCAAGCGAGTTTCCCCTGCTTGACACTCCGTCTCGAAACGAACCACGCGAAGTTCATTGGCATGGAGGCGTTGTTCCAGCGCATGTTCCAACTGGCGCTTGTTATGTATCTCTTGTTCCAAGGCGAGTGAATTGGCGGATAAGCCCTCTCTCTCTTGTCTTCGTTGCATCAAGGCGTATTGTTGGGCCTCTTGGGCTAGTGAATGACTCTTCAATTGCTGGTTCAACGCACCTTGCTCTGTCTCAACCACCTGGCAATTATGTTGAAGTCCTACCTGATTCCGCATTTTCAGTTGAAGATTTGAGTCGTTTTCACGGTAGATCGTCTGTTCGTGTCCAAGTTGCTCTGTCCCTTGGTTTAATTCTTGCTCCCACTTGGCTAATCGGATTTTCTCTTGGGTGAGTTGCTCCCCATGCGCCTCTATTTCACCCATTGCGACTTTAGCGGCTTGTTCCCGTTGATTAAACGCTTGCCGCAAATCAACCGACAATTGTTCCGCGATGTTTGTGCGTTCTGTTAAGCTTACTATGCGAAGGCAAAGTTCGTTTTTTTGAGCCATGTGTCCCTGGTTCCGATGACCTAACCCCAATAAATCGCTGTCCAGCCGCCCTACCTGGCTCAAAACATTCTCGTGCACTGCCCTATTCATGACCTGATGTTCCTTCTCTTCCCGTTGTTTAAGACTTAAATTCTCCATGCTCTCCTGAATTTCTCGCAAGCGAAAATCGAGCTTAGAGTATTCGCGTTCTTCTTCGGCCAGTTCTTTTTCTAGTTGTACCAATGCCACACTCAAAGCTTCAATTTCACGAGACCGTGCCAGCAAATTTCCACCTCTGCGCTGCACACTCCCTCCGCTCAGAGAACCTCCTGGATGAACTTGGTCACCCTCTAAAGTCACAATACGTAGCCTATAACCAGAAGCCTTGGCAATCCGAGTCGCCGCATTCATATCCGTAACAACAACAATGCGCCCAAGAAGGAACTCCAACGCTGGCTTGTAGAGCCGATCATAAGTAACAAGATCTACAGCAATCCCAATATATCCCGGATCCTGTTCCACTGCCTGGTTCACAGACATCCGATGACCCTGGATTATATCAAGTGGCAGGAAGGTGACTCGACCAAATTGATGGGCCTTTAAATAAGCAATGGCTATTTTAGCCGCCTTTTCATGCTCTGCCACAACGTTTTGCAAGCCAGCTCCCAGTGCGGTTTCCAAGGCCAGTTCATATTTTTCCTGCACAGTCATCAGATCAGCGACCGTACCACACAGTCCCAGACAGTCCTTAATCCCCTTCTTTTTGGCCAGCATGACCTCGCGCACCCCACGTTGATAACCTTCTAAAGATTCTTCTAACGTCCGCAAAGCGTTCCTTCTTGCTCTTGATTGGTCTGTTAGGGCTTTATGTTTCTGAAGTTCACCGTATTGTTCTTGTCGTCGTCCTTTTAGCTGATCTCGCTCTGTTCTTAGCGTCAACATTTCACGGTCTCTAAGTAAGGCTTGCTGTTCAATCTGTGCCAGTTCTTTTTCCTGATCCTGAAGAGTGTCGCCCAAGGATTGACGCTCTTTAGCTTTCACCGCTTGCTCTTGCGTTAACTGAAGAACTTGTTGTTCCAGCGATGTAAACGTATGCTGAGCCCCTGTCAATTCATTGGAAGCCTTGGCCTTCTCGGACAAGGCCTGAAAAAGGTCGGCCTTAATTCTGTCAATATCTTCTGCTAAATGACTGTCTCGGACAACATCTAGCTTGTGTTCTTGGTCTGAGACCTTGCGCTGTGATTCTTCAACGCTAACCTTTAAAAGTGCTTGCTTAGCCTTAAGAGCATTAATCCGTTCTCTTAATTGTTGTATTTTTTCCTCATCCACCTGTATTTCATCGATCAACCTTGTGATTTGTTCCTCAAGATATTTGAAACGCTCAGCCCGAATGCTCAACTCATGTTTTAAAGCATCGCTGGCCTGCTCTGCCTGAAAACTCTCTCCCTGGAGCCGTTGTAAGTCTTCCTCTATTTCTTTTAAAAAAACCTTATCTTTTAAATTTTTACTTTCTTGAACACCCAGTATTACTTGAGCTTCTACTAAACTAACTTGCAGAATTTCTGAATCTTTGGAGGCGATTGACAGTTTCTGCTTTCCTTCAGAGATGTCTAGAACCGTCAATTGGATTTCTAGGCGTCTTTGTTCAGTAGAGAGTGAAAGGCTTTGTTCGGCCACTTGGGCTTGGGC
>DHWG01000138.1:98215-102172 GCA_002413075.1 Desulfosporosinus sp. UBA5188 | reverse complement strand
TGTTCGGCCACTTGGGCTTGGGCAGCCAGAGGACTCAGTTGTCCTTCAATTTCTCGCACGATATCATCCAGCCGTTGAAGATTCAAGATCGTTGCATCAAGCCGCTTTAACGCTTCACGCTTTCTGTAACGGAACTTGGTGATTCCAGCAGCTTCTTCGATCAGTGATCGACGTTCTTCCGATTTTAGGTTTAAGATTTCCTCAACCCGCCCCTGCCCAATGATCGAGAATCCTTCTTTTCCGGCTCCTGTATCCATAAATAGTTCCTGAATATCTTTGAGCCGGCAGGAAGCATTATTAATGAGATATTGCCCATCACCATCACGATAGACTCGTCGAGTAATCGTGATTTCTCGAAAATCTAACGGGAAAATACCAGTTGTGTTATCAAAAATAAGAGAGACTTCTGCCATACCGACGGGGCGACGTTGTGTGCTCCCAGCAAAAATCACATCTTCCATTTTAACCCCTCGCAGGCTCTTAGCACTTTGCTCCCCTAGAACCCAGCGAACCGCATCGGCAACATTGCTTTTCCCGCTCCCATTAGGCCCAACAATGACGCTTAATCCATGGCCTAATTCTAACTTGACACGATCCGCGAACGACTTAAATCCCTGAATATGAATTCCCTTCAAGAAAACTGGGAAATCTTCAGGTTTAGCCATCGTTCTCACTCCCCCAGTGTTCTAGCACCTGCTTTGCGGCATGTTGCTCCGCTTCTTTTTTGGTGCGTCCCACACCTTTGCCCGTTAAATTCCCTTGAAGAAAAACACCCGCTGTAAAGCATTTATTATGATCAGGTCCTTCTTCCACTAGGATCTGATAGTTTATTTCTTTTTCTTCCCGTTGTGCTTTTTCCTGTAACACCGTTTTGTAGTCCCCGTAATTCCCTTCGGCGACTTCTTCGATGGACGGTGTAAGCATCTCTAAAATAACCCGGCGAGCTTCTTCCAACCCATATTGCAAATAAATTGCTCCAATGACGGCTTCCCAGGCATCCGCCAAGATGGAGGATCGTTCACGTCCACCCGATACTTGTTCGCCTTTGCCTAATAAAAGCTCTTGTCCCAACTTAATGTCATGGGCTTTGTGAGCGAGAGTCGTTTCATTCACGACCGCAGCGCGCATTTTTGTAAGCTCTCCCTCTGGCCGATCCGGATAACTTAAATATAAATACTCCGCAATGACAAAGTCTAAAATTGCATCGCCCAAAAACTCAAGACGTTGGTTATTTTCTTTACCAAACTGCGGGTTCTCAAAAACATAGGAAGGATGGGTCAAGGCCATGCTAAACAGGCGATTCGGCGGCATCTTCAAGCCCAATCGCTTGGCTAATTTAAGGCCGGTCTCTCGTTTTATCGAAGTCAACTTTTCGACCATTTATTAAGATCTCCTTACCTTTAGATAAATTTTCTTAATACGATGGTTGCATTATGCCCACCAAAACCTAAGGAATTGGACATTGCCACATTCACGGCTTGTTTCCTCGCTATATTAGGGACATAATCAAGATCACACTCTGGGTCTGGCTCGCCATAATTCGTCGTTGGTGGAATGGCTCCGTTCTCAATACTGAGCGCGCAAATAATCGCTTCAATGGCTCCTGCAGCCCCCATCAAATGCCCGGTCATTGATTTGGTCGAACTGATCGCTACCTTTGGCGCAACATCACCAAACACCGTTTTAATGGCGGCAGTTTCTGTGGAATCGTTGGGTCCCGTGCTCGTTCCATGGGCATTGATATAGTCAACGTCCTCGACCTTGATCCCTGCGTCATCTAAGGCAAGTTTCATCGCACGAGCTGCACCGGCTCCACCGGGTCTTGGGGTCGTAATATGATAGGCATCAGACGTGCTGCCATATCCAGCCAGTTCGGCATAAATGTGGGCTTTACGAGCTTCTGCGTGTTCCAAGGATTCTAGGACCAAAACGCCTGCGCCTTCGCCCATGACAAAACCACTCCGCCGTTGATCAAAGGGTCTGCTCGCTTGTTCAGGATGTTCCTTTTCAGTTGACATCGTCTTGGCTGCGCAAAAACCAGCAAAAGCCAAACTTGTAATCGGCGCCTCAGTACCTCCACAAAACACAACATCCGCTTCGCCGCGTTGAATAATTCGTAACGCTTCCCCAATCGCATTGGTCGCCGAAGCACACGCCGTAACAATCGTCATGCTCGAACCCTGTAAGCCAAACTCGATGGACAAATGTGCGGCCGCCATGTTGCTAATCAGCATGGGAACAAAAAACGGTGTAACCCGACCGCTTCCTTTAGCCATGAGCACTTCTTTTTGTTCTTCAAACGTCGTTACGCCACCGATTCCACAACCAATAACAACTCCAGCTCGTTCCTTATCCAATGTCTCCAAATCCAGACCAGAATCTTGCAAAGCCATCTTGGCAGCAGCCATAGCAAATTGAGCAAAACGGTCCATATGGCGACTTTCTTTCTTATTAACCCAATCCGTTGGCTCAAAATCTTTGACCTCGGCCGCAACCTTAGTCGGTAAATTGGTTGTATCAAAACGCGTCAATAGCCCGATTCCGGACTTTCCTTCGATTAAACTATTCCAAAATTTATCCAACTGGTTTCCAACGGGAGAGACAACACCCATTCCCGTAATCACTGCGCGGTGTTTCAACGCTCTTCCTCCTTTAAACTGAGTATTCCATTTTTTATATCTTCAAAAATTTCATGCACGGATAAAATCTTATTTATCTTATGAACATTAGCTCCGGAAAATATAAGACCATCCTTAATGTTTCCCTGTTGAGCTAAGTTTAAGCGGCTCATGATGCAAAAGTTCCTCTCACACCGTTTAAGACAACGATCGCAGGTCTTCGATTTTAAATCCACCTGATCATCAAGTGCCTGGGTGAAGGGATTTCTAATTCCCCGTCCGGGTAACCCCACGGGGCTATGGACGAACACGACGTCCTCTTGAGTCGCTTTTAACATGGCCTCTTGCCAAGCAGGCGCTGCGCCGCTCTCTTTGCTCAGGGCAAACCTGGTTCCCATTTGCACACCATCTGCACCAGATTTCAGGGTCCTAGCGACATCTTCGCCATTGACGAAACCCCCTGCGCCTATGACAGGGATACTGACGGCGGCCATGACCTCGGGTAGAATATCGTGGATAGAACGGTCCGTCCCTAAATGACCGCCGGCCTCAATCCCTTCCACAACCACGGCGGCAGCCCCAAGCTTTTGAGATAATTTAGCGAGTTTAGCTGATGAAACGATGGGTACGATCGGGATGCCTCTTTCTTTACCCCAGGTGAACATATCCCTGGAAAAACCAGCACCTGATACCAAAAGATCAATCTTTTCATCAAACGCGGCCTGGACCAACTGAGCGAATTCGGTGACAGCAAACATCACGTTCACGGCAATAATTCCTTGGGTAAGACGACGTGCTTCGCGAATTTCTGCTCTCAATTCCTCCACAGACAAACCACTACCTGCAATTGTTCCGATCCCTCCCTCCTCAGCAACGGCTGCTGCGAGAGGGGCCATGGATATCTTAACGGCCATTCCTCCTTGTATAACAGGAATTCGGGCCACTAAATCAGCAATATGAAGCTCGGGTATTTTCACAAATGTTCCTCCTATCTGCCTCTATGAGCTATTGTCAAACTACGAAAGAATCCTTTAGAAGGAGAAAGAATACTTCTTAAAAGAAAGTCCCGCAACTGAGTACGGGACCTTTTTCAGGTTATCCTCTTTCGAGACTCCGACTTCTTCAAGTAAGAGTTCCAGGCTGGACATCAGGTCGGGAATACTCCCGCCCTGATGTCCAACGGTTCAACTTAAGCTGAGCGAGTTTACTGGTTTGCCTTAATGTAGGTGACGGCATCCCCGACTGTCCGAATTTTTTCAGCTTGCTCGTCCGGAATATCCAAGTCGAATGCCTCTTCTAGCGCCATAATTAGTTCTACGATATCCAAAGAATCCGCATT
>DHWG01000138.1:58091-98103 GCA_002413075.1 Desulfosporosinus sp. UBA5188 | reverse complement strand
GCATTTAGCTCTTCAAAGGAGGTCTTCTCGGTAACCTCAACTCCATCGACTCCCAACTGCTCAACGACAATGGCCTTTACTTTCTCAAAAACTTCCATGCTGCTTCTTCACCTCCTTTCGCAGATTACTAGGGGAAAAACTATATTTCCATACCCCCATCAACACACAAGGTCTGTCCTGTTATATAGGATGCCTCCGGGGACACAAGGAATCGAACCACTTTAGCTACATCCTCAGGCTTTCCCAGACGGCCAAGTGGGATTGCACGTAAGACTTCAGTTTGCATCTCTTCTGCTAATGTTTCCGTCATATCCGTAGAAATATACCCCGGAGCGACGACATTGACCCGAATTCCCCGCGAAGCGAATTCCTTAGCGATGGATTTAGAAAATCCGATAATCCCAGCTTTCGCTGCCGCATAATTAGCTTGTCCAGCATTACCTGATAGACCCACGACGGATGAAATATTAACGATGACACCCGAGCGTTGTTTAAGCATTCCTTTGCTGACTGCTTTAGTGCAGAGGAAGACGCCTTTGAGATTCGTCGCCAAGACCGCATCCCAATCCGCTTCTTTCATACGTAGTAACAACGAATCCCGTGTAATTCCAGCATTATTAACCAGAATGTTAATCTTTCCAAAATGTTCCAACGTTGTTTTTATTAAACGGTCAACATCCGCGGCTTGACTGACATCCCCTTGAACGGCTAGGCAGTCTCCGCCAGCGGCACGGATCAATTCGACGGTTTCCTCGGCTTTATCGACACGTCCTGCATAATTGACAATAACTTTCACACCGGCTCCTGCCAACTCCAGCGCAATGGCGCGTCCAATCCCACGGCCGCTCCCAGTCACTATGGCAACGCTATCATTCAGCATCATTTTAACGACTCTCCTTCAAATATGCAAGTGACTTTTCTAAAGACGCTCTATCTTCTACTCGTAAGAGATTAACACTAGGGGCTATTTTTTTTACCAAACCTGTCAGAACTTTACCAGGACCGCACTCAACGAAGGTATCGACCCCTAATTCCAGTAGATGACGAACCGATTGCTCCCAACGAACAGCCCCGCTTACTTGCTGAACCAACGTGTCGACCGTACGCTGCGCTGAGATGACCTCAGTCGCGTCAATGTTCGCAATGACCGGGCAACGCGGAGTCTTCCAAGACACGCCCTCTAAAACTTTTTGTAATTCAGCCTCTACTTTTTCCATGAGACGGGAGTGGAAGGGCCCGCTCACAATGAGCGGTATGGCACGTTTTGCCCCCAGTTCCTTCGCAATCTCTAGTGCATAGTCTACGGCCAAGGTTTCTCCGGAAATAACCACTTGTCCTGGGCAATTGTAATTTGCGGGTGCGACAATACCGCGATCTGCCGCTCGACGACAAGCTTCTTCCACAAGTTCCGCAGAAAGACCCAGGATGGCAGCCATTCCTCCGCCCGTAGGAACAGCTGCTTGCATGAGCTCTCCCCGCTTTCTTACGACACGTAATGCTTGCGCCAAATCCAGACTACCAGCGGCGACATGCGCGGAATACTCCCCAAGACTGTGCCCAGCAACAAAATCCGGTTCAATTCCTGCCTCAGTAAGGAGCTGACTCGCTGTAACACTGACCAATAAGATGGCCGGTTGGGTCCAAGCCGTCTGTTGAAGTTCTTCGGCTGGGCCCTCTGTCAACAAGTTAATGAACTCACTACCTAGAATATCGCGAGCCGTCTGCTGAGCTTTAACCCCACTAGGCGTCTGAAATAATTCTTGACCCATACCAACATACTGAGATCCTTGCCCTGGAAAAATGAAGGCTAGTTTACCCATGACTATGACCGCCTCTCTCCAAACCTTGCCGAAAGCCTCTCAAATTCTCGTTCTGCCGATAGCATAATATCCTGGATAATATCCGCTACAGGTTCAATGCGGTTCACCGCTCCAGCAATTTGGCCCGCCATAATTGAACCGTTCTCAACATCTCCATCCACCATGGCTAAACGCAATCTACCGACCCCTAATTCTGCAATTTTTTCAGGCGCCATGCCATCCCGCTCATATTGATCAATATCACGGGTAAAGTGGTTTTCCAAACATCGAACCGGATGACCTGTTGAACGCCCTGAAATAACCGTAGCACGGTCCCTAGCTTTAATAATTCTATCTTTAATAAGGGGCGAAATGGTGCATTCTTCTGCACACATAAAGCGGGTTCCCATTTGTACCCCTTCAGCCCCTAGCGCTAAAGCCGCAATCAAGCCTCGTCCATCCATAATACCGCCTGCAGCAATGACTGGTATTTTCACAGCATCCACCACCTGGGGGACGAGAGGGAAGGTTCCAATTTCTCCGATATGTCCCCCCGACTCCATTCCTTCTGCAATCAACGCATCGACCCCTGCCTTCTCGAGTCGTTTAGCCAAGGCGACAGAGGCAACCACAGGAATCACTTTCGTCCCAACCTCTTTTAGCATGGGCACATACTTTCCAGGATTGCCTGCCCCCGTCGTAATCACGGGGACACGCTCTTCTAAAATTACCTGCATGACTTCATCCACGAACGGAGACATCAGCATGACATTGACGCCATAGGGCTTCTTCGTAATAGCTTTAACTTTTCTGATTTCCTGACGCAACCAATCCGCGGGGGCTTGTCCAGAACCAATAATACCTAATCCACCACTTTCCGAAACGGCAGCGGCCAATTCTCCCGTTGCCACCCAAGCCATTCCACCTTGGAAAATGGGGTATTCTATCCCAATTAATTCACAAATCCTTGTTTTAATCGTTGTATTAATCATGCTGTAAACCCTGCTTTCGTCCATCTCAATACACAAGCTCCCCAAGTCAGTCCTGTACCAAATCCAACCATCACAATGGTATTTCCAGCTGCAAGGCGTCCCTCTTTAGCCGCTTCATCTAAGGCCACGGGAATAGAAGCAGCGGACATATTACCATACTTGTCTAAATTTACGATCACTTTATCTGGGGAAATTCCCAACCGCTTTACCGCAGCATCGACAATCCTTATATTGGCTTGATGGGGAATTAAGATATCCACATCAGCTTGCGTTAACCCTATCTTCTCAAGAACTTTTACCGCAACCTCTCCCATAATCCGAACGGCGAATTTATAGACTTCGTTGCCCGCCATGTGAACCGTATGTTGCTGCTTCTCAACTGTTTCCCTACTTGCCGGGCACATAGATCCTCCAGCTGGTTGTTTGAGCAATGGACCTCCGGACCCGTCTGAACCTAATTCAAAACTTAAAAATCCCGAGCCCTCATCAACCGCCTGTAAAACCGCTGCCCCTGCACCATCACCAAAGAGAATACACGTTGAGCGGTCTTCCCAGTTGAGTATTTTGCTCATCGTCTCGCCGCCAATGACGAGCGCCGTTTTATACATTCCTGTAGCAATAAACTGGCTAGCTGTCGCCACCCCATAAATAAAACCAGTACATCCCGCTTCCAAATCAAACGCCGCTGCGTTCTTGGCCCCTAACCGATCCGCAACGAGGCAAGCTGTGGCAGGAAACGCATAGTCAGGTGTAATCGTCGCTATAATGACGAGATCAACGTCTTCCGGGGCTACCTTGGCATCCTCCAAAGCCCGCAAACCAGCTTGATAACAAAGTTCTGAAACCGGCACATCCTTCGGAGCAAAATGGCGTTCCCTGATTCCTGTGCGCGAAGTAATCCATTCATCATTTGTATCCACAATCTTTTCTAGATCCACGTTCGTTGTAACCTCTTCAGGAACATATGACCCTGTCCCCACAATTCCAACACTAAACATAGTCCCCTGTCCCCTTTTCTCTTTAATAAAATTATACTTTACTTAGGGAGATCTTGTCTAATCTGTTCAATTAAACGCACGTCCACACATTCTCGGGCCACTCGGATGGCATTAAAAATAGCCTTTGTTTTGGAACTTCCGTGGCAGATAATGCTGATTCCATTCACTCCCAGCAAGGGAGCTCCACCATACTCAGCATAGTCCATCATCTGAGCGATCTCTTTCAAACCCGGTTTCACTGCCAGCGCGCCTAGCTTGCGCACGATGTTTGAAGTGATTTTCTCCTTAATGAGCTGAAACAAGACTAACGCCAAGCCTTCAGCTGTCTTGAGCAAAACATTCCCGACAAAGCCTTCACAAACGACCACATCAGCGCGCCCATAGGGTACATCCCGTCCTTCTACATTCCCAATAAAATTCAGCGGCGCATTTTTGAGCAAAGTATAGGTTTTCTGAGTCAGTTCATTTCCTTTTCCTTCTTCACTTCCGATATTCAGTAACCCAACGCGCGGATTGGGGATTCCTAAGATTTTTTCAGCATAGATGCTACCCATCAATGCATATTGACAAAGTTGCTCTGGTGATGCGTCCAGATTAGCCCCTACATCGAGAATAAGTTTCCCGCCCTCCGCCGTTGGCAGAACCGTAGCAATCGCCGGTCTTTCGATTCCCTTGATCCGGCCTAATCCCAAGAGTGCCGCTGCCATTTGAGCACCAGTGCTACCTGCGCTCACGACGGCATCAGCCTCTCCCAGCTTCACCAATCGGGTCGCAACGACTATCGAGGCATCCTTCTTCTTCCGAACAGCATTGGCCGGATGTTCGTCCATCTCTATCTCTTCGGACGCTTCAATCAGTGATATATTAGGGAGTTTATTGTCGATTAAAAAAGGTAAAATTCGCGCCTGTTTACCGACCAAGATCAGCTGCAGATCAGGCCATTTTTTCGCGGCCATCAGCGTTCCTTTTATGATCTCCTCTGGAGCATAATCCCCACCCATGGCATCCACGACAATTCTCATCTATTTCATCTCCGCTTCCCGTACCTCTCAACGATTGATTGCAAATAGAACCCAATCCCCTCGAAGCACTTCCTCAGTACCAACGCGTACAGATACTTGGACCCAATATTTATTTTTCTTTCTTTTGATCACTTTCCCCACAGCTACGACAAGCTCACCTAACTGAACTGGCCGTATGAATTTCAACTCGACACTTCCCGTCAAAGCCATCGGGGAATCGACAAGAGCAACAGCAAGAGAATTTGCTTGGGCAAATAAATAATGTCCACGAGCCACTCTTGCCTTGGCCAAAACCATACTTTCATTGATCATTAACTCTGAACAGGCCCTCTCTCCAATAACAAGTTCTCGTAGCTCCCCAATCAGTTCCTGGTCATCTAAGGACTTTAACGTTGAGTAAGCTTCCTGTGCGACGGCCTTGGTCCGTTCCCGAAGTTCAGGAATCCCTAAAGCGCCTCGATCTAACCGAATGGTTGAGACGCTTACCTTAAACCTTGCCGCAAGCTCATCATCCGTAAAAAAAGGATGCTGGGAAAGCTCCTGCTCTAAGATCTTGCGTCGTTCATCTTTACTATTATGGCCCATCTATATCACCATTTCTCATCCAGCTTGCGATTTCATAATTATTATATCCGACGACGATTGAACACTATATCAAGGTTTGCGGTCCTGCCTTTACTTTCGAATAGTTAATGTCGAACCACGAACTTGTGACCTGGTCACAATTATAAGCTATCTCAGGACACTTTTCAAGAAATAAACCTGTCGATTGCTGACGAGCCAGATGATAGACTTCATGCGTGATGCGACCACCTTCAGCATATAAAAACAAAGAACTCTTTTGAAAGAGTTCTTTGTTTTTGCGTGATAAACCTTATTCTCCAACGGCAATAACGACCTTAGAATTATAATACCCACAGCTAGGGCAGATATAATGAGGCATTTTTGGTTTATGGCATTGGGGGCATTCGATGTGGTTTGGTGCAGATAGCTTCCACATAGCCCGACGTTTACGTACTCTGGATTTTGATTGGCGATGTTGCGGAACACCCATAAATTACACCCCCTTTAGGTTCTCTGAATTTTATTAGTCATTGGATTGCCACTTACGCAGTGCTGCAAATCGAGGGTTTATCTCGTCTTCCCCGCAATGACACGGGGTCAGATTGCGATTTCCACCACAGGTTGAACATAATCCCTGACACTCTGCTGAACAAGTGAACTTCATGGGTAACGCTAACACAATTTGTTCAAAGATGCGCTCCTTGATATCAACCTCATCTTTGTCCAAAATGAGTGCTGTCTCTTGCAGATCTTCTGTCTCCTGCGTCCGGAAAATCCATCTGTCCTGAAAGGAGAGACTTAATGGATAGACGAACGTCTCCAAACAGCGTCCACACGACGCTTTAAGTTCCGTGTGAATTGTCCCGTCAACCAGCAACGCTTTACTTATGTTGTTTACCTGAAGTTGAACATGTACCGGTGTTTGAAACGAAAGGCCTTCTGTTCCCAACTCTAAGGAAGAAAAATCTTCAGTTACGTCGAAAGAAACAGTTTCACCCTCCCTGTAACGAACCAAGGCTACATTTACTTTCACACTATCCACCCCAATACACATCCACTATTATAGTTCGCACATTTTTCTTTGTCAAGGAGAACTCTTTACAAGGGCATGATCCAAGGTAGGAGCACGCTACTTCGTGAACTTACTTTGTTAATTCAAGGGTATCCAAGGCTATCATCAGTTCTTCATTGGTCGGGATCACAAGAACGCTGCAACGTGAGTTCGCTTGAGAAACATCCACTTCTTCGCCGCGCACCTTGTTTTTCTCCAAATCAAGGTTGATACCAAGATAACTCATATTTTTGCAAACAGAAGCCCGCATACTTACGGAGTTTTCACCAACGCCTGCCGTAAATATCAGCGCATCGACCCCGCCCATTACAGCCGCATATGAACCAATAAATTGCTTAACATCATGTTCAAAGATATCTAGTGCCAGCTGCGCACGCATATTACCTTGTTCTGCCGCTACTTCGATGTCTCTAAAATCACTGCTTATCCCTGAAACCCCTAGAGCGCCACATTTACTATTCAGGAAATCATTCATTTGATCCACTGTAAAGTTTTGTCGACACATGATGTAAGTGACAACCGCCGGATCTAGGGCCCCTGAGCGCGTCCCCATCAAAAGTCCATCCAAAGGTGTAAAGCCCATGGACGTTTCAACCGATCGCCCCCCGCGGATGGCTGCAATGGAGGCACCGTTTCCCAAGTGACAGCTAATGATCTTCAGATCTTCAATTGGTTTTTTGAGAAGAATTGCCGCACGTTGACTCACATACTTATGTGAGGTCCCGTGGAAACCATATTTTCTGATTCCGTATTTTTCATAATACTCGTAAGGTAATCCATAAATATAACTAGAAGGTTTCATCGTCTGATGAAACGCCGTATCAAAAACAGCCACTTGAGGAATACCAGGCATCATTTTCTGGCAGGCTTGAATGCCAGCAATATTGGGTGGATTGTGCAGCGGGGCAAGCTCGATACAGTCCTTGAGCGCTTGCATGACCGAATCATCGATGATCACGGATTTCGCAAATTTCTCGCCTCCGTGAACGACACGATGCCCTATGGCATAAATCTCCTTTAAATCTTTAATGGCTCCAGTCTCAGGCGCTACCAATTGTTTAAGCACCAACTCAATCGCTTTGGTATGATTCTCAATTTCCGTTTTAACAATTTCTTTTTCTTGTAAAGCCGTACAATGCGTCAGTACCGCACCCTGATTTCCAATACGTTCTACCAATCCCTTAGCAATTGGATTCCTTGTATCCATATCTATCACCTGATATTTAAGTGAAGAACTTCCACAGTTTAAGACCAGTATTTTCATTAAATTATTCCCCTTTAATCTTTAATATAAGCTTTTTTAATAATGCAGGTTTTATTTACAAGATTTTCGTGGAAAATCGCTTTAATTGTAGCACAAAATTACTGGTTTTTTCAACCCTTACGTCATCATTCTCCTTATTTCAGAAGATTGCGCGAATGCCTCAATATTATAATACGCCCCCACATGCCTTCTAAGTCCAAGCATTCTTCCATATAAATTATGAAGGAAGGTGATCTGTCCATGTCCTCCGTTGCCCGAATCTTTGTCTTAAGCTTCCTGGCCCTCAGCATGTTTGTCTATCCCCAGGATGTACTTATCTCTGCAAGTGGAGGGTTGGCCTTATGGTGGCAATATGTCCTCCCTGCTTTGCTCCCCTTCTTTATTCTTTCCGAGCTGCTCATGGCGGCAGGATTTGTTCATTTCCTGGGGGTTCTTCTCGAATCGTTCATGCGGCCGGTCTTTCGCCTTCCCGGCAAGGCCGCTTTTGTCGTGGCTATGGGCTACACGTCCGGCTTTCCTATGGGTGCAGTACTGACCTCTCGCCTTCGTAAAGCTGGAGAAATTACGCGAGTCGAAGGGGAACGACTGCTAGCCTTTACCAACAACCCTAGTCCAGGATTTATGTTGGGTGCCGTCGCCTCTGGCATGTTAGGTAAACCGACCCTTGGTATCATCCTGGCAGGTTCAATCTATCTCGCTAATTTGTTGGTCGGTGTCCTCTTCCGTTTCTACCGTGTTACGCCCGGTCCACCCCACTCGAACCGCTTACCTTCCTTCAAACGCGCTTGGCAAGAAATGAAAGAAGCTCAAGGCAAAGACAATCGTGCTATAGGACAAATCCTCAGTGATGCCATTAGCCAGAGTATCACCACCGTACTCATGGTAGCAGGTTTTATGGCCTTCTTTTCTGTCATTCTTCGACTATTAAATATCTGGCATATCACCATATTTTTAGCGACTCTAACCCATATCGTGATCACGGGAATCCCGCTTCCTATACTGCAAGCTTTTTTCAATGGTCTGTTTGAGATGACCCTAGGATGTCAATATACAATGCAAGCTGTTTCTGAGCTTAATGTTCAAGTGGCCCTTCTAACCCTCCTGATGGGTTGGAGTGGCTTCTCAGTGTTCGCCCAAGTTGCTGGTTTTATTAGTGAAACTGATTTACGTTTCTTACCGTTTGTGATTGCTCGAGCACTTCAAGGCATCCTCGCCCTTGGACTAAGCCAACTCTTCCTAAGGTTTGCGGATATACCCACGTCGTCCCTTGTGCTTCAAGTTCCAAGTACCTCAATGATCTTCTGGAATACCTGGCACGCAAGCTCCTTTATGTTTATGGGTATCATGACGCTACTATTAATTGTGATCTTAGTACGACAACCTAGGAGATAAAAACACCTTAAGACCCCCACTCAATTCGTGGGAGTCTTTTTTATCGTTCGCTTTTAGAGAGAAGGGCGTTATTCAACCTTCTCTTTTTCAGGTTTACTCGCTCTTTCACGGTCTTCTTTGGCTAATCCCTTTAATTCTTCACGGTTTTTACGTAGGGATTGAAGCGTTTCATACAAATTCTGTTCAACATGCTGAAGCATTTCATCAGAATATTGGACCGACCCAACTTTTACATCGCGGGCAAATATTTGTGCCTTCCGAACGATGTCTTCTCCATAAATCTGAGCCTGCTTAACGACTTCATTTTCTACGGCCATCTTATCAACGTAGGTTTTTCCAACCTCCATAAGTTTCTGAGCTTCGACTTGTGCTTCATCTAAAATTCGTTGCCGTTCTTTTAAGACCCATTTGGCATTCGTAATTTCTTCAGGCATGGCTGCACGTATGCGATCCAGTAATTCAAAGATTACTGTGTCATCCACTAGAACTTTCCCCGTCATCGGGATTTTAGTCCCATGATCGATAATCTCTTCCACTTCATTGATCAAACTCACAATATCGTTTTCCACGTATATCCTCCCTCTCGTCATACATCCACTCTCTGTAAATACCACACTTTAGTATCACCATATTCCCCTGTTTTTCGAATTTCAAAGGGATAGATATCGCCGTCTATTTCCTCATCCTTAGCTGTTTCAGCGATGATAACGCCGTCTGTGGCCAAACAATCGTGTTCCCTTAACATGGAGATAGCCTTTAAAACAAGTCCCCCACGATACGGAGGATCCAGAAAAATAAGGTCAAATACTTCATCTGGGTATGTGTTTATGTACTTAAAAGCATCCAACAGTCGAAGTTTGACCTTATGGTTCACGCCCATCTGTTCAATGTTTTTCCGTATCACCTGATATGCTTCACGACTCATTTCGACCAGCACCGCATCCTGCGAGCCACGAGAAATTGCTTCGAGCGCCAAGTTTCCAGTTCCAGAAAAAAGATCTAATACGCGAGCCTCCAAGACCTTATCCCCTAAGATATTAAAAATAGCGCCCTTTACTTTATCTGAGGTCGGGCGTGTTTGCCGGCCTTCTACCGTCTTTAGTTTACGGCCACGCATCTCACCAGCAATAATCCGCATAAATCCTCCATGTTACATTATAGCAGAGCTTATTATGCTGTACAGTACCATATTTTAATAATGAATGTCTAATCTTAGTAAGTATACCACAACAAGACTAATAACCTGCCTAAATTTTCCGTGTATATCATTTTTGTTTTAGCCAATACTAAATTTGCATTCGTTGATTCGTACTTTTAATGAATAATCATTGAATGCACTTCCCCCATCCAACTCTTCCTTTCGTTTTTCCTCTCTCATCACTGGGGCTTATAAACCCCCAGTGACTTTTTTAAATATGGTCACAAAAGGAGTAGAGAACATGAAAAAATCAGAACTATATAGCCACTATAATGTGCAACTTGATTTAGCCGTTGAAGCCCAAGAACTCGTGTGCGGTGAAAGCGGGGCGGAAATTCCGGGCGTCCTAATGAATGTAGAGAATCTCGAACATGCTAAAGTCACCACCATTACCGTCGAGACGGATGAGGGATCCGCAGCGATCAATAAACCCAAAGGACAATACGTTACCATTGATGCGCCTGAAATCCGAACCAATGATTATGATATCCACGAAGACATCACGAACGCACTAGCCGATCAGTTAATTAAACTCATGGAACTTAAAGAAGACGCCAGCATATTAATCATTGGCTTAGGGAACTGGAATGCTACACCCGATGCCTTAGGGCCTCAAGTCATTAGTAAAACGATGGTTACCCGCCACCTTTTTCAGCTCACCCCGGAAGAATTAAAAGGCAATTTACGCAAAGTCAGCGCCCTTGCCCCAGGCGTATTAGGGATCACAGGCATTGAAACCGCAGAAATTATACGAGGTATTGTTGAACATGTTAAGCCAGATTTGGTGATCGCCATTGATGCCCTTGCCGCTGGTTCCCTCGAACGGGTTGGGACCAGTATTCAGCTCGCTGATACTGGCATTCATCCTGGTTCGGGAGTAGGTAATCCACGGGCTGGCATTAACGAAGAAACAGTGGGCTGTAAAGTCATTGCTATCGGTCTCCCAACGGTTGTCAACGCCTCTGTGATTGCCCATGACGTGGTGGAAGGCGTTTTTAAACAATTCGTCACCAACCCGGCCTTATATAAACTATACAAGGGTATAAAAACGGAAACTTTCAGTAAAATTATTGATGATGTGCTTTCCCCTTTCCAAGGAAATCTGATGGTGACACCCAAAGAAATCGATGATCTCATAAAGACATCGGCTAAAATTATTGCCGGTGCCTTAGCGATCAGTCTTCACCCTGGAATTGACCGCAAAGACTATGAACGTTATTTACAATAGACTAAAATCAAATAAAAATAGGTCAGGTTGGTGCATCACCAACCTGACCTATTTTTAAGGAATAATCGGACTTGATTCTACTTGTCAATGGCCTTATTATTATACACAAGAAGCTTGCCAAACAGTCATGAATGCAGAAATGACCATTCCATGAGTTCTCGAAAAAATGGTTGTTCATTAAAGGGGAGAGGTAATACGTGAAAAACAGGAATTTAATCATTGGTTTAATCATAATCGGAGTTTTATATCTAATGAAAGATCAAGTCTTTGCAGGGTTTGCCGCTGGAATGGCGAAATAGATGTGAGCATTTTAAGATAGCCGAAGGGCTATCTTTTTTATTTGCAATCTTCCTGCGAAAGCCTTTTAGTTGAATTTAAATATTAGCTTATTCCAACCTTTTGCGGTGGGAACATCCTCCGAACTTCTTGAAAAAGCAGCGCATATTTTTGCGGGTCTTGCAGTGCTTTCTGTGCCATCTGGTAGGCTTTCTCAACTAGGTGACCATCTTGAGATAGATCCGCGAGACGCAATTCTGGTAAGCCATGTTGCCGTGTCCCTAAGAGTTCACCCGTCCCGCGTAACCTCATATCTTCTTCAGCAATCTTAAAACCATCTTCTGTCTGACAGAGAATGTCTAAACGGCGACTAAACGGGTTTGCTGACAACAAGAAGCAGTAGGACTGTTCTTTACCTCGACCAACCCTTCCTCTAAGCTGATGCAATTGAGCGAGCCCGAACCTTTCGGCCGATTCGATGACCATGACCGTGGCATTGGGGACATTGACCCCGACTTCAACCACCGTCGTAGCGACCAAAATATCCGTCTCACCTGCGTAAAACGCTGCCATAATTGCTTCTTTTTCTGCGCCCTTCATTCTGCCGTGCAAAAGGGCAACGTGACAGTTTGGGAACCTAAGTTCTAGGTCCGTGGCACGCTGTGTTGCGGATATGAGATCAAGCGTTTCCGAATCTTCCACCAAGGGGCAAACAACATAAATTTGCCTTCCAAGCTTGATTTGATCCTCCATGAACTTTTCCATTTTAGGGCGGGCACGGTCTGCCAATTTACGGGTTATTATTGGTTTGCGCCCAACCGGCATCTCATCAAGCACTGATAGTTGCAAGTCACCATAGAGGGTCAAGGCTAACGTCCGAGGAATTGGTGTTGCGGTCAGTACTAATACGTGAGGACTTTCTCCTTTACTTTGAAGCAGCGATCGCTGCCGTACACCAAAGCGATGCTGTTCATCGGTCACAGCAAGACCTAACGCTTTAAATACTACGGTTTCTTGAATTAGGGCATGTGTCCCTACAACGATTTGTGCCTCACCATTCGCAATCTTGGCCAAGGCTTCCCCTCGCACACTTTTGCTCTGACTACCTAGTAAACATACGACAGAGATTCCCAGAGGGGTGAACATTTTCTCAAGCGATTGAAAATGCTGTACCGCTAAAATCTCTGTTGGAGCCATCATGGCCCCTTGGTACCCTGATCCCACCGCGCGCAGGAGCGCCACCATAGCGACGGCTGTTTTTCCAGAACCGACATCCCCTTGCACCAAGCGCGCCATTCCTTGGGGTTTAGTTAGGTCTTGTAATATCTCTCGAATCACTCTTTGTTGAGCTTCTGTTAGCAGAAAAGGCAACGCGTCATAAAAATCCCGGATCTGTTGCTCTCCCCCCAATAAGGGTGGACTTCCAAACCGCTCTATATCCTGACGGAGCCCTGCGACGGCTAATTGTAAAAAGAGAATTTCCTCCCAGACCAGACGTTCCCGTGCTTGGGCCAGACTTGTATAATTCTCTGGAAAGTGGATGTCTCGATGAGCGTGGGATCGCTCCATCAATCCCTGCAAGTCCTCTTGGGGTAGTAGCTCTGGAAAACCTATGTCAACTTGAGCCAAAACACTTTGAATCAAGTTTCGTATCACTTTGGAGGATAAACGTGCCGTTTCTGGGTAAACAGGTAGAATCGTTTGCGCACCCAGGTCAGGGACATTGACGAGATCACTCACCTGAGCCTTTTCAATATCTGTCGCCAGTATTTCCGGGACCTGTTGTTTCCAACGAACCTTTCCTGTTATAACCACTTGTGTTCCTACAGGATATTGTTTAAGAATATGAATTTGGTTAAACCAGGTTGCCTGAAACAAGCGTCCTTCTTGATCAAGACTCAGCTTAACCACTTTCAGCTTACCATTGGTTATAGTTGCTGCGACCACTTTCCCAGCAATCGTTGCTATTTCACCCTCTTGCAACTCCGCAATCTTTTGCTTGTGGCGATCTTCATAACGACGAGGAAAATATTGCAGCAGATCTATCACATTATGGATACCGAGCTTTTCAAGTTGCTTCGCTCTTTCTGGTCCAACGCCTTTTAAGTATTGTAGAGACTTTGCTTGCAAAGAAAGCGTGTTTGATCCTTTCAGGGCCCTTTTCAGAGGGATTTCTTGACTCTTTAACACGCTCGGATCTTGAGCTTTATCTAATTGTCTTTTATTTTCTTGTCTTTCTATCAGGGTTGTTTGCTCTTCCTGTATTTCCTGTTTATATCGCATTATGGGTTTCACGGGACCTTCTCGTTTCTCAATGAGAAGGTCATCTTGTACTGGGTTTTCTTGAGGCTCCAACGTAATTTCTTGCATGAAGCGACGAAGTTCCGCAAACGCTTCTCTTCGTCTCAGCGGACTCCAGGTGGAATATTGCTTTGCCAAATCCCTGAGCAAATCCATATCATGGACTGGAAATAGCTGTTCTAATCGAGGGAGAATACCTCTCAAAAAGGCATTAAACCCTCCCATCACGCCAGTATTGGTGAAGCCCTGTTTCTCTTCAGCCAAAAGTGCCCGCTGTAAATTATTCAAGACAAGTTGTCCCTGAGTACCCCTCATAGGAAATCAGCCTGAATTCTTCTTCCCGTCGGTGTTATAGCCAAACCACCTTGTGCCGTTTCCTTCATGGTGCAGGGCATTTGTTTGCCGATGTCACCCATAGCATCAATCACTTCATCAATCGGAATCGCACTCCTCACCCCGGAAAGTGCCATTTCAGCCGCCGCCATAGCAATGGTTGCTCCCGTTGCATTACGTTTGACGCAAGGAACTTCTACCAGTCCAGCCACGGGGTCGCAGACCAAACCCAGCATCGATTTCAGAGCGATCGCCGCGGCGTCTGAAGTCTGCCTCGGTGTACCTCCCGCTAATTCTACTGCGGCAGCCGCCGCCATAGCCGTTGCTGACCCTATTTCAGCCTGACATCCGCCTTCTGCCCCAGAAACGTTCGCACGCTCTGCAATGGTCATCCCTAATCCAGCCGAGGTGAAGAGGGCGAGTAGTAGGTCCTTCTCAGACACTTGAAGGAGTTCCTCAACACTTAATAGAACAGCAGGAATCACCCCACAGGAACCTGCGGTCGGTGCGGCAACAATTTTCCCCATGCAAGCATTCACTTCCGCAACGGCTAGAGCTCTAGCAATCACACCACTTATAGTGTCTCCAAGCAAGCTTTCCCCGGCTTTACGCCTAGCCTGTACTTTTGCTGCATCTCCCCCTACCAAACCAGATATAGAACGACGTTCACCACTTAGACCGGCTGCGACGGATTCTCGCATGACCTCTAAGTTTTTATGCATGCGTTGAAAGAGCACTTGCTCCGATTGTTGTGAACTTTCCATCTCGCTTTGATAGACGACTTCGCTGATCTTCAGCCCTCTGGTCTCAGCCTCAATAACCCAATCCTCGTAAGCACGCATTTTTCCTCACTCCTAATCCAACGGTTCAATCGCTAAGACCTGATATATCTTTGGTAATCTCCGCATTAAAACAAGGACGGCATCCTCGACTAACTCATCGTTCTCCAAAACCATTAACGCTTGCGCGCCCCTCTTTTCGCGGGAAACCATCATTCGGGCAATGTTGGTCTGGGCAGTTGCTAACAGGAGGGTCACTTGAGCCACAAGGCCCGGGAGGTCTTGGTGAAGAATGACTAAGGTAGGGTAGTCACCCCTAATTTCCACCTTATAATCATTGATCCTCCGAATGACAATCGTGCCTCCTCCGATAGAGGATCCCACAATCTGAGCATGGCCCCCGGTCTTGCCAAGCAATTCAAACTGAACGGTGTTCGGATGGAAATCTCCAAGGTCTGCACTTTCAAACGTGAAATTCAGACCTTGTGCCTTGGCTATTTGAATGGCCTCTGGAATTCGCTCGTCATCAGGTCTCATCCCTAAAAGGCCCGCAATCAACGCTAAATTCGTCCCATGCCCCTTGCCTGTTTTTGCAAACGAGCCATGTAGCCGAATTGTTCCTCCAATCGGTTCTTCACCCAATATCTTTCTGGCCATAGCGCCCAGACGTACTGCTCCTGCCGTGTGAGAGCTTGACGGTCCAACCATAATCGGTCCAAGAAGATCAAATACACTACTTCTACCCAAATTGTTCCCCCCTAATTGGTTATAGAAAACTTGGCTAGCGCCAAGCCCTCAGGCGCTGGCGATCGCCTTAGTTGCACTTATGCGCTGGCCAAGGATGGCCGAGTGTCCCTGTAGCCAAGGATGGCGAGAAGGGACCTTCCAGAAAGTATATAACAAAAAGTTATACTTTCTGACTAGTAAAAAAAAACCTCCGGAAAACTTCCGGAGGGCCTCCTATTCCACACCAAAAATATAATAGTAGAGCGGTTGCCTACCGGGATGAGCCTCCACTGCGACGTCCGGATTTTGTTCCTTAAGCCAAGCTTGGAGACGGTCAATCTCTTCTTGCAAGGTTTCTTCTCCATAGAATATCGTAACCAGCTCATGCGTTTTCCAATCCATTTTCTCCAAAGTTTCCTGGGCTACTTCAAGTAAGGTTTGGCCCGAAGCGACAATCGTGTCTTCTACTAACCCTAAAATATCTCCTGACGAAATCATCAATGTCCCAAACTGGGAATCTCGAACTGCATACGTTACTTCTCCTGAAACGACATTGCCCAGCGCTCGTTCCATATTTTGGGCATTAGCCTGAGCTTCCCCCTCTGTATTGAATACCAGAAGAGCGGAAATTCCTTGAGGAATCGATTTACTAGAAATCACAGTAACGACACGATCTTTCACTATATCTTTAACTTGACGAGCCGCCATAATAATATTCCCATTATTAGGCAGGATGTAAACGTGGCGTGCTGAAACCTTGCGCACGGCCTGAGCAAGGTCTTCCGTGCTCGGATTCATCGTTTGACCGCCAAACACAACTTCATCCACACCGAGACTTTTAAAGACATCTGAGATGCCTTGCCCCATCACTACGGCAACAAACCCGTACTCTTTCGAGGGTTGAATTTCGCTTAAGGGTTTTGTTGCTTCAAGCCCGGCTTCTGTTAGCTCATCTTCTGTTGATTCGTCTTTCATCTCGTGGGCCATGTTTTCATTTTGCTCGAGCATATTATGAATTTGAACTTGGTGAAGTGAACCCCACTGTATAGCATAATCTAAAATTTTCCCCGGATTTTTGACGTGCACATGAATCTTGATCACTTCAGGTGTTCCAACCACCAGCAAGCTGTCCCCACGGTCCTTTAAATCCTTTCGTATCCGCTCAACACGTAAATCGGTCCCCTTGACTAGAAATTCAGTGCAATAGGGATAATCAAGATTTTCTATCCGCATAAATTCCCGTTTTGTTTCTTGGGTTTCTGGAACATTCGGAGTTGTCTTCTTTGCCGCTTCTGAAAGGGTATCCGAAGCGATTGATTCCCCCGCTAGCACAGCGATCCAACCACCTAAAATAATTAGGAACCCTTGTCCTCCAGCATCAACAACCCCCGCTTGTTTTAGCACTGGTAACATATCGGGTGTTTTTGCTAAGCACTTCATGCCCTTAAGGTGGGCCTCCTGTAATGTCTCAAGCAATGTTGCGCCGCTCTTAGCCATAATGAATGCGGCCTTTGCTGTTTCCTTCGAAACCGTTAAGATCGTACCCTCGACTGGTTTCATCACCGCTTTATAGGCCGTATCCACCCCAGTTTGCAACGCTTTTGCCACTTGCAGCGGATTAGCCGTGGTTAACCCTTCAAATCCTTTGGCGATCCCACGTAAAAGCTGAGAGAGAATGACCCCAGAATTTCCGCGGGCACCCATTAAGGACCCCATTGAAGCCCCTGCCGCCACATCACTGATACTGTCGCTGGTTACTTTTTCGGAATCTCTGGCGGCAGATTGAATCGTTAAGAACATGTTCGTACCCGTATCACCATCCGGCACAGGAAAAACATTCAAAGCGTCAACTTCGCGTTTCCGAAGTTCTAAGGTCTTCGCCCCTGCAACCATCATTTGTTTCCAAATTTGTCCGTTCACTTCACTAATGGTCTTCTTCGTTGTTGGTCCCAAAACCGTATCCCCCTACTCTTTTGCATTATTCTAAAATGCGAACACCTTGAACATTCACATTCACTTGGGACACGATTAATCCTGTGAGCTTCTCAGTCGTATAACGGACGCGCTCCATAACACTGGCCGCAACTTCAGAAATCTTAACGCCATACCCGACAACGATATAGAGATCAATGACCACCTCATTGTCTTTAATCGAAACGACCACACCTCTGGCTAAATTTTCTCGTCCTAATAAATCAGCAAATCCATCGGTGATTTTACGTGAGGCCATGCCTACCAGGCCGTAACACTCAACAGCGGTAGCACCAGCTATCGTAGATATGACCTCTTCCGAAATATCTATTTTACCCAAACTATTAATAATTTCCTTTCCCATAAACAGGACCCTCCCTTCCGTATCTTCCTCGTTGACCTTATTCTACCAAGTTAATCAAGAATGTTCAAAGAAAAACTAAATATATTTTAAAGAATAAACTTTTCAGAGAAGACTTGCCAACTCGCGAGACTTTTGATATTATATATAAGTGTCATTTCGGTCGCAAAGGAGGTTTTAGAGCATGGCTAAAGTTTGTGCAGTATGCGCCAAAGGAGTAACCACTGGGAATCAAGTCAGCCACTCTCATATACGGAACAAGCGAACTTGGAAACCAAACTTACAAAGCGTTCATGCTATTGTGAACGGTACTCCCGCCCGAATCAAAGTTTGCACGAGATGCTTACGTTCTGGAAAAGTTCAGCGCGCAAGCTAATGAATCAAAAGTCCGATATTTTATCGGGCTTTTTTCATGTCCAGATATAATTACTCGGCCTGCTCAGACAATTGTAGAAGTTCTTCCAGTGTAAATTGATAATGTTCATTGCAGAAATGGCAGACCATCTCGGCTTTCTCGTCCGAGACCAGGTCTGCTATTCCTTTTTTACCGATCGATACTAAAGTATCACTCAGGCGTTCTTTGGAACAGTTGCAAGTAAAGCCTACCGCACGACGCTCCAAAACATGATAAGGAAGCGGTCCCATCAAAAGCTCCAGCATTTCATCTACAGACTGGCTCTGCGCCACCAGTTCGCTTATCCCCACGCCTAGCTGCCCAATCCGGTTTTCAATGGCTTGAATGTCCGCTTCTGTCGCTCCAGGCAAGGGTTGAATTAAAAGCCCCGCTGCCCCAACCACATGATAATCTTTTTCTACCCGCACCCCAAGCAACAACGCTGAGGGAATCTGTTCCGACGTCAACAAATACTGCACAAGGTCTTCCGCGATCTCTCCGCTGACCATAGGAACCACACCGGTATAAACCTCACCATTTTGTAAACTTTTGCTCACCGCCAACTCGCCGCGTCCGACCGCCGATCCGACGTCAAGTTTTCCAGAAACCTTCAACGGCAAATCCACCAACGGCTCATGAACATAACCCCGAACTTCACCCTGCGCATTTCCAACAGCAACAACCCCCTCTAACGGGCCATCTCCCAATAACCGCAACGTGATACTCTCGTCCCCTTTAAGGGAACTCGCCAAAATAAGCGTCCCCGTCATCAACCGACCCAACGCCGCCGTAGCAACCGGTGACAACCCGTGCCGCCTACGAGCCTCTTCCACCGTATCCGTCGTCCGAACCGCCACCCACCGAGCCATCCCCTCAAGCATCGTACCAATCAATAGTTCATCATGTTGCATCTATAATCTTCCTTTTCTCATCTAATCATTCGTTCAGTCGTTCGCCCGCACTCTCACGGTCTCCCTCGTCACGTTCCAAAGCGCCAACAGCGCTCGTTGAGAGCGCAGCAATTCAACCGTCCCCATCTCACGTCGTACCAAGCTCGTTCTTAGCCCACGTCGTTCCAAGCCTAAGGCGAAGTTGCTTTCTGCCCAAATCGTCCCCACCCCAGGGATGGAGTGATATTACGAAGCGAACCCATTCAGCAGAGTCGCGTCAATCACGCTTACATTACGAAGTGAAGCGTGGCAAGGTTCACATGCAGAAAGCCCAGAGGTTTTGACTAAGCTCGCTTCGTAATCAAGCGCGATAGCAACGGCGCTGTGGGTGAACGGAGTAATTTCACTCCATCCCCGGCCTAGTTTCGCATTTGAGCAAAACAACGAGCACCCATCCACTGTGCACTTCAATCACAGCCTCGTCATCAACAAATACATTACTGATGCCACGTGGGGAATCCTGCAACAGTACTCCGTTCTTAAGGGGATAATAAAGCCCCTGCGTACTAACCACAGCTTTCTCCGACAAGGCAATCAAGGAAATTTCCTGCCCAAGTGAACCCTTAATACCTTCGCGACTTTGCAGGATCCAGCTCTCATGCTCTGGATCAACTAAGCGAATCTGGTATCCTTTGCGAGCGTACGCGAGCATCAGCGCTATATTACCCATAAAATGATCAATTCGTTTCCCCGTCGCCCCATAGAGCCAAATAACCCGTTCACCAACAAGACGGGCCTGCTCCTCAGCAACAATTAGTGCCAATTCCAGATCCGTCTCATTCTTTTCGCAGGGAAATCGTTGAATGACGCAGCCCGCATTTTTACATTGCTTCAGAATTTCTGGGGTCACCGAATCCATATCCCCGATAAGGAGATCAGGTAACCGTCCTGAAAGGAAAGCCTGGTTCGCTCCCCCATCCGCACCTATTAAATAATCGACCTCTTTTAGGACCCGACTGCCCCAACCTATATCCCAAGCACCATTCGCTAAGACGGCAATCTTCATTACTCGCTCTTCATAGAGTGTGCTGCTTGACGAAGTCTTTCCACGGCTTGTTGGGGATCGGGTTGCGCGAAAATAGCAGCCCCTGCCACTAAAATATGAGCACCTGCTTTTACCGCGATGGGTGCGGTTTCCAAATTAATCCCACCATCCACTTCTATGAGACAGGAAGACTGGGTCTGTTGAATATGGCGAGAGAGAACTTGAATTTTGGGGATCACGTTGGCTATGAATTTTTGTCCCCCAAATCCTGGGTTGACCGTCATTAAGAGCACCATATCTAAATCCGGCAAAATATACTTAAGTCCATCAAGGGGTGTCGCGGGATTGAGTGAAATTCCAGCGGTCATCCCATGTTCTTTGATGAGTTGAATCACGCGGTGTACATGGCAGGTGGCTTCTAAATGAAAGGTAATATGATCGGCCCCAGCCGCAGCAAAATCTGCAATCAACAGTTCTGGCTTCTCCACCATCAGATGAACATCAAAACGCATCCTAGAATGAGCTCTTAAGGATTGAACGACAACCGCACCATAGGTAAGATTGGGGACGAAATGCCCGTCCATCACATCAATATGTAAAACCTCCGCACCGGCATCCTCAACCAAGCGCACCTGCTCTCCGAGTCGAGAGAAATCAGCGGATAAAATAGAAGGGGCAATTTGAATCATTTTAATATTTCCTCTCTGCTGCAATAACTTCTTGCAAGAATATTATGTAGTGTTCGTATCGAAGGGGAGAAATTTCTCCCTTTTCCAGAGCTTCTTTAATGGTACAATTCGGTTCTTTATCATGGATACAACTACTGAACCGACACTGGTGGCGACGCTGAGCAAATTCCGGAAAACACTCGGCTAATTCCGTTCGTTTCATCGTTGGTATAAAGAGAGAGGAAAATCCGGGTGTATCGGCGACAAGCCCTCCAGCACAGACCATCAATTCAACATGGCGGGTGGTATGGCGGCCACGCTTAGACTTTAGGCTTAATTCCCCTGTCTTTAATTTTTTTCCAGGAGATAAGGCATTGAAGAGACTCGATTTACCGGCCCCAGAAGGTCCGGCAAGCACACTGATCTTATCCTTTAACCGGGTGCCAACCTCATCAATTCCTTGACCTGTTTCACTGGAAACCTCAAACACAGTGTATCCTATTTTACGGTAAACATCCGTTATGGCATGACTCTCAGAGCTGCCCGATGAAGCAGCTTCCTGAAATTTATCCAATTTCGTGAAGACTAAGATCGGTTCAATGTCGGCATCTGTCACCTGAACCAACAAACGATCCAGCAGGTTCAGATCTGGCTTAGGAGACGTCATGGCAAAGACCAAAATTGCCTGATCCACGTTGGCAATCGTCGGACGACTTAAAGCGTTTCGCCGTGGCTCAACCGCCTCGATCGTCGCCTTATCCCCCTCTTTCGGTAAAATTTTCACCTGATCTCCCGGCAAAAAGTCTTGATCTTTCACACGAAATCGACCACGTAGAGAACATTCCCATACGCGGTCCTCCGCATAAACATAATAAAACCCACCGTATCCTTTGAGTAAAACGCCTTCGATCATAAATCGCCCTCACTCATCCTGCTGTTAATGACGACTATTTTTTTTTTAACTTTTTGATCGTTGGCTTGAGCAATTGGCCCAGGTCCTAGTGAAACAACCATGGTAACCTCAGATCCTTGCTTAATGGTCTCTCCCGGGTTGGGAATCGTGCTGAGCACCACGTCTGCCGGAGAAGTCCCTGATTGTAGCGTTTGTATCAGCACTACTAGGTTGTTCTCTTCAAGCGCTTTTTTTGCCTCTGTGGAGGTTCTGCCGATGACATTGGGCATATTAATCTGGTGAAACTGTTCTCCATCACTGATGGTCAAAAGAATTCCCCCGCTTTTTGCCCAAGTAGCATTTGGCGCAGGATTCTGGGCGCTAATAGCACCTTTTGGGACATTTTCATTGGTCTTAGTGTCGTAGACTATTTTTTTAATGTCAAATCCGGCATTACTGATGGTGATTTCGGCATTTTCTTTAGACATCTGTCCGGTTGTTATATCTGGGAATTTGGCTGTTTCCGGACCTTTGCTGACGGTGATTTGAATGGCCCTGCCAATTTTAACGGATATCTGCGCCTTCGGCTCCTGAGAAATGATATGGTCTTTCTCGATGGTATCGCTAAAATCATAAATAACTATGGGATCCAGAATAAGTTTAGCCTCCTTCATAGAGGTTCCTGCCTCAGGGACCGTTTTCTGGACAACATCAGGGACCTTTGTTTGATCGACGGCTAAATAGTTATTTAAGGCCAGCCCTCCAAGTAAGAGGAACAGCAGTGCGAGTCCCAGCGCAATCCATTTCCACTGTTTCTTAGACGGCTTCTTCTTCACTGAGGAGGATTCCGCCCCAAGCGCAGAGTCTTTTGTCGGTATTGGGGCTAGAATGGTGGCCATTCCTTTGTGAGTCTGGGTTGCCTCCGAGTCATCCGCAAGAGGGATGACTAACTTAGAAATCGGCCGACCTGCCTGAATGTGGTTGAGATCTTCCAAAAGATCTTTAGCCGATTTGTAGCGTTGTTCGGGCGACTTAGCGATGGCCCGCATAATCACGGCTTCAAATTCCTTATCAACCAATGGATTGATCTTACTCGGCAAAACGGGTTGTTCCTGAAGGTGTTTGAGCGCAATGGTAATCGGGGTTTCTCCGTCATACGGAACTCTACCCGTGACCAATTCATAGAGGACGATTCCTAGGGAGTAAATGTCTGATTGCTCATTACTTACCAGGCCTTTAGCCTGTTCAGGCGACAAGTAATGAACTGACCCTATGATATCTCCGGTATGGGTCACCGTTGCGGAAGATACCGCCCGCGCAATTCCGAAGTCCGTGACCTTGGCATGACCTTCTGCCGTCACCAAGATGTTGTGCGGTTTAATATCCCTGTGTATAATATGGTGCTCATGAGCGTTTTGTATGGCTTTTGTAATTTGCCGCCCAAGGTTAATCGATTGATCGGTAGACAGTGGCGCATACTCTCGTATGATTTCTTTTAGATTACGACCTTCCACGTATTCCATGACGATATATTCCATATCGCCTTCTTTACCCACATCATAGACGGATACGATATTGGGATGGGACAAACTCGCAGCGGATTGAGCTTCCCTCCTAAAACGGCGAATAAAGTCTTCATCTGAGACAAACTGTTCTCGGAGCACCTTTATGGTCACAACACGGTTCAGTAGAAGATCCTTGGCCTTATAAACAATGGCCATACCACCAGCGCCGATTCGGTCTATGACTTCATATCGTCCCCCAAAGATTTTACTCACTATTTGTCACCTACTTTCTGGCTCAGTGCTTCTTGCATGATCTGTCGTGCAATCGGAGCAGCTGCCCCTCCACCGGTTCCACCATTTTCCACGAGTACGGCTACCGCGATCCGTGGGGCCTCTGCTGGTGCAAAAGCAATAAACCAAGCATGTGTCTTTCCCTCTCCAGGGTGTTCTGCTGAACCCGTTTTAGCGGCAACTTGAACACCAGGTATTGCCCCTGGTGCCGCTGTCCCATCGTTCACTGATGAGACCATCGCGCTGGTTATTTTATCCGCTTCTTCTTTATTCAGCGCATTCAGCCAAGGCTGGGGTTTCTGTTCAAAGGCAATCGTTTGCGTGGGATCTAGGACACGCTCGATAAGATGTGGGGTCATGATAACTCCATGATTTGCGATACCGGCCGCTACCAAGGCCATGTGGAAGGGTGAAACTAGAACTTCGCCTTGACCAAAAGCACTGGCAGCGAGAAGGTTTGTTGACAACGTCGCTGGAAGTTTCGGTTTCGCTGCATTCGTAATGGAACTCGTTGGGACATTGAATTCAAAAGGAATTTTTTGCCCAAATCCGAAGCCCTTCGTCGTTGAAAGGAACGTCTTATCCCCTGCCTGTACGCCGAAAGTGGCAAAGTAGGCGTTACAAGAGTCTGCTAACGCCATATTATAGTTCACCCAGCCAAAGGCCTTGCCGTTTTGCTCAGTAATAGTTTGTCCATTAATCACTGCCGAGCCCTTGCTTTCATACAGATCCGTGGTATTTATCCCACTTCGGAATAAAGCGGCCGACGTGACCACCTTCATGACCGAGCCCGGCGGGAAGAGGGAAAAAGCATGATTACGCAGTGGGCTTCCTGTTTGTTCGTTTATAGTCTTCCAAGTCTCTTCAAGGGTTGTGGGACTAAAGCTAGGTTGACTCACCAAGGCTAACACCTCACCGGTCCGAGGATCGATGGCCACAGCGGCTCCCAGTTTCCCCTTGAGTGCGTTATACGCAAGGCTCTGCAAACGCGAATCCAAGGTAAGCACCACATCATCGCCATTACGGGGAAGGGCGAACAGCTGTTGAATGGCTTGCGTGGGTGTGGCATTCTTTACGCCCAGTAACCAGTCTGCCGAGCTTCCTTCAATACCCGAGGAACCGAGTGTCACGGATGAGTAACCAAGGAGCGGCTCAAACATTTCCGCGTCTTTAGCATAAACACGAGCTTTCTTTCCGTTCGTCGTTTTAGTTTGGGCTATTATTTCGCCATTACGATCGAAAATCCCTCCCCGGGTCACTCGATTTTCCATAAGAATTAAGCGTTTATTCGCAGGATTTTCCAACAACGTATCGGCTTGTGCCACCTGCCAATAAACCAAACCAAGACTTAGGATGAAAAAGCTCAAGGCCATGCCAAGTGCTACTCGTCGTACCCCTCGCATTATGTTGCATACTCCTTTCCCTTATTCTTGGTATTTTTGGTGCTGTGAGAACCTACCGCCGTAGCATTTGAGATATTCAGCAACACGCCCAGCAAGATAGAGTGAACAATCAGCGAACTTCCACCATAACTTACCCAAGGAAGTGGTATGCCTGTCAGCGGAAGTAGTTTAGTGACTCCAGCAAGAATAATTAACGTTTCTGTTCCAAGGAGAATTCCAATTCCTGCCGCTAAGATTTGCCCAAATCGGTCCTTGGCCCTTAGGCTAATGCCAAAAGCTCTTATGACAACAATTAGAAAGAGCACCAGTACAGCCATAGCCCCAGCAAAGCCAAGTTCCTCAGCAATGACGGAAAAGATAAAGTCAGTACTAGCCGCGGGCACCGTCGTTGCCCCAATTCCGTTGCCTAATCCAGTCCCGAGAATTCCCCCGCCACCAATCGCAAACAAAGATTGAGCAATTTGGTACCCACCTCCGTTCGGATCTTGCCAAGGATTCATCCACACCATCACTCTGACGCGCACATGCCTAAAGAGCATATAGCCTACGGTGCCCGTCATCAAAAAAATCGGTACAGAAATTCCTAAATAGAGGGCCCGCTCCGTCACAACATAAAGCATCAGAACAAAGAGCATATAAAAGACCAACGCTGTCCCCAAGCTTTTCTGGGCCGCTAAAATTCCAAGTATAAACGCAACCATAATCATAAACGGACCCAAGGTCCTCCAATCAGGTAAAGAGAATCTTCCCCATTGCACCGTTCCAACTCGCAACAATTCTTCATTTTCTTCCAAGTACCTTGCCATAAATAAGAGCAAGGCTAGTTTGACAAATTCCTCTGGTTGTAGCGTGATTCCGCCGAGGTTGAGCCAACTTTTTGCGCCCCCTGCCGTAGAGCCAAATAGAAGTGTCACCAGCAGCAAGGCAACCGCGACTAGCCCCCATAGGTATCTAAGCCTGCCTAACTTTCGATAATCTCGGATCATCCATAAAACCGCGTAGAAGATCAGAAGTCCGACATTCACCCACCAAAATTGGTGTACTGCTTGTCCTTTGTAGATGAGACGCTCTGGTTCGATGCGTACCACGAATACAAGCCCTAACGCCATGATAGCCTGGACGACTGGTAAAATATAGGGATCCCCTTGATAATGGAGAATTTGTTCCAGCAGACTGCCCAGTAGAACTATGACCGAAAAGATGAGCGCTTGCCATAGGAGTTGGGTGCTTAAGCTCTCTTTAAGTAATAAAAGGCCTATCCACATCATGGCTAATATGATAATACGCGTGATTAAACGTTGAATCATCGGCTTACTCCAATATACAGCATAAGGCTGTAAAATTATCTGGGGCACCCCGTTCTAGGGTAAGCTTCCGTAGATTTTCGAACCGACCTTCCCAGGAGTCCGGTTCAAGGAATTGTTCCGCAAGCTCCTGATTGCTAATCAGATTGGAAAAACCGTCAGTGCACAAAAGGAAAACATCACCGGTCTGCAGACTTAGACTCCTGCAATCCAGTTCAATCTCCTGGTCTGCCCCTATAGCCCGCATCAACACATGCCGTTGGGGATGTTTTTCCGCTTCTTCAGGGGAGATCTGTTCTAACCTCACAAGTTCTCCGACCAACGAATGGTCTATTGTTAAGGAAGTTAACGCCTCATTGCGCCATAGATACGCTCGACTGTCTCCAACATGAGCAATAACAACCGTCTCGCTACGAACCAGTAAAACTGTCAGAGTCGTTCCCATCCCGGCGTTTTCTGGCACAGTGGTCGAGGATTCATAAACGACCCGATTCGCTTGAACAAAAGCTTCTGCCAAGCCGCTTTCCAAAGCTTGATCCTCAAGCCCAACCAAGCGAGGTGCCCATTTTTCCAATTCCTGCAAGGCGGTTGAAGACGCCACTTCTCCAGCGCGGTGCCCCCCCATACCATCCGCCACAGCATAAATACCGTGCAAAGGTAACACCAGAAAAGAATCCTCATTATTTTTACGAATACAGCCTTTTTCACTAAAGCTTAGAACTCTCATTTTGCCACCTCGAGTATTGGAAGGTAATACTTCCAATCTTCACATAATCCCCGACAACCATTTGGACTGGAGAATGGATTTGCTCTCCATTGACCCAGGTTCCATTAGTACTTCCTAGGTCTTCGACAATGGTATGTCCTTTTTGTAACCTAAAAACAGCATGGTCAATAGAAGCAAAGTGGTCCGGTAATACGATATCATTTTGCTTTCCACGCCCCAAACTCAGCCCTTTTCCGTCCACCCGGAAAATGCTCCCTTTAGACAGTGATTCTGACCCGGTCAGTACCTCTAACCGTCCATATTCACTCGTCGGGCGTTGAAATATCCCCTTCATTTGGAGATCCGCCACAAGTGCCGTAAAAATGCGGAATAGGAAAAGATAGATAATGGCGACAAAAGCTAGCCGTCCAATGACTAATACAAATTGCATACGACCCTCCAGTTTAAATTCATTCCAGAGGTGATCTTTGTATCACCAGTACACTTTGACCGATTTGAATACGATCCCCAGGAACCGCTGTCTGATGTGTAATTCTTTGACCATTAACAAACGAACCATTGGTACTACCCAAATCATCCAACCTCCAGCCGTTCTCCGCAGGGGCAATCTTGAGATGCCGTCGCGAAACCTCAGGGTCATGGAGTACCAGCTCACATTGTCCATGACGGCCAAGGCAAATTTCCGAATCCTTTAGCACCAGTGACTGACCAATATCCGGTCCTTCTACTATTTCTAGAAAGTTCTCTGGATTCCTTCCTTTCAGATCTTTGTCTGATAAGTTTGGTCTAATACTCTCTTTAAAGATGGTTGTGGATTCACGCCAATCAGGTTCATCCTCAGGCTCTTCACCTTTGTTGTCTTCCTCGCCCCAGTCTACTTCAATAGAGTCATCAAAATCCACTTCGACGACCATCTCTCGGGCTTTCACAGTGTCATCCGAATGCAACTCAATGGCTGGTTTGGTTAAAAACGTATATCCGTTCCGTTCCGCTTCTGCCACTAAATACTTGGAGAGTTCTATGAGGAACACATCCCCGAAACTAGCTAAGGGCCCCCAATCACTAGAATGGAGGTAAACCCGATAGATATTCGGCACGTAGACCTGCGAAATGCTCACTTGCTTATTTTTCAGCATCGCCTTCACAAGTTCTTTAGCAATTTCCACTGGTTGAAGGCGGGCAGCACTTTTTTTGAAAGGGACGGTAAATAAATATTCAGCCATTCCTTCAAATCGGGCCAATAGGCTCATTTTAACTCTCCCTCCCACTGTCGACGAAGTTGACCGCACGCTGCGTCAATATCCGTACCCCGCTCCTCACGTGAGGAAACAGACATTCCTGCATCTTCTAACACCTGGGCAAATTTCCTCATAAGCTCTGGATTGGGACGCTCCATTCCAGTTCCTGCCACAGGATTAACCGGAATCAAATTCACATGTCCAAACTGTCCTTTCAGTAATCGTGCCAGGGCCTCAGCTTCTTCAGGTCTCGCGTTCTCAGTCGTCAAGGCAACCTCGAAAGTAATCCGTCGATGCGTGATTTCTGTATACTCTTGGCAGGCCTCCATAAGCTGGGACAGCGGATAACGACGATTCATGGGGATCAGTTCATTTCTCACGTCATCCTGTGCTGCATGAAGTGATACGGCAAGACCCACCTGAGGATTATCTTTCGCCAGTTGAATAATCCGGGGCACGACACCACAGGTTGAAATCGTCATTCGACGCATGCCAATGTTTAAACCCTTGCTTTGATTTAATAGGTGGATTGCCTGAAGAAGGTGATCATAATTGAGAAGGGGTTCGCCCATACCCATAAAGACAAGGTTGGTCACCTGAAAATCCGGATCCTCTTGACGAACTTCATGGGTAATATCTATGACTTGACCGACGATTTCAGCGACAGTGAGGTTTCTCCGAAAGCCTTCCAACCCTGTCGCACAAAAGGCGCACCCCACCGCACAACCCACTTGAGTGGAGACACAAACTGTGTGACGATCCCGCGATCTAGTCCTTGCATAATCCATGAGAACACACTCAATCGTTTCACCGTCGTCAAGGCGGAATAGATACTTTCGAGTGCCGTCCTTGGAACGTTGTTCTCGCACCTTTTCCAAAGGATAAAGACTCAGGCGGGAACTGAACGCTTGCCGATCACTGGCCCCGATATTCTTCATTTCTTCCCAGGTTCGCACTGCTTTTTGTTGGACCCACTGGAATAATTGGCTTGCCCGAAACCGTTTTAAACCGATTTTTTCACAAATCTCAATTAATTCATCCTCGGAGCACCCACGTAACTCTCTTGTTTCCATAATATTTATTATACACCCAATTCATTCCAGCTAAACTTCCCTGCGACGAAATTTTGCTAAGAAAAATCCGTCCATGTTGTGGCGATGAGGTAAAAGCTGTAGCATTCCTTTACTCGCTTGTTGAATATCTCTTGGATCTTCGAGGTCAAAAGGCAACTCATCCAGCAAGTTAACGGCTTCAAATTCCGGATGGGTGGAACGAAACGTCTTAACCACTTCAAAATTCTCTTCTGGTTCAATGGTACAAGTCGAGTAGATCAAATCTCCTCCCACTTCAACACAAGATGACGCCCTTTCCAAGATAGCCAGTTGAAGGAGGGGTAAGGCCTTAAGGTCTTGCTCTTCTTTCTGCCAACGGAGATCTGCTCTGCGTCGAAGAACGCCCAATCCCGAGCAAGGAGCGTCAACTAACACCCGTTGCTGCGAACCGAGTTTTACTCCAGGCAAATCGCGAGCATCTCCAAATTGTGGTTGGATAATCGTAATTCCAAGTCTCTGGGCCGACTGATTAATGAGTTCGAGTTTTTTCTCATGGATGTCAAAAGCCATGATTTCTCCCTCATCTTGCATCATCTGTGCCAAATGCGTCGTTTTCCCACCAGGGGCACTACAGGTGTCCAAGACACGTTGCCCTGGTCTTGGGTCTACCACATGAGCAACCAGCTGGGAGCTTTCATCTTGAACCGTGAACAACCCCTCCTGAAAACTCTCTAACCGATCTATGGCCCCAAAATGTTGGATCCTTAGGCTTTCTGGAATACGTGTCCCGGGCTCGACGGTAACGCCTTCACCCATGAGACGATCGATTAAATCTTCACGCGAGATCTTCAGCGTATTCGTGCGAATCCAAGTTTGCGCCGGCTCATTATTGGCTTGACACAAGGCTTCCGTTTCCTCCAAACCCCAGCGTTTGAGCCAGCGCTGAATCATCCATTCGGGATGAGAATAGCGCACCGAAAGATAGCGCACGGTTTGTCGTTTGACATCGGGCCAAGGAAAATCCCAGGCCTTGGTCATAACCTTCCGTAAGACCACATTCACCAGCCCTGTAAATTTAGGAAAGGGCTTCGTTAATTCCACGCTTTCATTGATGGCAACGGGGTCCGGAACTTTATCCACATAAAGCAGTTGGAAAGCCCCGAGGCGCAAGATCGCCCGAACTTCATGGGGAAGTGAGGACATGGGTTTGGTTAAATGCAACCGCAGCGCGTAATCCAAGGTTAGCTTGTGTTTAAGCGAACCATTGACCAATAACGTCACAAATTGACGATCTCTAGAATCCGTTAAGCGGGTAATATTTTTCTGGAGCAAGAGATTAGCATAAGCCCCTTGTGTCTCGACGCGCGTCAGGAGCTGGACTGCCATTCCTCGGGCTGTCTCTTTAATCATCGCTTCGACCTCGTGAAATCAGGATAAGCCGAACTAACTGAAGTATTGCAGCGAACGCCGCCGCAACATAGGTTAACGCTGCGGCATTAAGCACCGAGCGCGCCCCCCCAATTTCCTCACTTCCCAACATATTGCGCTCCTGTAATAGTGACAAAGCCCTATGACTAGCATTAAATTCTACCGGAAGCGTTATGATCTGAAAAAGGACCGCAAAGGCAAAAGCGAAAATCCCTAACGTAAGGAGCCAGCCCACACTCGGTATGAAAAGACCCGCCATGATCAATATTGGTCCGGCCCCGCTGCCGAGATTCGCGACAGGGACAAAGGACGACCTTAGTTTCATGGGAATATACTCTGCCGCGTGTTGTAAGGCATGCCCCGTTTCATGGGCTGCTACTGCCACGGATGCAAGCGAGTTGCCCTGATAGACGTCTTCACTGAGGTTAATAACTCGGGTCCGTGGATCGTAATGGTCAGAAAGCCTTCCTCCGATCCGTTCGACTCGCACATCGTATAGCCCGTTACTATTCAAGAGGTCTCGCGCAGTTTGTGCCCCCGTAATCCCAGATTGGGAACGGATTTTAGAGTATTTTTTGTAAGTCGACGATATTTTATATTGAGCGTATAGAGACAGTAATATGGCTGGAATTAAGAGAAAAATCGTGCCGTCCCAATAAAACATACTTTGACCTCCGTTTTCACTAAATATTTAAGCATCGTGGACTGTCTACGTGCCAATTTTCCCTACTCTAGTTTTTCTCCAATCTGGCCATGTCGGCCATTGAAAAAATCCCTAGCTGGCATGGCGCGTTTTCCTGCTGGTTGGACCTCCAGAATCTGCAGGACTCCGTCCCCTGTTTGAACCACGAGACGATCTTCCAACACCTGAAGAATTTGACCCGGCTCGGCCGTCGCCACCTCTGAAAACGCTACCGTCTCGGTCGACACATTCGTCCTAGGCAAGGGAGTGCTTCTCCAGATCTTAAGATTCTCGCCTCGGAAGGTTGCAAACGCACCCGGCCAAGGGTTTAGCCCCCGAACCTGATTATGCAGATCAACCGCTCCACGCGACCAATCAAGACCTTCATGTCCACGTCTTAGAAGGGGCGCATAATTTGACGGTCCCGATTGTGGTGTCGCCATGAGCGTACCCACTTCTAACTGATCTAACGTTTCTATAAGAAGTTCTCCGCCTATGGCCATTAGTTCATCATGAAGCTCGCCCGTTGTTGCTTCATCCGTGATAAACACTTCTCGTTTCAGTAACATGTCTCCTGTATCTAAACCTTCATCCATCAACATGGTGGTCACTCCGGTACAGATCTCCCCCCTCATGACAGCCCAATGAATGGGTGCTGCCCCACGATAGACAGGAAGTAACGAAGCGTGAACGTTGATACACCCTTTTGTCGGCAGTTGTAAAATTTCTCTGGATAAGATTTGTCCGTAAGCAACGACAATAATGCAATCGGGGGCTAACGCCTTTAGCTGATTGATTGCTGCTTGTTCCTTTATTTTTTCCGGTTGAAAAATAGCCAAACCAAGTTCTTCAGCCGCTACTTTTACCGGACTAGGTTTTAATTTTTTCCCACGCCCGCACGGTCGATCAGGTTGTGTAAAGACACCCACCACTTCATGTCCGCCCTGAACAAGGGCCCGTAAAGAAGGTACTGAAAAATCTGGTGTGCCCATAAAAACTAATCGCATAGCTAATCCCCCTACTTGTGGTTCGCTGTTCGTGATCCGCGCTTTATTTAACTACGGTATGTCTTCTTCGCGACATCAACAAACAATATTCCTTCAAGATGGTCTATCTCATGTTGCAAAGCGCGAGCCAACAAACGCTCCGCCTGAAAGTCTACCATTTGTCCGTAACGATTTATCCCCTGAACACGGACTTTAGCAGGTCTTAGGACATCTCCTGTGACATTCGGGATACTAAGGCACCCTTCCTCAGCACTGTTTTGTCCCGCGCTTTCTAAAACGACCGGATTAATCAGTTCAACAAGCACGTCATCCACCTTTACAATGATGACCCGCTTAGAGACCCCAATCTGGGGGGCCGCTAGGCCTACGCCATCAGCCGCATGCAAGGTATCGATCATGTTGTCTAAGAGTTTTATGATGGACGGGTTAACCTCTTTTACCGTTTTTGCCTTGAGTCGTAAAACATCTGCACCAATTTCTACAATTTTATATACAGCCATTGCCTTGTTACTCCCTTTCAGTCAACCCATAATTCCGTGTCCTAATATTATTATATTCTATGACTAGCCCCTAAGTCGATGTCTTCTAGCTGGAAAGTGGATCAACTTCGATATTCAAGATAATCCCGCTGCTGGCTGAGCCTTTGTAAAAACGTTGAACGCCTTGATGTATGAACGCCCTGAGTAGGTCTAGATGCCTGCCTTTGACAGATATTTGCCAGCGCCATTGATTCTTAATTCTGGTAAATACAGCAGGTGCTGGACCCAGTATATCCAATTCATTCTTTCCTAACGTGCGGTCTAACCTTCCTTGTTGTAGACAAGCCCCCAAATCGTGGGCCGCCTTGATCACCCGATCCTCTTTTTCATGGAGCAACAGGACACGAACAATATGGGTATACGGGGGATAGTTTCGTTCTTTTCGATAGCTTATTTCTTCCCAGAAAAACCCCTTAAAATCATGATGTGCCGCTCTCACGATGGCACTATCTGTGGGAGAATACGTTTGAATGACAACCTCGCCCGGCTTAGTGCTCCGACCTGCTCGACCTGCCACCTGCGTCAATAGTTGAAACGTCCGTTCTCTGGCCCGAAAATCTGGCATATTGAGGGTTTGATCTGCGGCAATGACCCCCACTAAGGTGACATTTGGAAAATCCAGTCCTTTCGCCATCATTTGTGTTCCGACCAAGATCGACGCTTCTTGACGGCGGAAGCTCTCCAAGATCACGTGATGTGCATCCCCAGAACGTGTGGTATCAAAGTCTAAGCGCAAGATAGACGTCTCGGGAAGTAAGCCCTGTAATTCTTCTTCGACACGCTGCGTTCCCTGTCCAAAAAACCGAATATATCGACTAGCACATTTCGGACATGTTAGAGGAGGGAGTTCCTGGTGATTACAATAATGACAGCGCATAGCTTGACCTTGGCTATGATACGTCAGAGTAATATCGCAATTTGGGCAACTGACTACATAGCCACATTCTCGACAAACCACGAAGGTAGAATATCCTCTGCGATTCAGGAAGAGCATTGATTGCTCGCCCCGCTCTAACCTTTCACGCAGCTTTTGTTGCATCAGACGGGAAAACATACTGCGATTTCCCTGCATAAGTTCTTCCCTCATATCCACGATCTCAACCGGTGGCAGGGTACTTTCGCCGATCCGTTGAGTCATAGTGAGTCTACGTATTTTACCAGATTGTGCGGCAGCATAAGCTTCCAATGAGGGCGTTGCACTGCCGAGCAAGACGACGCCCTTTCTCTGTTCCATCCGTTTGCGAGCGACATCACGCGCATGGTATTTGGGGTTCTCATCTTGCTTATATGCACCATCATGTTCCTCATCCAAAATGATGAGCCTTAAATGGGGTAGAGGGGCAAACACTGCCGAACGAGTGCCAATGACGATCCGCTTTTGACCTACCAAAATATCCTCCCAGGCTTTCATCTTTTCCCTCGGTCGTAAACGAGAGTGCAATATAATAACCTGATCACCAAATCGGGTTTCAAAATAACGGGCAACTTGAGAGGTCAAGGAAATTTCTGGTACCAGAAGAATTGCATCGCCACCTTGGGTAAGAACCTGCGCTATTAACTCAAGATAAACATCCGTTTTTCCACTACCTGTCACACCATGCAACAGAATAGTCTGGGGCGAGCCCTCCGCTAAGGCCGTCAACACATTTTTTACGGCTGTTGCTTGCTCCCCAGATAATTCATACGTTCTACCCGCTGAGCTCTTACGTTTTAAAGACGCTTCACCGAGGGATTTTTTTCTCACAGGGCCTTCCCCTATTGATACAAAGCGGGCTTCTTTCTTTACCCATCCGGCTTGGAGAAGCTTCTCGAGCGCTGCCTCCGATATAGCGGCTCGCCTAATGAAGGTTTTAATCGGTATCCCCCTATTGCGCGCACGGTTAAGCACTTTAATGGCTCGAAAGGCCTCTATATCTAGCCACTTCAACGTTTGCACATCGGGGTCTGTGAGGGCTGCTAGTGGAATAATCCACTCTTCAACTTTCCCATTGAGCAGTGGCCAAACCGTATGTAAGCTTTGAGCCATTGAACAAATGGTCGTTTGCGCTAACCAATGGGCCAGTTCAATCAGATCGGATGGAACGAGACTGTCCATACCCAATCCTTCTAACACAGGTTTGAGCTTCACAGACGCTAGTTCCTCCGGTAAATCATTCGTCAGATTTACAACAAGTCCCTGGATTTTACGGTTCTGGAGCGTAACGAGAACCCGCATCCCTATTTTCAACTCAAGAGATTCAGGAATAAGATAATGATAACTTTGATCTAGGCGCCGATTTGCTACATCAATCAATACTTCAGCATAACGATACATACGACGCCTCCTTACGAGTCAAATGATTAACCAAATTTTTATTTGCATTATATTATATCATAGTCCACCTTGAATAAATTATTAGGATTTTGTGATTATTTATAATGGCTACAAAATTAAGTTAAATTATTATCTCACTAAATTCGCCATCGATGTCGTACAGGTCGATGTCGTACAATGCTTCTAGGGATGAATAGCCTCTTGTTAAAATAGAAGAAGTTATGGTATAATCGTCAAAGTTAAATACTTGAACCTTTAAATTAGTCCCGTGAGACTAAGAAGGGGATGGAGAACCATGAGTTCAACATGGACACCTCTTTCTTGCTTGCGGGCAGGGAAGAGGTTTTTTGTATAAAAAGAGGAGGTATACCATGTCTACAGAAGTTCAAATCCACGAAAAACTTCCCCTTGTCCAGGCCATCCCTCTCGGCTTGCAACACGTCTTTGCGATGTTTGGTGCTACAGTTCTTGTCCCATTTTTGACAGGACTAAGCCCATCTGTTGCGCTACTTTCTTCAGGAGTTGGCACAATAATATTTCTTTTACTCACGAAAAGTCGGATCCCCGCTTATCTCGGTTCATCTTTCGCCTACATTGCGGCCTTAACGACCTTTGTTCAGACAAATCATAATCCTACCGCAGCCATGGGTGGCGTTTTAGCCGTCGGTATGGTGTATGTCATTATCTATTTTCTTATGGCTGCCTTTGGGACACGCTGGATTCATAAAATCGTCCCCCCAATCGTTGCCGGTCCAGTCGTAGCCATCATCGGTCTAAGTTTGACGCCCGTGGCCATTAGTATGGCCTCAAAAAACTGGCCGATTGCCGCCTTCACTTTAGCCGTTGCGGCTTTACTCTCGGTGTATGCTAAAGGCTTCTTAAAAATCATCCCGATCCTCGTGGCCATCCTCGCCGGATATGCCGTCGCTTCTTTCATGGGCCTCGTCGACTTCAATCCAATCTATGCCTCGTTGAGTCAACTTTTCATCTTCCCGGTCAAACTGGGAAGTGGTTTCCAATTACCCAGCTTTGATAAAGTAGCCCTCTTGACTATGGCCCCTCTCGCCTTGGTAACGATCATTGAAGATTTAGGCCATATGATTGTGCTCGGAAATATTACTCACTCAGATCCCATTGAAAACCCTGGCTTCCACCGAGTTCTTTTAGGAAACGGTCTGGCCACCGTCGTCGCAAGCTTCCTCGGAGGCCCTCCAGTCACCACTTATGGTGAAAACATTGGTGTGTTAGCCGTGACTAAAGTGTACAGCACGTTCAACATTTGGGTGGCAGCAACCCTCGCGATCATCTTTAGCATGTTAAACCCCTTGCAAGCTGCGATCATGTCCATACCCACTGCCGTGATGGGTGGGGTCACGATCCTCCTGTTCGGGATGATCGGTACGACAGGTTTACGGACTCTTATCGAGGCAAAGGTAGATCTTTCAGATAACAAAAACCTTATCATAGCGTCTGTAATCTTTGCCCTTGGAATCGGATTGCCGACACACGGAGTCGCATGGGCAACCATTGTGGGGATTACCTTGAACCTTGTCCTGAAAGGGCAACCCAAGCCCGTCGAAACTACGACCTTTAAGAAGAAGTAAACAACGCAAACGCAAATAATCAAGAGGCTCTTGTCATGACAAGAGCCTCTTGATTATTTTATTTCCATAAGTGTTTGTCATGATTTCTTTGCCAATGGGCCAAATTACAGCTTCTCATGATTGTCGTGGACTTCACTTTAACTATCGAGGGACTTTTTCATGACCTTAACTTTCGTAATTCTATACCCAGCAACCTCTAGAACTCCAAAGTTAAACCCATCGAAATAAACATTATCCCCCTTAACTGGCTTTCTACCTAACCGTGAGAAAATATATCCACCGATTGTAGAAACGGTATTTTCCTCGAGAACAATTTCCAACATTTCTGAGACTTCTTCCAATAAGACTCGACCATTGAGTATATATTCATTTCCGGAGACTTTCTGAATTTCCGGTTGTTCAGACTCAAATTCATCGAAAATTTCCCCGACCAATTCTTCGAGCATATCCTCAAGGGTAACCAGCCCCGCGGAACCGCCGAATTCATCAACAATAACCGCCATATGGGTTCGTTGGCTCCGCATTCTCTGTACAAGATGAGAAATGGGCATTCCTTCTGGAACCGCCAGGATATCTCGCTTAATATCCGTAATATTTTTCTCTCCAACCTGTTCCTGTAACCGAATGATGTCCCGCATATGGACTAATCCCAGAACATTGTCTTTATCATCATCACACAACAAATAACGTGTATGTCCATATTCTTTTAACACCTCGAGAATCTCCTCAAACGTATCCTGTATGAAAAGACACACCATATCTTGGCGTGGAATCATTACTTCACTCGCGATGCGGTCCGAAAACTCAAAGACATTATCCAAGAGTTTACCTTCCATTGTATCGAGATAGCCATACTTTTGACTGGCATCCACCAACATTCGTAGTTCTTCTTCACTATGTGATAGATCCGCCTCATTGGCCGGTTGAATTCTCATGATATGCAAAACTAGGTTCGCTATATGATTGAGTGCCCAAATAACTGGATAAAAAACAAAGTAAAAAGCCTTTAAGGGGGCCGCGGTAGCCAGTGCAATGCTTTCGGCCTTCTGGATTGCCAGCGATTTAGGGACAAGTTCTCCCAGAACTATGTGTAAGAACGAGATCGTTAAGAAGGCTATTGCTGAAGCAATGGTATGTGTATAGATCAAACTCTTACCACCAAAGCTCACAAATAATGGTTCGATTAGACTAGCAATTGCCGGTTCACCAAGCCAACCTAAGCCCAAGGAAGCCAGCGTAATACCAAGTTGACAGGCCGATAGGTAAGCATCAAGTTGTGAGGCAACATCAAGTGCGCTTTTCGCTCTCCGAGAACCATTCTCCGCCAGCTCCGCCAAGTGTGTCTTACGTACTTTAACCATTGAAAATTCAGCGGCGACGAACAATCCATTCACTCCAACCAACAATAAAGCAATTAAAATCTTTATGAAACTCCCGAGCAGACCTTCGATAATTATTATCCTCCTTTTATTTCCAGAAGCTTTACAAGGTTGTCTCTCTATATTATTTGTATTTTATATCAAGATAATTATATATCATATTTTTAATTAATATTAGTTTCTATTTTCATAAATTCCCCTTAAATCATATTTATTGCTTGAAACACCGCTCTATATCATCATTGGTAATGTCCCAAAAGCTCTACGGTCATCCAAAAGAAACCGACTTCTCAATTTCTCAAGATTATGCAGTAAGGTTGAGTAATTGAGGAAATACTATTTAGAACTTATCATAAAGTTCTAAAATCTATTAGATCAAATTTCTGTATGTTATGAGGAGATGAGTTGCTGGATGGATTTGAAACGAATGGGAAACCAGACGGTGGTGTTTGCTAACCCCCCGGTTATTTTATCTTCTTATTCTGTCGTCGGTCCTAAAGAAGGGCAAGGTCCTCTCGGGAAAACCTATAGTAAAGTATGGAACAACCGTCTGAACGGTGAGAAATCTTGGGAATGTGCGGAGCGAAAAATGCTTGAAGAGGCGTTGCAGGGTTCCATTGATCAAGCTAATATACCTAAAGAAGACATTGATTTTATGTTAGCGGGAGATTTGCTTGATCAAATTACTACCTCTAATTTTGCGGCACGTCAAATGACTTTACCATTTATCGGCTTATACAGCGCTAGTTCTACGATGGCACTAAGTCTTGCCGTTGGGAGCATGCTGATTGACGGAGGGTTTGCCAGAAATATTCTTATTGGCGTATCCAGTCATTATGATACGGCAGAGCGTCAGTTCCGTTCGCCAACTGAAAAGGGCTTACAACGGGCAATGAGCGATCAGTGGACGGTGACTGGAGCAGGAAGCGTGCTTCTGGGACGAAGTGGCGTGGGGCCCCGAATTACTTCTGCAACGATCGGAAAGGTCATTGATTTTGCGATGAGTGATGTCAATAACATTGGTGCAGCTATGGCTCCAGCGGTCTCGGATACAATTCTTAATCATCTCTACGATATGCAGCGCAAACCTAAGGACTATGACCTGATTGCCTCAGGAGATCTAGGAACGGTGGGATTTGCGCTTGCTGGGGAAGTACTTAAGAAAAATGGACTAGATATGGGTAGTTGGTTCAAGGATTGTGGGGTTATGATTTACAACGCCAACCAAGATGCCCATGCGGGCGGCAGTGGATGTGGTTGTTTAGCGGTGGTTTTCGCCGGAGATATCTTGCAAAGAATTAAAACTGGAGCGTTAAAACGAGTCTTATTGGTAGGCAATGGTGCCCTCTATAGCCGAACGTCCATACTGCAAAA